>CAZLZE010000056.1:0-33244 GCA_964563935.1 uncultured Phycisphaerae bacterium | reverse complement strand
CGGACCTCCCATAGGTCCGCCCATCGGACCGCCCATGGGACCACCCATCGGGCCACCCTCAGGACCGCCCATAGCTCCGCCCATCGGGCCACCCATCGGACCGCCCATGCGTCCGCCCATCGGACCACCCATAGGACCGCCCCATCCGCCCATCGGGCCACCCATCCCGCCCATTCCACCCGTATTGCTCGCACTGGACATCGCCCGCAGTGAAGCCGTCTTTCCCGTGCTCTCCAGATCCGCCAGTTGCTTGTCCGAAAGGTCCGCCACGTAGGTCATCGAAATGTGATCAATGAGAATCTGATTTCGCTCCGACCGCTTGATCGTCTTGGCCGCTTTCTTGTATTCGTCGATCGACTGGGCTTTGGTAAACTCGTCCTGGGTCGGAATAGCGGAGGCTATGAGGCTCATCAATCGGGGTTGGATCAGTCGATCCGTCCCCATCTTCTCAAAATCACTCACCAGCTTATCGTCCGAACTGCCCTGCGAAGACATCGCCTGAAAGTCATTGCGATACTTTTCATAGGGCGCAAGTCGCTGCTTGATCTGCGACCCATTCTTCTCGCTGTCCGCCGCAATGGCGCTGGAGTCGCTGACATACCTCAGCCACACGGCGCCCGCCGCCAGAAGCAGACAGGCCGCCGTCGCGATGAACCAGTACCCCTTCTTCTTCCAGGTCACCTGCCGGGCAATCTCCGGCGGCATCAGGTCCGTCTTGACCTTCGCCAGCCCCCACCCCTGGACCATCAATCCGTAGCACACCGCCAGCGTCAACACGTTCTCTGAAAAATCGGCTTCGTTGATCCCGCCGGCCAAGCTTGCCTTGCTGAACGTTTCCATCTTCGTGACGGGCATGTTCAGATTCTGCTGCAGGAACTTGAGCAGTCCCGGCAGACGAAACGCGCTGCCCAGGGCATACAACTGTGTCACCTGGGCCTCCCGGTTCACCGAGGTGTAGAACCCGATGGACCGCTGAAACTCCGCTGAAAGATCCGAAAATACCGGACGCATCGCCTGGAATACCGCCCGGGCGTATTTGCTCGTGGCCGCCGTGCACTTCAGTTCCTCCGCCTTGGCGAAGTTCAATTTGAATGACTTCTGCAGCGATTCGGTGAAGTTGTTTCCCCCCAGAGGAATATTCCGCAACCACAGCCGGAAGTCCTCCGCCACCAGGAAATTCGTGTTCTGAGCGCCAACGTCCGCGATGACGTGTGCTTCCTTGCCCAGAAGTCCCTCATAGCAATAGGCGTTGTACAAGGCAACCGGGGCCGTCTGAACGATCGCCGGATGAAGGTTCAATTCGTGAAAATAACCCAGATACTGGGAGATAATCGACTTCTTGATCGCGAAAATTCCGACTTCCACCTCCGGACTGCCTTCCGCCTGGAAAATGTGGTAGTCCCAGACCACCTCGTCGATCCCAAATGGAATCTGCTGCGTGGCTTCGTAGTGAACGATATCGGGAATCTTCTTCGGTTCGACCGGGGGGAGCTTGGAGAATCGGGCAAAACTTCGATGACCGGGCACGGAAATGACGATGGGGTCTTTGATGACAGGATTCTGTTCAACGAACTTTCTGAGCGTCTTGCGAATGAGTTCCGGTTCGTCCGCATCGGGCTGGGAGAGGATCTGCTCATGGGGGATAATCACGTAACTGTCAATCTCGACCTCGTCCCCCACCACTTTCGCGTGCAACGCCTTGAGGGCACATTGACCGATGTCAATCGCCCATACAGCCTTGGATGCAGGCATTTATCGATCTCCTACGAGTTTAGTTGAGTTTTTCACTCTCTTCTATTATACGATTACGTATGCTCAAGTATAAAATCTTCGCTCTCGGCTGCAAGGTCGCACAGGCGGAAGGTTACCAGGTCAAACTCCTGCTTGAACAATTCGGCATGCGGGAGTCGACCAGGGGTGACGATCCGGATCTCTGTGTGGTCAACTCATGTGCGGTAACCTCCGCGGCGGGCGGTAAATCGCGCCGGCTTGTCTACCGGCTTGCTCGTTCATACCCAGCCGCCAAAATCGCCTTGTTGGGATGCTACGCTTCTCTCGCCGACCATTCCTTTCAGCATATTCCGCAGGTAGCACTTATCGCAGATCATCGCCGGGGGATTTTCTCTGCGCTGGAGCACTATCTGCTCCACACGTTCTCAGGCAAGTCCGACACGCCTCGGAACTCCGCAAGTATCCAAGACGACATTACTTGCAATATGGATATCACACCGTCTTGCGTCCCGCAGGTCCAGAACAATTTTGACCCCGCCGAGGATTCTTCGCCGACCCATCAACGCCAGCCCAGACACCGAGCATTTTTGAAGGTCCAAGATGGGTGCAACTCGGCGTGCACGTACTGCATTATCCCGCACCTCAGACCCAATCTCCACTCTGTACCGCGAGACCAGGTTCTTGAGCAAGCCCAAGCCCTCGTTCAGGCAGGACACCAGGAAATCGTCCTGTGCGGAATATTCCTCGGGGCCTACGGGAAGGACACGACCCGCAAGACACGCTTCAACGATGCCAGAGAGCCACTGGCCGACCTGATTCGCGATATTCTTCAGATTCCAAATCTCGGCCGCCTAAGGCTTTCCAGCCTGGAACCCCTGGACCTGACCGAGACGCTCCTGCAGGTGCTCAGCAGCTCCGCTATTGTCGCCGGACACCTCCATTTGCCCCTGCAGTCGGGTTCCGACCTTATTTTACGTCGAATGGGAAGGCAATACCGGTCGGCCGACTACCTCCGGGCCGTCGAATCCGCCCGTAAGACCATGCCGGATCTCGCACTGACAACGGATGTTATCGTCGGCTTCCCCGGCGAGACCGACGAGGACTTCCAAGCCACCCTGGACGTCTGCGAGAAAGCGGGCTTTGCCAAGATCCACATTTTCCCGTTCAGTCCCCGGCCAGAGACTCCCGCCTACAACTGGCGAAATGAGATGGCTGATCCCAGAAAAGTGGAAGAGCGATTTGAAAGGCTTCAAAAACTCGAGGCTGCGCTGGCCCAGCGGTTTCGCGCACCGTTTCTGCACCGAAAAGTGCGTGTTCTGGTCGAAGAACTGGACCAGGCCGACAAAGTGTGGTATTGTCTGGGCAGGGCTGATCAATATTTCCAGGTCCGCTTTGCAGGCAAGCCGGAATATGATAATCAGTTTTTCGAAGTGACAGTTATAAATACCGATCAGGAACCCCTAGAGGCCACATTGCATTGACAACCGGGCCAGGAGAATAAGACCGTGGGTAAAACCAAATCCGCTTCCAAGAAGATGCTGAAGTTCTGGGGCGTCAAATTCGTCCCCAAGGATCAGGCCCCTCCGGCAATCGCGCGGGTAGCTCAGCCTTCTGTTTCAGGGGGGCTTGACATGGAGGAGAAGAAACGCCTGCTGGCTGAGCTTGAGGCACAGGTCAGAAGCAGCGCAAAGTGTGGCCTGAGAAAAGGTTGCACCAATATCGTTTTCGGAGAAGGCGATCCCAACGCGGATATTGTCTTCATTGGTGAGGCCCCGGGATTTGAGGAAGACAAACAGGGCCGACCCTTCGTCGGACGGGCAGGGCAACTCCTCACCGATATCATCACCAAGGGCATGGGCATGGCGCGCGAGCAGGTATACATCGGGAACGTCCTTAAGTGCCGACCGCCAGAGAATCGAACGCCGACTCCTGACGAGATCGTCGCCTGTTCTCCGTACTTGATCCGGCAGCTTCAGATCATCCATCCGAAGGTGATAATCGCCCTCGGCGCCTCGGCGGTCCGGGCGCTCATTCCCGACGCGGAAGGAACCATCAGTCGCGTCCGCGGCCGGTTTTACGACTACTATCTCGACGGTCCCGGGACCAACTCGGGCGACATCGTCAAGCTCATGCCGACGTTCCACCCGGCATACCTGCTGCGGAACCCGGCGGAGAAGATCAAGGTCTGGGACGACATCAAGAAAGTGATGTCCTATCTGGGCATTCCGCTCCCGACCAAGAAGAAGCAGGAAGAGTAACCGAATACGAGCAAAGCATGCAGATTCGATTCACGGGGATCGTCAAATTGGCCGACGGTATCCGCCGGCGATGGGCTCAGACGACCGATCCCGGCGAGCTGGAGACCATTCTTCTGCAGATCCGCCGCACGAGCCGGCAGGTTGAGGACCGGATCGCGAAACATGCCATTCCCATCAATCGACTCACTCGCGAATCGCGGAACCTTCGCGGCTGGTTCGCCTATTTTTCCGAGCACGAACACTTTGACACCTATACAACCGCCCTGCGAATAGCCAGACCCATTTTCAAATCCGCCTTCAGCCGATCCAAACGGTTCTGCCTGCCCGCGATCATCCACTTTCTGCCTATGAACGGTTTTTTCAAAGTACGGGGCCGGCACACACGGACGGATATTTTCCTGCCGACCCCCATGATCCACTTCTCCGCCGACCAGTTCAGTCTGCTGGCTGATTTTGTCTTCCATCCCCGCCGATACCAGCAGCAGGTTCTGGAATGGACCATGGACGCCCGCTATCGCGCCGTTCAGGAGCAGATCGAGACCCTCGGTGGGATCGCGGAAGACGCCGCCGGAAGAGTTCACGACCTGGCCGAGTCATTTGAACGCGTAAACAAAACCTATTTTGAAGGGAGTGTGCCCCGTCCAAAACTCATCTGGAGCCGCAAGCTCACCAAACGAAAATTCGGCCATTACGACTTTCTTCGCGACACCGTTATGATCAGCCGGTCGCTCGATCGCGAGTCGGTCCCGGAATTCGTCGTGGATTACATCGTCTATCACGAGCTGCTGCACAAAAAGCTCGGTCTGAAGTGGAAAAACGGCCGGCGCGGCGCCCACACGCCGGAATTCCATCGTGAAATGAAGAAGTTCCCCCAGCACGCGGAGGCAGAAACATTCATCAAGCGGGCAAGGTTTACGGAGTGATGGAATACCTCTGGCGATCCAGTCCCACATCATGCGACACAACCTCCCGAATGTCATCCTGAGCGCAGCGAAGGATCTGGAGTCTACCGCACAACTGATTGTCCTCGCGCAAGGGCGGCCAGATGCTTCACTTCGTTCAGTATGACATTTGGGCGCCTCCTCAATTCAAAGGGAACACCGCGTAAGTACTGATCCTGCTCCAGAATGATGAGGTAAGCGGGAAAAGACAAAATTCTCACTTAGCGTTTTTTGATCTTCAACGGCAACGTCCTTCGAAATTCGGTCGGAGATCGGCCGACGATCTTTTTGAAGCGATGGGAGAAATGAAACTCGTCGTAGAACCCGAGCCGGTAGGCGATTTCCTTGTTATTCAGCGTGGTCTCCTGCATGAGGCGGCAGGCCTGGTCGATGACCCGGCGATTTCGATATTGAATGGGAGGAATGCCGACAATCTGCGTGAAGCGTTTGCGGAATGTCTCATATGAAATGCCAAGTTTTTTGGCCAATTTGGGCAGCGGCTGAAACGGCGGCGATTCCTGGTCCAGGATCGCGCAGACCTGGTCGGCCCAGGCCAGATCATGCCGCGACAGCGCCCCCGCCTCCTCGGCCAGCAGGGCCTCGGCCAGGACCTCCTGAAAACGAAGCAAGAAAAGAAGCGGCGCCTTTCGCCCGGGCGAGCGGGCTTCGTCATTGAGCGACTGGAATCGTTTCGCCCAGTAGTCGAACGGTTCGAGGAAGTGCACCGGCCGGGTCGGGTCCAGAATCCCGCACGCCCGCCAGGAATCGAATACGCAGCGTTCGAACATGAAAAAGACCTGCGTCCAGTGTCCGCCGGGAACGGCATTGTAGTTATGGGCAAGGTTCGGAAATACGATGATCAGGTTGCCGGGCCGGAGCGGCGACTCAAATCCGTTCACGTCGCGGTAGTGGGCCTCGCCGCCCAAAACGTACACGATCGTATACCATTTCTGCAATCGCATTCCCGGTCCCATATAGCCGTCTTCCATGAATGACGAGCACAAGAACCGTCCCAAACCCAAATTCATACTAAGCGGTCCCATCATAACTCTCCTGAAAAAACCAGGATAGATGTTACCAAAATGTACATTGGATGACCATTCCAAACATTCCTTTTGATGTGACACATGATAGAGTTTATGGAAATAGGTAGAGTCTATGGAAATAGCGTGTATCATTCGCAGATTGGAGAATTCACTATGGCAATCGGAAATCGTCCCCTTAATGTCGCGATCCTGGGCTTTGGCGGACGCGCGGGATTCATCACGGACTACGCCAAGCAGCACCCCGAACAATTGCGCGTGACGTGCGTGGCGGACCCGCAGCCGGAGCGGTTGAAGTGGGCACGGGACTTACTCGGCCCCGAATGCCTGACGTTTGAGAATGGAGAGCAGTTCTATGCCTATTACGACCGGGCTCCTGAAAAGATTGTCGATGGCGTCTGCGTAACTAGTCAGGAACGCACTCACGCGGATCTGGCGGTTCCTGCTCTGGAACGTAAGATTCCCCTGATCGTGGAAAAGCCCCTCGCCACCAGTATCCGTGACGCCTACCGGATATGCGACGCATATGACCGCAACCCGGTTCCACTGACCGTACCCCATTCCCTGCGCTACCTGGCGTCGTATCGAAAGGTCAAAGAGATCGTAAATTCGGGCGTGCTGGGGCGAATTATGCACATTCATGCCGTCGAACAGATCGACCATCAGCATACCGTGGGCTATTATCGGCGCGGGCCGGGAATGTATCGCACGAACACGGCGTTCCTGCTGGCCAAGTGCAGCCACGATATCGACATCATCAACTGGATGATGAGCGGCGTACGGGCAAAATCCGTGGCCTGTTTTGGCGGCGCGGATTATTTCAAGCCACGTCCCGATCTGCCCGAGCTTTGCTCGGATGCATGTCCGCAATCGAAAACCTGTCCATTCTATAATGTGGAATCATGGGGAACCCCTTATGTTGTGGATAAGGACACGGTGGCGATAGGGCAGGGAAACCTGTGCGCCTGGAATTCCGGGGCCGAACAAGTGGATCATCAGACGCTCATCATCCAGTACGAAGACGGCACCACGGCGGACTTTACGCTCAAGTGTTTCGGTGACAATCGCCGTCCGCTGCAGATTACGGGCAGCCTCGGTACCGTCTACGCCACGCCCGAGGACGTCGAACTCGTGCTGTATCATCCCGCCCATACTGAAAAGTTCGGCCGCGATCAATTGCCCGTCCAACCGGGCCCGCACGGCGGCGGCGATTACGCCCTGCTCCGAGACTGGATTGACGCGGTGATCTCCGGGGGCAAAACGAGCAGCGCGACAGTCCACGAAAGCGCCGAAGCCGTGGCTGTGTGCATCGCGGCGGAATTGGCCATGATGCACCACAAAATTATCGAAATGGCGGACCTGAGAAAACAACAACCCGGACCGGAGGCGTTGCTGTGGCCTGCGGCAAAATAAGGAGCGGCCTGTGACACGTAATGATTTGACGATGCGAGAAAAGTGGCTTGGGTTCCTCAAGGGCGAGGATGTTGGTCCGATGGTCAGTCCGCTGTGCGATGACTGGGCATTGGATGAGCCTTATCGCTGGCCGTTTGACGAGCCCGACCCGTTTCCGCCCGGCTCGCCCCATCACATGCAGAGCCAGCAGATGGCCATGGCCAAGATCTGCGGGTGGGATCCCACGTTTCTGGTCTGGTTAGTCTACGCACCCCGAAACCCGGACGCCCTGCCGGAAACCCGTTACCAACAACTGGCTGACCGCACGCGAGTCGAAAGCTGCATTCACACGCCGTACGGCGACCTGACCTCGATTGAAGAGCGTGCCGTCAGCAGCCATGTCGTCAAGGCCTGGCTCGAGACCGAGGAAGATTATCGCAAGGCCATCTGGCTGACCCAACAGGAAATGGACTATGACGAGGATGCCGCCATCGAGGACGGCCAGATGGTGCGCAAGGTAATCGGCGATCGCGGCATCATGGGAACCTGGTCCGGACCGCCTACCGTGAATCTCTGCAACAACGACGAGTTGTTCTACCACATGGCCGACTGGCCCGAGGCGTATCAGGAGTTGCACGAGCTAACGACCGCACTCACACTCAAAAAACTCAGCACGTACCGCAAGGCGGGCTTCGATTATTTGTTCTACTGCGTCAGCGGTACCGAGTGGATCTCGCCGGAATTCTTCCGGTCCCACATCGCCGACAATACGCGGGAAATCTTCTCCCGCTGGCGAGCCGACGGCGGCTTCATCCTCTGGCACACCTGCGGCCATCCGAAGACATTCCTCGAAGCCGGCATCTACAACGACTTCAAACCCGAAATATTCGAAACGCTTTCGGTCCGACCGCTTGGCGATCTGCCCAGTCTGGGCTGGGCACGCGAACGACTCGATCCATCCATCGCCACGAAAGGCAATATCCCGCTGGACCTCCTGGCCCACGGCTCGGAGGAACAGATCCGCTCTGCCGTGCACAAGGTGAGGGAAGAGACTCGCGGATATCGCCACATCGTCGGCCTGAGCGACGACGTTCTTCACGATACCCCGCTAGCCAACTGCCGCGCGTTTGTGGAAGCGGCACGGGAGTCGTAAGACTAACGATTGAGTTTGCAGCCTGCTCCAGGGCACGGCGAGTCTTTCTGCAGGCGATAGTCGCAAGCCCCGGCATTGACGAACTTCGGATCCGCCAGGATGCTATGCGCATCCTGCCCGGTCTCCTTCCGATATCGCAGCCAATCCGACACGCCATAGTCTTTGCCGTTCAGACGAACGAGCATATCGCCCGCCGTCTGCCAGTAGCAGTTGTTGTCGATGACGAAATGTCGTTCGTCCTCCGGACGGATGGTCGAGTAGATGGCCGACCCAAGAGGGGTTTGATAAAAGATGTTGTTGCGGATGTAGATCGGCCCCATCTTGTCGGGCCATTCGATCAGCCAGATGAACACATGGTGGCTTATGGGATAGGGATAAAAATCCGACTGACGCGTGGACTCGCCTTGCAGGCTGAAGTCGCCGCCCGCGTGGACGCAGGTGTTGTTTTCGAAGTAGATTTCCCTCGCCGCCGGTCCGCGGCATTCGTAGGCCGAGATCCCGCAGTGGATGAAGAGGTTGTTTCGAAAGTGGATTCGTTCCGGGACATCGCTCTCCGGACTGCCCTGGTGGGTGACGCCGGTGTCGAAGATATTTTCAAAGACGCAGCCTTCGACCACACAGTCTCGCGCTCCGTCCCAGAATTCAACGGCGTTTCCAAAGCGAATTCGTTGTCTCCGGTTCCACGTTCCGCCGCCGATATGTCGAAAGTCGCATGCGCGAAAAATAACATGATCGGCGCGGACATCCATGTATCCATGAACTCCGCCGTTCTCAAAGGCCAAGTTCTCAAAGATGATGTATCGCTGCCCGTTGACCAGACGCCGCCGTCCCCAGAGCGAACACTCGATACCCGAGTAATATTGGGCGGGATTACGGGAGGAGTAAAGATAAAGGGCGCCGTCCTCGCATCGCGGAATATCCGTCGGGCTCTGCGGAGCTGCGCCGGCCTGGCCATCGAAATCGTGTAATTCGCCGCTGGCCCCAATGGCTGTGTAATGCCATTCGCCCTGATGCTTCAGGTCCGTCACCTGCCAGCGAAAGATTCCGCACGATTCTCCGCCGTTAAACACAAGGCTGCACACCTCGCTCGAAAAGACACCGGTGTATCGCCAGACGGAGGGACGTTCCTCGATCCATCGATCCGGCTCATCAGCCGAGACGGAACCCAGAAACAGCGGTTTCTTCCCCGTACCATAAGCGCCATAGGTAATATATCCCTTATCCGAACCATCACGCGCAAACAGTCCCCCGCGACAGATACTACCGCGTTTGAAGAGAACTGTATCCCCGGGGGCAAAGTCACGATGGGCATGGTTTTGGATGGGCTTGTCGGCGGACAGTCCGCTGTTCGCGTCGTCGCCTCCTTGTGGGTCGATATAATAAGTCTGTCCGGCCATATCATGAATTCCCTTGTTTCAACACAAAAAGTTCTCTTACAATTCCGCACTATTTCCGACCTGCAGCGGGACAGGGAGTGCTCCCTTGCAGCCGATAGTCGGACGCATCCGGATTGACAAACTTCGGATCGGCCAGAACGCTGTGCGCGTCCTGCCCGGTCTCTTTCCGATAGCGCAGCCAGTCTGCCACACGATAGTCCTTGCCGTTCAGACGAACAAGCATATCGCCTGTCGTCTGCCAGTAGCAGTTGTTGTCGATCACGAGGTTGCGCTCAATTTCAGGAGAGACGATCGAATAGATGGCTGCCCCGTACGGCGCCTCGAAGAAGATGTTGTTGCGGATGTAGATCGGCCCCATCTTGTCGGGCCAGTCCATCCGCCAGATGAAAACGTGGTGACCCATGGGATCAGGATGAATCTCCGACTGCCGCGGTGGAGGCTCGCCCTGCATACTCATCTCGCCGCTCGCGTGAACGCAGGTATTGCTCTCAAAGTAGATTTCCCTCGCCGCCGGTCCGCGGGACTCGTAGGCCCCGATGCCGCAGTGCATAAAGAAGTTGTTGCGAAAATAAACCCGCTCGGGAACGTCGCTGGTGTCGCTGCCCTGATGCGTCACGCCCGCGTCGTAGATGTCGATAAACACGCAATCTTCAACCGTGCAGTCGCGGGCGCCGTCCCAGAACTCGACGGCGTTGCCGAACCGGATGCGTCGATCCCGGCTCCACACTGCGCCGCCAATGCATCGAAAATCGCATCTGCAGATGGTAAGGTGATCAACGCGGCAGTCCTGAAAACCATGGACGCCGCTGTTCGCGAACGCCAGGTCTTCAAAAATGATGTGGTGTTGCCCGCTGACCAGACGGCGCGCACCCCAGAGCGAACACTCGATGCTGGAATAATACTCCGCGGGATTGCGTGACGAATAAAGATAAAGAACGCCATCCTCCAGGCGTTGCGGCGGCGATGAGCCCGTCGGAGTCGAATGAAAACCGATGGCAGTGTAGTGCCATTCGCCCTGGTGTTTCAGATCCGCCACCCGCCAGCGCAAATGCCCGCACGATTCCCCACCGTTGAAAATCAGATTGCAGACTTCACTCGAGAAGACGCCCGTGTACCTCCACACGGACGGATGTTCTTCGATCCATCGACCCGCCTCACTGGCCGACACGGAACCCAGAAACAGGGGCTTCGCCCCCGTGCCATAGGCGCCGTACGTAACATGCCCTTGCTCCGAGCCGCTGCAGCCGGCCAGATCTCCGCGATAGACACTACCCCGCTTAAAGAGCACCGTGTCGCCCGCACCAAAGGTGCGACCAGCATGAGTCTTCAGCGGCGCATCCTCGCTCAGCCCGCTGTTGGTGTCCTTGCCGTTCTGTGGATCAATGTAATACGTTCGTCCGGCCATGCCGCAATTCCTTTCTTCGGTCACATCTCACAAGCAAGTGTCAGTTTTTGCAGAATGAACGCATTGTCCCCTTTGACGTCGAGCCCACGAATCGACAGGACCTGCCGCCCAGCCTTCGGAATGGATATGACACCAAGACATTCGTGACGGGCGCGGGTACGGCCTTCCGCTCGACCCGTGCATATGGCGGGAAACGCCCAGCGCGACGCGCCCACGCTGATCTCAAACTCGGACCCGTCGGCCTCCGGCAGACATTCATAATCGGCGTAGAGATAGAACAGACCAGGAGTCAACGTCGAAAATTCCCACCGCGCCGAACTGCCCTTTTTCCAACCCTCGACGACATCCATGTGATGCCAGTCGCCGAACTTCTCCATCCAGCTTCGCTTGCCGTGCCGACAACCCCGCAGCGAGGCAAACGGCGTGTTGAACTCATTGGCCAATCCCTGATGCAGAAACAAGTCATTCCCCGCCGACGCGATTCGCCCGGACACCGCCAACTTGATTACCGTCGCAGGCTGATCCGGCGGCGCAGAGGGAATGGCAATACGCAGATGATCGCCCTTGCGGGAAAACGTCAGTTGTTTTCCAGTGGTGAGGAAGCTGGCCTTCTTCACCGTCGCCTTCAGACCCGGCACCCACAGCTCGCCGCTTCGTGGCCAGTCCAGCACATGCAAATACAACGCCCCATCCCGAGCTGTGCAGCAGCCCCACGCCTGCCGACCAACGGGCGACCGACGCGTGCCGTAAATGGCTTCGGAATTCCGACCAATCCACTTGCCGACCTCTCGGAGAATCGCCGCCGATTCCTCGGGAATCACACCCCTGCCCGTCGGACCGACGTTGAGCATGTAATTCCCGCCTAAACTCGCCGAACGAACCAGCCGGCTGATCAACTCGTGCGGACTCTTCCAATGATGATCCGCATGGGCAAATCCCCACGTGTCGTTGTGCGTGTCGATCGTCTCCCACAGCCCGTCTGGCGCCGTCAGCGGAATCTCCTGATCGCCCAGAGAAACATAATCGCCCAACCCGTTGCCGATGCGGCTGTTGACCAGACACTCGGGCTGAAGACGGTGCACCATGTCGGCCAGTTCCTGCGACGCCTCACGCGAGATACTCCCCGGCGTGTCGAACCAGATCAAAGCCACCGGACCGTAACCGGTCAACAGCTCTTCAATCTGCGGCATGGCTTTAGTGCGAAGATACTTTTCAAAATCGCCCGGCGCCTTGAACTCCCACGTATTGCCGGCCGCATCGCGTTCATGCCAATCCTGGAATTGAGAATAGTAAAACCCAAGCCCCAGGCCCGCTTTCTGACAGGCGTCCGCCAATTCTTTCAGCGGGTCGCGACCGAAAGGCGTCGCATCCACAATGTTGTACGCGCTCGCCTTCGATTTGAACATCGCAAACCCGTCGTGATGCTTGGCGGTGATGATGATATATTTCATGCCGGCCGCCTTGGCCAAGTCCACCCATTCCTCAGCCGAAAAATCCACCGGGTTAAGACGACGAGCCAATCGCTCGTAATCCTTGACGGAAATCCTGGCAGAGTACATCAGCCATTCGGAAATCCCGTAGTACGTGCGATTCCGCCACCGTCCGCCCGCTTCGGAATACGGACCCCAGTGAATGAACATCGCAAACTTGCTGTCGCTGAACCATTGACCTCGCGACTCTCCCCCGGACGAACGCTGAACTGATTTTTCGCCCCACATGGTCGACATATCCCCACCGCGATCAGCCAATTTACGGTGATTCCCCTTCGCGGCGCGCTTCCTCATGCTGCTTCCTTTCTTCCTGCAATAGTCGATGCGGCTATTTTCTTCCCGGCTGATAGGAGTCGAACAGTTTGCCCCACGGGGATGTGGCCAGCCATTCATTAACGATTTGTTTTCCCTTGGTCGGATACCAGATATAATCGTGATAAACCGCCGAGGCGATGATGAAGCAGTTCACCACCGGCGTGTGGAACATCAGGTGCTGCAGTTTCCGCAGCGGGCCGAACCAGAACAGCTTGCCCACCGACGATGCCGCGTTGTTCCCGGTGTGAAAGCCCCACGATTCCTTCGCCGCGTCCAGATCGCCCACGATCTCCATTTCCTCGACCCGGCCCGTGCCCAGACCCTGCTCGTGCGCCAACCGGATAAACGTATAATCCATGGGATCAAATCCCATGATCTTGGCCGCCAACGCATCGATCGCCACGCAGTCGTTCGACGCGAGCATGACGTTCTTGGCCACCGGGATCATCGTCCGCGGACCCGGACCGTTTCCCGCCGTCGTTCCATCCATGATCGTGAAAATACCCGGATGAATCTCCTTCTGAATCGCCAGCAGGTCGACCAGCGTCTCGTGGATCTTCGAATGACAATAATGCCGATTTGTGCTGAGTAGCCCACCGAAGGCATTCTTCATCGATCCGGTCGTGTTCGTGTAGATGTGACATTTCACCGTCGGAAGGTGAACCACGTTCTTGCCGATAAAGTAATCCGGAATCTCGATGCCTTCCGGAAAAATCCGATCCAGCACGTTCATCTTGGCCTTCGGAGCATACTTGATCCACTTCATGTCGCTTGAAACGAAGTTGTACTTGACCGGGACCTTGTGATAGTCGCACACCGGCCGCTGCTTATTGTAAATCTCTCCCCGTTTCGCGTTGGTCACAACCGTCCGGTTCTCCACGCAGACCATGTCCTTGAAACCTGCCTGCTGCAAACCCAAGATCGTGGCCTCAAGCTGCCAGGGCGTCGTGTTGGCGCTTGGGTACATCAAATGCCACGACAAGTTGTTCTTCAAAATCGTTGTCGCCGACGGGCTCAGGCTCGTCGCCACATCGGCCATCTGCATGACCTTCATCGTATCCGCAATGACGGTCTCCGGGGTCGTTCTGATGATCGCAACTTTGCTCTTCATATTATTTGATGCCTTTCACGAACATGTAAAAACTCCATTCCGCTTTCCATGTAATGATAGCACTTATTCATTCAAAATGAACCCCCAATTTCGTCGAACCCACAAATCTCCTAGGCACCCCGTTCCACCGGTCCGCCAAAACGCGTATTGACAAAACCACAGAACAGGTTTATAGTATCCATAACACCCATAACACTCATATCATATGGGTAACCAGGCGGCAGGAAATGAAACGAGGCAAAAAACCGTCGACCGGACTTCTCCTGGAGGAAAGCGGACCCGTTCACGTCCAGGTCCGCAGAAAACTCAAGGACCGGATCGCGAAAATGAACGTCGGCGATAGACTGCCTCCTGTCCGCGCGCTGTCCAAACACTTCAACGTTGCCCTCGTCACCGTTCATCGGGCCATGGGGGACCTGGAAAAAGGAGGATTCGTCATCCGCCAGCAGGGACGGGGAACCTTCGTCGGCAAAGCGAACCACTCCCCCATCGCCAAAGATCAAGCTGCCCGGACTATCGGCATGCTCATGCCCGGCCAGGATATTCCGCATCATGCGTCCCTCATCCAAGGCGCCCGCGAGGAAGCAACCCGACAGGGATTCGACTTGGCCGTCCGGATCTACGGGGGCGAAGAACCGATGAACCGGCAAGTCTTGTCGGAACTGACCAAGGAACCACTAGCGGGCTTGATCATCTACCCCTTTTCCGGCGCCGGCTTGGACGAATCCTACGCCCAGACCATTCGCCGGATTCAGGCGGAAGGCAAGAAGGTCATCATGATCACCGAATACCTGCCGACCTGCCGAACTCCCGTGGTCGTTCACGATGATGTCCGAATCGGCTACATCGCCACCGAACACTTGATCATGCTGGGGCACCGGCGAATCGCCTACGTCTCAACCGGCGGATACGATCTGACGGGAAACAACCATCTGAAGGGCTACCGAATGGCCCTGGCCGACTATGGGATCAGCAGCGACCAGAGTCTGATCGTCTGCCACCCCATCCATTGGAGCGCGGAACCCGCTCAACGGTCGGTGGAAGAGATTCTGACCGCAAACCCTCAAGCCTTCACCGCCGTGGCCTCCCCCCAATTCTCCATGACGTTCGGCATTCTCAATGCCCTCAAAAAACTGAACCTGAAATGTCCGCAGGACATCGCCGTCGTGGGCGGCAACATGTACCAGAATCCGGAACTCAATTACGTCACCCACACCCTGCAACAGGACCAACGCATGGGTGAGGAAGCAGTAAAACTGCTGGTGGAAGACAAGGATCGGGGTCTCAAACGCCACGTGCTCCTCAAGCCGGAACTGATCATCGGAACGACCTGCGGAGCCAGAACAATTGTTAATTGCTGATTGTTAATTGCCAATTGAAGGAGAAGAACATGAAAAGAATGTCTAGCCGGCGAAGCTCTGCCAATCAACAATTAACAATTGGCAATCAACGATTCCGAGGCTTCACCCTCATCGAGCTTCTCGTCGTCGTCGCCATCATCGCCGTCCTGATCGCCATCCTTCTGCCTGCCCTGTCGAATGCCCGCGAACAGGCCCGAGGCGTGGTGTGCATGACCAACCTTCGATCGATCAACCAGGCCCATCTGCAGTGGATCGAGGATCACGGCGGGTATATGATCGGCGATGTCCTCCCCGAAGATTATGGGCAAGGTGCCCTGGGAGAGCAGTCTACATGGGTGGGACCTCGCAGATGGGCCGACATGTTCGACCGGAAGGGATATCTGAAGGAAACCAGGACTCACAAGTGCCCCAGCTACCAGGGCTCGATTCCTTTCGCCATGCCGGCTAATATCAACTATGGATGGAACTACGTGGCTTTGGGGGCCCTGTCGCCCGGCAGTTCGCCTTTTCATTACACCCTCCGCCGGTATTCAAAGGTGGACGACCCGGCGCAAACCATCGGATTCTCGGACAGTACGATTGAATACGGCTACATTATCAATCCCGCCTGGGTCGGCGCATTTCCTGAATTTCGCCATCGCGAGATGACTGGGATCGGCTGGCTTGACGGGCACGTCACGCAGATGACGGAATTCCAGATGGCCAAGCCTCTCGGCGATCTCGGTAATACCTCGTTGAATTACTGGTACTGGAAGGGGCAAAAGGACAGGAACCTGGGAGATTGGCAGTAGCAGTTAGACCCATCACATTTGAATCAAGGAGTAGACAATGAAATTCGCGGGATACATCACAGCCCTTCTTATCTCCACTGTTTCCTGTTCTGCTGCCACCTTCCATGTGGCTCAGACCAAGCACGCCTCCGACAAGAACTCCGGTACAGCCGAGGCACCGTTCCTGACCATCGCGCGCGGCGCCCAAGCCGCCCAGCCCGGCGACACTGTCCTCGTCCACGCCGGAACGTACCGCGAATGCATCCGCCCAACGCGCGGGGGAACAGGCCCGGACAAGATGATCACCTACCAAGCCGCCCCGGGAGAACGCGTGGTCATCAAAGGGTCAAACATCTTCTCTCCCAACTGGCAGCCCGTCGATTCCGGAGACCTCAAATCCGACTGGTTCGTCCAGGCGGATCTGCCGGACAATTTCTTCGAACCCAACACCCGCTATGCCCCCGACGGCAAGCCCGCACTGTATAATCCCTTCAAGACTCCGCTGATCGTCGATCTCTATGTCGCCCCCGCCGCGAGATACGAGCACCGCAAGGCCCAACCCCTGACCCAACTCGTCATCGGCGAAGTCTACGCCCATGGCAAGCCCCTGGGCCAGACGCGAACGCTCGAGGAATGCCGCCTGAAACCCGGAAGCTACTATGTCCCCATCGACGGCAAGAAACTCATCGTCAACTTCTACCCCTTCAGCAAGGGCCAGGTTGAGCTCACCGTCCGCGAGCAATGCTTCGCCCCCGTCTATCGCGGGCTGGGCTATATCCGCGTCAGCGGCTTTGCCATGGAACAGTGTGCCAATCAGGGTCCCTTCCCGCAGGCTGGCGTTATCTCCACTCGAAGCGGGCACCACTGGATCATCGAGAACAACGTCGTCCGCTACGGCGCCACCATCGGCATCGACTGCGGATCTGAAATCGCCTGTTACTACATGTACCCGAAGGATACCATCAAACTCGAAGGCGAATGGGCCCCTGGTTCTACTCCTGCCATCTACGAAGTGGAGTACATGAAGTACGGCTGGAAGTCCCCCAAAGTCAATCACATCGACCAGCCCGCCCCCGCCCAGGGACACCTCATCCGCAACAACATCGTCTCCGATCACGGACTCTGCGGCATCATGGCCCTCAAGGCTGAGGACCTCGTCATCGAGGGCAACGTCATCGAACGCAACAACCGCCGCCGACTCTACGCCGGCGCGGACGATCGTACGACCCAGTCCTGCGAGACCGGCGGCATCAAGCTTCACCTGACCAAACGATCCGTCATCCGCAATAACCTTGTCCGCGACCAGATCGGCTGGGCCCCCGGCGTCTGGCTCGACAACGCCAACGACTACGCCCAGATCACCGGCAACGTCATCATCAATAACTTCCTCGGCGTGGACCTTGAAATCAACGACCATCCCAACCTCGTCGCCAACAACATCATCGCTTTTTCCCGCAACGACGGCCTGTCAAGTCGCGACTCGTCCCAGGTCCAGTTCATCCACAACCTCGTCCTCTACAGCGGACGTTGGGGCTGCTGCATCAACTTCACCAACGCGAGAGGAAACAACGGCATCGGCTACATGGGCCGCCCCTACGGTCCTCCTCAGAACTGTCTGGTCAAAAATAACATCTTCGCCGGAAGCGTCGAAAACCGCGCCATCCGACTTCCCATGCCCACCAAAGAATTCCACAACAATGTCGTCTCAGGAAACCTGATCGACCCTGGCGACCGCATCTTCCAACTCGAGAACTTCGATCAAAAGACCCCCATGCCGATAGACAAATTCGTCGCCACAGCCACGGATTGGCTGACGCAGCGCAAACTCCCGAAAAACCTCTGGCCGGACTTCAAAACATGGAAAGTCCAGGACTCCTGGTACCTCGGCGAGTGCGACTTCGCCCCCTTTAATGCCATCGTCGGCGCTCCCGACAATCGCATGATGAACATCGCCATGCCCGAAATCCTCAGCCAGGTCGACCCCTACCTCGCTCTCGGCGCCGAAGCCTGGCCCTGGGGTGAAACCAACACCCTTATCCCCCCGCGCGTGGTGATGACCATCGACGCCTCCGCCTGGCCGACCGTAGATCCGACCCCTGAAGTGAAGACCGACTTCTTCGCAACTCCCCTGCCCGCCAAAGCCGTCCTGCCCGGCCCGCTGCAGGAAGCCAAACAGAAAAAGACTATCACCCTCTGGCCCAAACCCATGAAATGATGATTGGGACCTTACCGCCGCTTCCAGATCACCAAACACGGATACATCTTCTTGATCTCAACATTCGCGGTCACGTGCCCGTCAAACCCGCACTGCGTCTTGAACAACCCGAAGCAATCCGTCCCATTCCCCGCGCACATCCCTTCTTCGAAGAAAACCTTTTCGAGACATACCAAGCCACACCCGCTGGTGTCAAACGCAACGGCCAGGTCCAGTTCGACACTCCCCTTCCAACCCGACAGCGTCGTCTGAACAACCTCTCTTAGCCAATCTTCGCGCCCTTCCCCCGCCGGCAGCTGCGACATGTCGACAGATAAGCACAGATCGATATCCGAATCCTCCCGGAACCCTTTCGCCAAGCCCCGCGATCCATGAAGCGTCACCTGCGAAACGCCAGGGTGAACACAAAACCCCCCTTCCAGCAACAGCTTGAGGGTTTCCGGCAGCAGATCCGCAAAATCCGAATCGAACCGAGTAATCAGAGGCAAACCATGTCTCCTTCCTTAATGTTGAGTGCCAGAAACATACGGTCCGGCACCGTTTTTACACGAAAAATACGCGCGAAATGCCGTGAAAAGTATTTTTCACCAATTTTGCAAGTTCTTGTAATTAAAAGAAATATGTCAAAAACAAAAAACTTGACAGGTCCGAAATACAGGTCTATAGTTAAGTTGAAAGGTCAGCCTGTTTGGCTACAAGCGGTTACCAAGCCGTGGACTTTGGAAAAGGTCCTAACCAAGTGGGCTGACCGATTTCTTGCGCCGCAGAACACCCTTTCCACCCAAAAAAAGAGGCCCATCGTCTTATCGACGGGCCTAACCCTCGCAAATCGGCATCTCACGTCTGCCAATCAATCTGCCTATTGTAAAACTTCTGACAATAAATACAACCTCTAATCACAAAAATTATAAATAACCGACGGCAGACCCGCCTGACAGCCATTGGGATGTGGAATACTCGGAATTACATCCGCTCCACAAAGCCCGTATCCACTCGGCTACGGACAAAGTCCGGGTTATCCAGAATCTGCAGGTGTATGGGGATCGTCGTCTTGATCGGCCCGACCTGGAATTCCTTCAGGGCCCGCTTCATCGTGGCAATGGCTTCTTCGCGAGTCGGCTGATGGACAATTAGCTTTCCAATCAGCGAATCATAGTACGGCGAAATCGTGTATCCGGTGTAGGCATGGGTATCGAGCCGGACACCGAATCCGCCGGGCGGGACAAAATACTCAATCTTGCCCGGACAGGGGGTAAAGTTCTTGGCAGGGTCTTCCGCGTTGATCCGGCACTCGATGGCAACCCCGCGTCGGGGAACGTCTTTCTGCCGGATATCGAGCGTCTCGCCCGCCGCGATCCGAATCTGCCACTTCAGCAGATCGATCCCCGTAATCATTTCCGTCACCGGGTGTTCCACCTGGATGCGAGTGTTGGCTTCGATGAAGTAGAATTTCTTCTTCTTATCGACGAGGAATTCGAACGTTCCCGCGCTGGTGTACCCAGCCGTCTTGGCCAGTTTCACCGCGGCGGCGCAGATCTCCGCGCGAATCTTGTCATCGATGATCGGACAGGGCGACTCTTCGATAAGCTTCTGATGCCGGCGCTGAATGGAGCAGTCGCGTTCCCACAGGTGCAGGACGTTTCCGTGATGATCGGCAATCACCTGCACTTCCACGTGCCGAGGCTGTTCGATGTATTTCTCGATATATACCGTGCCGTCCTTGAAGGCGGATTCGGCTTCGGTCTGGGCGGACTTAAAGCTGCTTCGCAGGTTCGCCTCGTTATGGGCCACCCGCATTCCACGTCCGCCGCCGCCCGCAGCCGCCTTGATAATGACCGGATAGCCGATCTTGGCCGCCATCGTGGCTGCCTCGTCTTCGTTGGGAATCCCGTCTTCACTTCCCGGAACGCACTGAACGCCCGCCTTCTTCGCCAACTGGCGGGCCGCTACCTTATCGCCCAGCTTCTGCATGCTTTCCACGGACGGGCCGATGAATTCGATCTTGCAGGACCGACAGATCTCGGCAAAATGAGCGTTTTCCGCCAAGAACCCGTAACCCGGATGGATCGCCTCGACATTGGCGACCTCGGCTGCGGAAATGATCCGGGGAATATTCAGATAGCTCTGCCCCGGACTGGCAGGTCCGATGCAGATGGCTTTGTCCGCCAGGTGCAGATACGAAGCCCGACGGTCCGCCTCGCTATACACGGCCACCGTCTGGATGTTCATCTCCTTGCAGGCCCGAATAATGCGCAACGCAATTTCGCCACGATTCGCAATTAATATTCTACTGAACAAAGTCCGTCCTTTCTCTTTTCAGGCTGAAAGCTGATAGCTGACCGCTGACAGCTTCTGAACTAGTCCGGTTTGACCTGGAACAAAGGCTGGCCGAATTCCACCGCCTCCGCGTTCTTGACCAGAATACGTTCGATGGTACCGGACATCTCGGCCTTGATCTCATTCATCACCTTCATGGCTTCGACAATGCAGACCACCGTATCCGGATTGACGTGATCGCCGACTCGAACATAGGGCTCGGCATCGGGCGCCGGCGCGGCATAGAAGGTTCCGACCATCGGGGAGTTGATGGAGGGACCGGATTCCTGCGCCTTGGCGGCGGCAGCCGGGGCGGCTGCGGGCGCCGGAGCCGCGGGGGCAGGCATGGCGGCGACCTGAGGAACAGCGGGAGCGACCATGACGGGTGCAACATCGCCTTTGCCGCGTTTCAACAGCAGGCGCTTCTCGCCTTCGATAATCCGCACTTCATTCAGGTCGTTTTCCTTCATCAATCCGATCAGTTCGCGAATTTGTTCCAGTTCCATGGGTGTTTTTGTTTCCTTTTTAACTGTACTACATTACCGCAGGACTTGATCCGGTTCCTTGGGCAGCGAGGAGAGAACCACAAATCCTTTCTCTGTCACCAACACGTCGTCTTCGATCCGCACTCCACCTTTTCCCGGGAGATAGATACCCGGTTCAACGGTGACAATCATTCCCGGCTGCAAGATCGTCTCCGATCTCCGGGCGAGGACTGGCTGTTCATGAACCTCCAGACCCAACCCATGTCCCAGACCATGATTGAAATACTGCCCATACCCGGCCTGGGTAATGATCTTCCGGGCAACCTCGTCGACGTCCGCGCCTCGGATGCCCGGCTTGATGGCCGCAATGGCCGACATTTGCGCCTCTAGGCAGACTTTGTAGACGTCCTTAAAGCCGGGCGGCATTTTACCCAAGTAGATAGTGCGCGTCAAGTCGGAGCAGTATCCATCCGCCAGGGCGCCAAAATCAAAAACAATGGGCTTGCCGACCGTCAATTTGGCGTTCGACGTCCGGGCATGAGGCTTGGCGGCGTTGGGTCCGCAGGCGACGATCGTATCGAATGATGCCTTTTCTGCTCCCAGACACCTCATGCGAAACTCCAGTTCCGCCGCCACCATGTTTTCCGTGTCCCCCGGTTTGAGCCCCTCCAATAACCCCAGCAAGGCCTCTTCGGCAATGGCGATGGCTTTGCGTATCCGGCGGACCTCACCCGGCGACTTGATCTGGCGAAGCTGATAGACCACCCGGTTAGGAATCTGTCGCCAGTGCATCCGCTTGCAGACCTCGCTAAGCCGGCCCATCAGCCCCATTGAGACCTCATCCCCGAAAAATCCCATCTTCCGCAGACCGAGTTTCTTGACAATCTCGCCAAAGGCTTCGTGAATGGGCCCCTTCCGGACGACCACGCGCGCCTGGGGGCATTCCTGCCAGGCTTGGAGGGTGTATCGACCGTCAGTAATGAGCGTTGCCTTTCGGGGCGTCAGGATCAGCCAACTGTCGTGACCGGTGAAGTTGGAAAAGTAAAAGATGTTCGGTTGAGAGGTGATCAATACCGCGGGCAGACCCCGAAACTCCTTCATCGCAAAGAGCATCGCGATCCGGTCCCGAATATCCACGTCTTTCTTCATGGCTGACACCCTCACAATCCTGCATTCTTTCGAGCCAGACAATTTTATCATTAAACTCCCGAAGTTCTATGATAATATCTATAAGAAGGACGGGTTATCAACCCGCCGGTTTCTCCTGAACTGACAACTGAAAGCTGAGAGCTGACAGCTTTATACGGTAACCATATGCCCAAAATTGTAGCCATCGATTACGGTTCCAAACGCATCGGACTCGCCATCGCGGACTCCGTGATCCGAATCGCCATGCCTTGGCATGTCCTTCCGGGCCAGGATGATCCGGAAAAGGACGCCCAGACCATCCTGCAAAAGATCGCCGCCGAACGGGAAAAGGTGGAAGTCTTCGTCATCGGCCTGCCGAGGAACATGGACGATACGGAAGGCCCGCAGGCCAAGCTCACTCGCGACTTCGGCAAGATCCTCGCCGAGAAATCCGGCCTGCCCGTCAAATTCCACGACGAACGACTCAGTTCCTACGCCGCCGAGACCCTCTATCGCCAGCCCCTCAAATCGCACATGAAGAACCGCCCCCAGAAACGCGCCAAACCTAGAAGACCCCTCGATGCCGTCGCCGCCGCTGTCATTCTGGAGGGATTCCTGAAGAAAAACGCGGAGACATAAGCAAGACAGTTGCTTTACAGAAAGCGTATTGGAAAGGCCGAAAACTCACACCCGCAGGTCATCGCGAGCGGCTGACAGCCGCTTTTCCGTCTGACAGGGTCCAACATGGGCATCCTTCGGCGACGGCGACGTTGACAAAGGAACCGAAAGGAGTTTCTGTTCCTTAATAGACCCCTTGGCAAAACGGGAGAAAGACTAGCCTGCACGCACGAAATACGTAGACTTGGTTACAGGGGATTATTTGTCTTCGATCGTGGCTGATCGTCGTCGCCTAGTGCGAATGACCGTTGCCGTTATGGCCATTGTGTCCGTTCTTGCCCATAAACAGCCGCTTGGCATCGCCGGCCAGGTAGAACGAACCCGTCACGCAGATGATATCGCCCCGGGTGGCCACCGAACTGGCGACGCGAATCGCCTGCTCCACATTGTCCGCCCACTGAGCCATCCGACCCGTTCGCTCTTCGAAGCGAAGCGCCAACTCTTCCGGATCGGCAGACCGCATGGTCCCGTTCTTGGTGAAGATCACCTTGTCGGCGCCCATCGCGATCTGGTCCATCATCCCGTCTATGTCTTTGTCGGCAGCACAGCCGAAGATCACGACCATCGAGTCATACGTAATGTGCTGACCGATCGTCTTAATCAAGGCTTCCATGCTCGGCGGGTTGTGTGCCCCGTCGATCAGGATTCGCGGATCTTCACAAATCAGCTCCATGCGCCCCGGCAGTCTGGTCTTCGACAGACCTTCCAAGGCTTGCTGATCATTTATCTGATATCCTTTTTCCTTCAGCGTATCCAGAATCGCCAGAGCCAGTCCGCAGTTAATCGCCTGATGCTCGCCTGGCAGCGGAACCGGAAGATGCTCGAACTTGCTCCGCGGTGTCGTCAGGCAAATCCTGGTATGAGGCCCGGCGATGCGACTTGACTCAAATCGATAGCTGAAGTCGATATCGTCACCCGTGAACTTCAGCGGGGCCTTGATGCTTCGTGCCGCCTTCGCCAAGACATCCCTCACCTCAGGCCGTTGCGGAACGCTCACTACCGGCACACCCGTCTTGAAAATCCCAGCCTTCTCCTGGGCGATCTTGTCCAGCGTATTGCCCAGAAGATGCATATGGTCATAGCTGATCGTCGTGATCGCGCTGACTTCCGGCTTGATCACATTCGTACTGTCAAGCCGACCGCCCAGACCCGTCTCGATCACCGCCAGATCCACTTCTTCGTCCGCAAAGTACATAAACCCTATGCACGTAATAATTTCAAAAAACGTCGGACGATTCTTCTCGTTCATCTCCCGCAGCGTGGGCAAAAGTTTATTCAGCAGTCGGACAAAACTGTGCTCCGGGATCAACGTATTATTAATCATGATCCGCTCGCGCAGATCCGTCACGTGCGGAGAAGTATACAACCCTACCTTGAACCCGCTGCCTTCCAGCATGTTCGCCAGCATGTGAGCCGTCGAACCTTTCCCCTTCGTCCCGGCGATGTGGACCGATCGGAATTTTCGATGCGGATTGCCAACAGCCGCCAGTAACTTTTGCATTCGGGTCAGGTTGAAGTTAATATTGTTATACCCGATGCGGGCGAGGCGCTCATAATCGGTGAACGTAGCAAGGAACCGAAGGGCCACGGAGTAGCTCTTCATTCCGCTCGATGTGTTGCTCCGGCGTTTCTTCGTTACGCCCTTGCTACTGCTCTTACTCGTACTTTTTGCCAGTAATTTAACCATTGTGAACATTCTAATATCGTGTACCTACAACGTCAAGAAATTCTCATGCATTTTGCGAATAAATTTTCAAAGTCACAAATAATGCGATTGCAAGTCCTTGCCAGTCATGGTTTTACATTAAAGGTCTTTCCGTCCCTTGGAGATATAGTACGGAAAGTCGCAGGCATTTTCACTATAACCTTCGTCATTACAACAACTTATGCTTCAAATGCCAGCCAGACAGAACCAATGCCTGACTTAACTCCTCAAGAACGAAGCTATATTAATTCTTTATCACAAAATTTAACAAAAATTCCGGCCTGGCTAATCGCCCAACTGCTTGATGTATCTGATCAGCTAAGCCACCTATCCACTTCCTCTCAACCAGCCTGGCCCAAGGTCCGTCTGAGTGAGTTGCTGGCTAGTCCCGATCATTACAGGGGTCGCGTGATTGCCATCAGGGGCTACTTCGTGGAATCATCCGATGTTCGCTCCGAACTCCAGCTACCACCTTCCGATCACTGCTGGTCGGTGATTGTTCTGGATGCCGAATATCATCGACCATTACAGTATTTTACGACCCTGGACCCCAAAAGGTTCAAAAAACATTCAGCCATTCTTGCCATCGGCCTCTACCTGACCAATCGAATGGACCAGTCCAGAAATCCAATATCGCCGGAAACCCTTAGCATACCTGTGTTTGTAGGTACAATGATCCCGGATAACAGGCCATCGGAGCCGAGGCCTTTTTTTGATGAAAAATTTTTCTCTCTGGTTCTTGTGGCGGTTATTATACTGCTAGGTATAGGCTATTTTGTTTTGCGCGCCTATATCTCAAAGAGATTCAGCAAACGGAAGGATGCCGTTTTGAGGTTACCGCGAGGAGACAGACATGAAGAAGGTCCACCTGAACCTGGCAGATAGGTCTTATTACATTTATATTGGTGCAGGTCTTCTGGATTATCTGGGTCGGTATCTTCGCAAAGTCGCCCCGGCTTCGCGAGCGGTGTTAATCTCGGATGAACATGTTTACCGTCTCTACGGGGAACGGGTAGAGGAAATCCTGAAGCTGAGCCGTTACGCGGTGTACAGCTACATCATCAAACCCGGAGACAAGAGCAAATCGCTGCCGGTGGCGTCGAAGATTTATGATGTGCTTTATGAGGCCCGGATGGAGCGGTCGGACCCGCTGGTAGCCCTTGGCGGCGGCGTGGTCGGCGATCTGACCGGGTTTGTCGCGGGAACATGGCTCAGAGGTGTCCCATTCGTCCAGGTGCCCACGACACTGGAAGCGGATATTGACGCCAGCGTGGGCGGCAAAACGGCAGTGAATCATCCGCATGGGAAGAATCTAATCGGGGTCTTCTATCAACCGAGGATGGTGTTGATGGATACGGACACGGTTGGGAGCCTGTCGGACCGGGATATTCGGGCAGGATTGGCTGAGAGCATTAAGCATGCGGTCATCAAGGATGCAGCGTTCTTCAACTTCCACGAGCAGAACGCGGAGAAGATTCTGACCCTGAACCGGCCGGTGATGGAACGCCTGCTGACCCGCAACTGCGAGATCAAGGCCTCGGTCGTCAGTTCGGACGAACGCGAAGGCGGATTACGGGCCATTCTGAATTTCGGGCACACCGTCGCGCACGCGATCGAGGTGGCGGGCAAGTATACCAGGTGGCGGCACGGAGAGGCCGTCGCGATGGGAATGGTCGCCGCCGGATTCATCGCGCGAGAGCGGGGAATTTTCCCGCGGAGCGATTTTGAGCGGATGGAGAGTCTGATCCACGCCTTCGGCCTGCCGACACGTTGCCGGGGATACGACTTTGGCCACCTGATGGAAGTGATGAAACGCGACAAGAAAGTCAAGGCCGGGAAGATCCGCTTTGTCCTGCCCACCCGGATTGGACAGGTGGACATGTTCGACGACGTCAAACCGGAACACATCGCCGCGGCGATAGAGTATTTGGGGAGTTAGCCGCACAGGGAACCGAAGAGTAGTAGTCCTCCCACATTGTGGATCAAAGAAAAACACCGCGGCACCTTGTGGTACCGCGGTGTTGCTTTCACATTAGGATGAACTGGAATTAGGCTTTGCGGCGGAGGAGCAGAGCGCCCAGACCGAAGAGGGCCAGGGTCACCGGCTCGGGAACTGCGCCACCGGTGCTACCGAACTGCTGAGTCAACACGAGGTAGTCGGAGAAGTTGACATTACCGCTGCCATTGGCATCGCCTTCGAGCGTATGGCCATTTCCATTAAAGTTCTGGGTCAGGACCAGATAATCGGAGAAACCCACCGAACCGTCACAGTTGAAGTCGGCCGAGTAGGCGGAACACGTAACGTCATCCAGCGTGGCGTTCATCAGCGAGGGATACGGATACAGCGGGCTGTTCTCGGGGGCAACACTGGGATTCAGGTACGTCATGATGCCGTTGTTTCCACTGGTGAATGAGCTGTCGCTTTCGTTCCAGTCGGCCAGAAGAGCATAGTTGGCATCAAAGACCTTCACGTTGAAATCGCTGCCCGAAGCAGTCCACTGAACATAGTAGGGAGCATCGAGATCCTTGCCATCGCCCTTGGCACTGTAATAGGTCGGGAAGTTGGAGTAGACGCCATAGGTCACCTTGATCATCCGGAAGTGGCCCCAGCCGCGGTTGAAACCAATACCGTAGGCACAACCGATGCTCAAGTTCGCCCGGCCGATGAGGGCCATGGAGCTGTCGTTGTAGCTGTACGGATTGGCCGGATCATACTGCGTGGCATCGACGTTGAACCAGGCACCCATGGTGAAATCACTCGCGGTCTGAGTCGCGATGAAGCCAATAACCTGATCGGCTCCGTTCGGGGTCTGGCCCGGATAGGTGGAGGTGGTGGCGCGATAGATGTCGCCACTGGTGTCCTGCGTGTAGGCCCCGCTATTCATCGAGGTGAAGTACCAGTCCGGCCGATCAAACCCGCCGGTGAAGGTTTCCTGAAAGGCACCGAAACTCGTGCCGGTCAGGACCAAGCTAATGAGAACGAGAGAGAGAACGAGACGTTTCATGTTTCAGATCCTCCTAAACAAAGAAAAGAACTAGAAGTAAACACTTAGTTAACACAGCCCTATGATATAAAAAGTCGCGGTTTTTGTCAAGTTATATTTATCCATAGTTCCCCGTTGATCACACACCAGCCATGCTTTCATAAGTATTTTTCGCAAAAAAGGATACATCACAACCCCATTTCTCGCCTGATCAAGAAGCAGATGGGCCCCAGTTTTTTCTGAAAGATCATTCCGTGTGGTTGTCAAAGGTAATGCGCCCCAGCCAGATGAAAAACACCGCGGTGCTGCTCTCAGGTCAGAATGAATTGAATGTCAACTCTTAAAGAGTCTGTATTTCATATTAGAGAACAATGATTTTGATAAACCTGGGCATGTGCACCAAGCGGATGAGTAACTTTGGAGATTCACGTGTCACATATGGATTACTGGTGTGCCGGATACTCCGGAACCCGTTGAATAGAAAGAGGGTAGTTCTCATTTTCGGAAATTCTGTTATAATAATGTATGTCATGGAGTTCGGGGTGGGAAACGGGGTGATATCGGGGTGTCAACGGGAAAGAGAACAGGAACAGCCTTGACAGGTGAGGAGTTTTTGCATGAACTTCTGGGGCGGCATGACGTAAGCTGGGGACTCGGATCAGGGGCGGAAACGCTGGAGAACAAACTGATCCCCCTCGTTCGGCGATGGGGAGGCCAAGCCATCGCGGAGGTGATCCCTTCGGGATCGTATGCCAAGGGAACGGTGATTCGGGGCGGAACGGACATTGATCTGCTTATTTCCCTTCGAGATGATGTAGCCTACACGGTCGGTGATCTGTATTTCAACTTATTTCAGTGGCTTGGACGGGAGGGATTCGCGATACGAACGCAGAATGTGTCGATTGGGATGCAGTTTGAGGAACACAAAGTCGACCTGATTCCCGCCAAGCGGTTGGGGTGGCCTGGAGATGACTGTTATGTGTATCGCTGGCGATTGGATACGTGGACCAAGACGAACATTCGTGAGCACGTCCGGCTGGTGCGGGAATCGGGACGTACGGAAGAGATTAAAGCCATTAAGCTGTGGCGGAACATCCACGGTTTGGAGTTCCCGTCATTTTGCCTGGAGTTGGCGGTTATCGAAGCCCTCAAGGGTCGGCCGACGGGAAGGCTGGAACGAAACGTCTGGACGGTGCTGGAATTTCTGGCGGAGGAGTTTGCGGAGCGGGAGTTCGTGGACTTGGCCAATGTTGAGAATGTCATTTCCAATGATCTGAGCGAGGCTGGTCGGCAGATGATTGCCCAGGAGGCGGATCGGTCCCGGCACATGCTGACGTGGGAAGAGGTATATGGAACTGTGAACCTGGTGTGACCCAAAGAGAAGAGTTCTTGCCCCATAGAATTGCAGACAACCCCTCCTGGAGCGCCGTCCTAACTCTGTGATACCAATACAAGTTCGCAAGCCAAATCACCACAGCCATCGGAATGACCTCGCGATGACACCAAGTGTATGTTTTCAACAAAGCAATATGGATGCATACCGGCGACAGCAGCAGTGGAAATAGTAATTTGATGTTGGTGTCGGTTTAGGAATCTGTTATAAAAAGACAAAGATTCGCGGTCTCCGATGATGCGCAGCGGTATGAACATGTCCCGCGAGGTTCGGACACACGGGGACGGCGGCGTTTGGTTGCATATATTTGAAAGAAGGCATGTTACAGCTCAGTTCGACACAGAAGAAGGCGAGACTGCTTCGGTCCTATGTGGGGCGGTATCCGATGTGGGTGGCTTGGCAGGTAACGTACCGGTGCAATTTCCGGTGCGGGTTCTGCGGCTATTGGAAGGATCCTCAGGGCCAGATGCCGGAGCAGACGGTGGAGCAGTTCGCCTATGGGGCTCGACAACTGGCGAGGGCGGGATCCTTGTTTATCTCGCTGGCTGGGGGCGAGCCCCTGGTGCGGGATGATATTGTCCAAGTCGCCCGCGCGGTGGCGAGATGGCACCTGCCGTTTATCACGACCAACGGGTACGAGATGACGCCGGAGCTGGCGCAGGATCTTTATGACGCAGGTTTGTGGGGAATCTCCATCAGCATTGACTACGCGGACGCGAAGCAGCACGACCGCCGGCGCGGAGTGAAGGGCGCATTCGACCGGGCTGTGCATGCGTTGGAATGCCTTGCGAAGGCCAAACGTCAGGACTGGCAGCGGGCGAATCTGATGGCGGTGCTGATGCACGACAATCTCGATCAGATCGAAGAGTTGATCAAACTGGCGGCGCAGTATGGGGCGTATTTCATGGTTCAGCCGTACTCGCGGCTGAAGACGGGCGACGAACACTTCATCTGCCGGGACCCGAAGGCTTCGGAACATCTGCTGGAACTTCGCAAGAAATACCCGAATATGTTGAGTAATCCGAAGTTTTTAAGCCGGTTTGAGCAGGCTCTGAACGGCGGAGTACCGGGATGCAAGGCCGGGAGGGCGTTTTACAACATCGACAGTCTGGGCGACGTGGCAATCTGCGTGGAGCGGCGAAGCGTCCCCGTGGGCAATTTGTACAAAGACAATATTTTCGAGATTTACCGGCGGATGCGGGAAGAGTCGCGAGTCAATACGTGCAAGGCGTGCTGGTACAACTGCCGGGGCGAGGTCGAAAGTCTGTATGACCCGTACGGTCTGTTCAGGAGCCTCCCGACGTACCTCTTCGACCGCGGACGGGCGCCGAAAAAGGTGCCGGTGTGGTGAGAAGAGCTATCAGCCGTCAGCTATCAGCTTTCAGCCAAAGAGAGATGCGGAAATTTGGGAAAAGATATAAATCGGACGCATAGAAACGGACAAGACGAATAGAATAATAAGGTAAGCAGGAAGAAGGCGAGACATGGCAGTACGATTTGCGGTCATCGGACCACCATTCAGCGGAAAAACCACGATGCTATCGGCGATCAGCGGGGTAGGCGGGGACCACCTGCCGGAAACTCAGCCGGGAAGCGGTATGCACCTGGCGACGCTGAAGTATGAGACGGATCAGCGGCTATGGGCGCTGCATCGGATGCATAATTCACGGAAGGTGACGCCGGTGACCTTCGAGATCATGGATTTTCCGGGGTTTGATCTGACGAACCAGGCGGGGCGAGATCACATGCGCCGGCTGGTGGCGGATGTTCGACAGTGCGACCTGTTGGTGATCGTGCTTCGGGCGTTCGAGGACGCCTCGATACCGGCGTACCGGAATCGGGTGGACCCGCAGGCGGACTTGGACGAATTGACGGAAGAGTTCGTCTTCGCGGACATGGAGCAGGTGACCCGCCGGATCGAGAAGCTGGAAGGCGAAGTGAAAAAGCCGACGCCGAAACGGGAGCAGGACAAAAAGGAGCTGGACCTGCTCAAGCGATGCTTGACGGCGTTGGAACAGCAAAAGCCCGTGGACCAGGTTCCCACGAACGCCGAGGAGCAGAAGCTGCTGAAGGGGTTTACCCTTTTGACACAGCATCCGCTGCTGGTTATCATCAACGCGTCTGAGGATCAGCTCGCCAAGCCGTTCGAACTGAAGATGGGAAGAATGATCAAAGGTTCGATGGTCTGCGCGGGCAAGTTCGAGCAGGAACTGTGGCAACTCCCGGACGAAGACCGCAAGACATTCATGGCCGAGGCGGGAGTAAAGGAAACGATCCAGGACCCGTTCATTCGGCAGGCGCTGAACGGACTGGGAATGATCCTGTTCTACACGTCCGGGGAGGACGATGCCCGCGCATGGTTGTTGGAGAAGGGCGCGAAGGCGGTGGAAGCGGCGGGCAAGATCCATAGTGACATTGCCCGCGGGTTCATCCGGGCCGAGACGGTCCACTTCGACGACCTGATGGCCGCGGGATCTGAGAAGCAGGCCCGGGCGGTGGGCAAACTTCGGCAGGAAGGCAAAGATTACGTGGTCAAAGACGGCGACGTAATTGAGTTCAAATTTAACGTATAGAAGGCGGTCAAACCGCCGCCGCGACGCAGGCCAGGAAAAACCCGGAACACGGGGGCAGGTGGAGCGGATGAAGGGACCCAAGAAGGAGTCAGGAAATATGGATAGCGGCAGGAATGTGCAGAGGTTTGAGGATTTCGAGTTAAGCAAGAAGTTGCAGGAGGCAGTACTGGAGGCGCGGCTGGAAAAGCCGACGGACTTGCAGAAAGAGGTCATTCCGCTGGCCCTGGCGGAACGGGACGTTATTTTTGAGGCGCGGAGCGGGATGGGCAAGAGCGCGTGCTTCGCCATTCCCTTCCTTCAACACTGGCTCCGGGAGCGCGATCGCAAGGCGATTATCATCACGCCAACGGCGGACTCGGTTCAGCAATTGGGAAAAGTGATCAGCCGGCTGTGTCCGATCCTCAAGGCGCGGGTGCTGAAATTCACAAAGAAAGACGATTATTTTTACCCGGAATTTCACGAAAAGAGCCCCATCGTGATCCTGGAGCTCGGGGTGGCCGATCGGTTCATCAAGCGGGAGAAGGAATACGTCGCGAAGGTCAAGTCGCTGGGGTTGGACGAGTTGGACCGGCTGCTGGAGCATGAAAAGGAGTTGGGAGAAGTGGTCCAGGCGATCAACGCGGATCGTCAGACCATGGTCTGTGCCAATGAAGTGACGGAGCAGATTCTGGAGAAGGGACGATGGTTCTGCGACCCGAACCGGCTGGAGAAGGTGAAACTGTCGCGCCCGGAGGCGCAGTGGTCGGCGGAGCAGGTGAAGTTGCAGTACATGCTGGTGACCGAAGAGACCCGGACGAAGCAGCTGAGCGACCTGCTTCGCGCCAATTCGGAGAGAATAACGATGATCGTCACCGATTCGGACCGTGTCAGCCGCCTGGTGGCGGAGAAGACGGCCGAGGAGGCGTTGACGACAGAGGTCCTGGCCTATTCCATGCAGCTGGACGAGAAGCAGCAGATTGTGGACAAGGTGATTGCGGCAGGCAAGGGCGTTCTCGCGGGCTGCGAGGCGGCCTTTAACGGACTGAGCCTGCCTAAAATCGACATCCTGGTTTCCTGGGAGCTTCCCTCGGATTTGGAAAGCTACTGGAAACGCCTGGATCGATTCGCCTATCAGGGCGAGCTTCAGGCAGTAGTGCTTGTGGATCAGCCGCGGGCGGGAGCAATCCGGATCCTCGAGCGACGACTTGGCCGATCGATGACGTGCCTGAATCCCGAGGCTGCGGGCGAGTCGACACGGGCCCCGCGACGGGAACCGCCCATGCGTGAGCCCCGGGCGCCGCGAGAGCCTCAAGTAACAAGCGGGGCGAGCGAGAAGAAGGTCCCGCCGTCGTGCTTTGTCGGCCCGAGTGGATTGATCATCCCCGATCGATATCGGATGCCGGTCTTCGCGAAGGAACCCG
>CAZLZE010000055.1:30205-33364 GCA_964563935.1 uncultured Phycisphaerae bacterium | reverse complement strand
CAATGAGTTCACCCGTACCCCAAGTGGTCGTCATCATGGGATTCCGCTGGTCGGGTCTGACGAGCGGCAGCCCGGATGCGGCAGCCATCTCGATAACCGCAGTCTTTCCACCATCGAGAAGTCCGTACCGAGCGTCAGCAGGCTGGCCGAGCGGTCCTTTGACCTGGACAGTGACGAACTCGCCGCCCGCTGCCTGCACCATCGCGTCGACCGTACCCTCCCCCCCATCGGCCATGGGGACCAAATCATAACCAGCATCGGGCAAGACCCTCTGAAAGCCCGTTCTGACCGCCGTCGCGGCCTCCATGGCGGTTAAGGACTCTTTGAATGAGTCGGGAGCGATAACGATTTTCATGATTGCACCAGGTTCACAAAGTTGCCAGTCTATCTGAGATCAATCCAGTTTCAGCACGATGCGGCGAATATTACCCGTACCTCGCCATATCCGTATGATGACTGCCTGCATTCGCTGGCCTCGCTTGGCGGAGTCGAGAATCTGGGCCAACTGCTCAGCAGACTCAAGGCGATACCGGTCGAGCTGGTAGATGATATCCCCCTCCCGAAGCCCGGCCTGGGCGCCAGACGAGCCGGAGGCGACGTGTTCGATGACAAAAAGCGGACTATCGCCCAGACCCATTTCCTGCACTTCGGCAGACGTCAGCTCCTTTAGGGTCAGTCCGAGATGCTTCCTGGCCAGGGCAAGCCCATTGGGTTTGGGTTTGATGGCAATGGGAAGATCGACCGAGTACAACTTTCCGTTCCTGTTGACATAGAGCGACATGGTCGATCCGACTGGCTGTTCGAGCAAGGCGACATAGAGATCGACCGGATTCTTGAACCGCTTGCCGTTGTAGGCATAGATCGTATCCCCGATCCGCATCCCGGCACGGAAAGCCGGCGATTCCTCCTCAATTGACACGACTCGGACTCGGTCCTTCTCCTCGGACGAGAGCTTGAAACCGAGGTTCACCCGACGGGCATTCTCGGCATTGAGAAGATCGGGCAAAATGCGTTTGAGGCTTTCCACATTGATGGCAAAGCCGATGTTTTGAGCATCGCCGCGGATAGCGCTGTTGATACCGATAAGTTCACCGTTGATATTGAGCAGCGGACCGCCGGAGTTACCGGGGTTAATGGACGCATCGGTTTGGATGAGGTCCTTATAGGTCTGACCACCGGGGAATTCCAACGTGCGGTCAGTTGCACTGACAACGCCGATGGTAACGGTGTGCTGATAGCCCAGGGGATTTCCAATGGCGATCACGGTTTCCCCGATCATCAAGTCGTCGCCACGGCCAAGGGGAAGGGCGTGAAGTTCCTTCGGAGGTTTGATCTTGATCACAGCCAGGTCATGATCGTAGTCGGCGTAGACGGCTTCAGCCTTGGCGGTCGTCTTGTCGGCAAAGCTGACAGTCACCTCCCGGGCCTGCTGAACAACGTGGGCATTGGTGATGATGTAACCGCTTTTGTGAAGAATGAACCCGCTGCCGAGAGAATGGGAGGGAACTCGCTCGCGGCGGAATATCTCGGGCATGAAGAAGTTGAAAATGTCATCCTCCTCCGCACGCTTCATCAGGACTGTGGTGCTGATATTGACGACGGCATCCTTCTCCGCCCGAATGGCACGGACAACGTCAGTTTCCCGTCGAGCGCGTTTGGCCTGATCAGACTCCTCGACCTGCGCCCAAACCATGGGCGAAATCGCCAAAACGATCACCAGTACATGTCGCAACATAACCGCTTTTACCTCCTCGTATAATACATAATCATAGTCCAAATGGTTGCGGGTTGGAATAGGATAAGACAACCATAAAGGCACAAGATGACACCATGCCAGGCCGCACGAAGAAGATGAGGCCAGACACGCCCTAGCAGATTTTCCGGCAGTATTCGCTCGCCACATGTTTGAGGTCCGCGGGAGTCTTTTCGGGTGAATAGAGGTTCGACCCGATGCCTACACCGGCGCAAACCCTGAGGAACTTCTGCATATTATCCAGATCGACACCGCCGACGGCGATTATGGGCTTGGATACGACGGCTTTTATATCCTTGATATACCCTTCGCCCAGATTCCGCACAGGGAAGCACTTGAGGAAGTCAGCCCCCGCGTCGATAGCGGCGAAGGCTTCGGTGGGCGTATAAAAACCAGGAATGGAGATCAGGCCCAGTCCCTTAGTTCTGCGGATAACGTCAGGGTTCGTGTTCGGAGAGATAATGTACTTCCCGCCGGCCCGTGCAACGGCGTCCACTTCCTGGGGTTTGGTCACAGTCCCAGCGCCGATGTAGAACTCCTTGTCTTGGGCGTAGACCTCGGAGAGAATTTGAATGCTTGTCAGAGCATCGGGAGAGTTCAGCGTAACCTCGATGAACCGAATGCCGCCTTCGGCGAGCGCCTTGGCGGTATCGGCGGCCGTGGCGGGGGTAATACCTCGAAGAATCGAGATAATGGGCGTCTTTTTCAGTGCGGCCGTGAATGTCTGCAGATCGACCATCTTGTCACCTCCTTACGCGTCCGGAACCCGAACCTTTCATAAGGGCGATGACCTCGTCCTTCGTTACGTAATTGTAGTCGCCTTTGATTGAATGTTTGAGGCAGCTCGACGCAACAGCGAATCGCAGCGCCGTGGCTGGATCGTTCAGGTCGGAAGAGAGCATGGCGTAGATGAGACCCGCACCAAAAGAATCGCCGCCACCGACGCGATCGACGATACTCTTGATCTGGTACGGCGAGTAATTTCCTTCGGCGTCAGTGGGAGCGAAGCAGGCTTTGTCTTCCTTCGCGGAATACAGCATGCCGCCCCAGTTGTTATGCGTGGCAGACAGGCTCTCCCGAAGTGTGATGGCCACGTTTTTGACGTTGGGGAACTGCTTGACAATCGTGCGTGCCACCGTGGTATATGCCGCGGAATTGATCTTCCCGGCTTCGATGCTGGTACCCTCAGCCTCAATGCCGAGGACATCCTTCGCGTCTTCCTCGTTGGCGATGACGACATCGACGTATGGAAGAATAGCGGTCATGGACTCCCTGGCAAGTCCATCCGGCGTACTACCTTCCTTCCACCGCCAGAGCTTCTTCCGGAAGTTGAGATCGCACGAAACCGTAATTTGTTTGGACTTGGCTAGTTTCACCAGGGCGAGAGTGGACTCAAACGCGTTCTT
>CAZLZE010000055.1:0-30195 GCA_964563935.1 uncultured Phycisphaerae bacterium | reverse complement strand
GTGAGGTCAGGTGTGATACCGGTCGTGTGGACCCATTTGATCCCATCCAGTGCAGACTCGAAGTTGTAGTATTCAGGTTTGGCCAGTGCGATACTGCTTCCGTCGCGATCGTACACCACGTTGGAACTTCGCTGATTGGCTCCGGTCTCGAGGAAGAAGATACCCAGCCGTCCCTTGGATGACCTGACAATGTAGGATGTATCGATTCCGAGCCGACGGAGATCCGCAACCACGCAATCGGCAATCGGATTCTTTGGAAGCACCGTCAGATATCGCGGTGTCATACCGAACAAAGCCAGCGACGCACACACGTTGGCTTCGCCGCCGGCAAAGATGATGTCCACTTTCCCCGGCATGGTCTGGAGAAAACGCAGGAATCCTTCCGGTGCAATTCGCATCATGATCTCGCCAAATGTCAATACGCTCATAGGTTACCTCCTAAGAAGTGTTAATGATAATCATATTGCAGCAAAATGGAAGCACGAAATACAGCCCGTGAGGAGGCAGCGGGGTATAATTCAATTTGCTTGATATGTATTGGCAAAACCGGTATAAGATGGGTGTCGGGCAGATTGGAGACATATGGAGCCGATGGACTTAGCATTAACGAAGCGGGTTCGAACCTTCCTCCTGGAGATTCCGGAAAAAGGACACGGTCTGAAGCTTCTCTTGGCCGTGGTTGGAGCGTTTCTGATGTCGGTGTCGGCGCAAACCGCCTTCCCACTGCCCTTCACGCCAGTACCGGTAACACTGCAAGTGTTCTGTATAATGACGATCTCGGCGTTGCTTGGTCCATTCTATGGCGGACTGAGCCAGACCATCTATGTGGCGATGGGGATGGCGGGACTTCCCTGGTATGCCGGCGGCGGTGCAGGTCTCCAGTTCGGCGTGACGGGAGGATACCTGGCAGGATTTGTCGCGGCTGGGGGACTGGTTGGGTATCTGACAAGTCACCATGACTTCCGCGGTGAGATGTGGCGAGTGGGAATCGCCATGGCCGTCGGGTTGGTGGTGATTTACATCTTTGGCGCATTTCATCTAGCCATGGTGATGGGAACAACGTATCGACAGACGCTGGAGCTGGGAGTACTACCGTTCGTGATTCCCGATATTATCAAAATCGCCGCCGCCAGTTGGCTGGCACACTGGGTATTTGGATCCCGATGGGCAACGGTGCGAAAGAAACGGCGAGGCCTGTAACGAACATTTCAAGACGAGTTTTCACGGGGCAGATCTTTGAATCTGCCCTTTTTCTTGCCTATGACATGAGCTGGCTGCGCAGGTTTCGGAAGACATCTTCGACGGAAATATCCTGCATACATCGCGAGGAATCGAACTCGCCGACAAGGTTGCATTTCTTACGATAGCAGGGAGAACAATTAAGAGCCGTTCTGACGACCCCCTCCGTACGTCGGTAAGGACCGGTCCGAAGCGCGTTCGTGGGTCCGATGATGGCGGTAACGGGCTTGCCCAACGCGACAGCCATGTGCATGGGACCGGAGTCGTTGCAGACGACAGCCCCTGCACGGTTCAGGAGACACAAAAGCTCCGACAGGGACGTCTGTCCGACGAAACTGTGGATGCGTGGATCCTTCTTCGAACGAAGAATTTCTCTGGCCAGAGGGATTTCCGCCTTGCCGCCGACTAAGACTACGGGCCGATCCAATTCCGCGACAATCTTCTCAGCCAGTTCGGTGAATTTCGCCGCCGGCCAGCGTTTGGATGACCACGTTCCTCCGGGAGCGATAGCAATGAACCGGTCAGGCGTCAGGTTGGCGGAAAGGAGCAATTGATCGATTCTCTGCGCAGCCTGTTGCTGAAGATGGACGACAAACGACGGATCGGACAGATCCAGATGGAGTAGTTCCCCGACAGCGGCGATTCGATCCACAATATGACTGTCATGAGGCCGTTCGGGAATCCGATGAGTATAGAAAACCCAGCCAAACTCCCGCTTCTCCGAGGGTCCGATACGGACGGGCGCACGCGTGGCCCAGGTGAGAAAACCGCTTCGGAACAAACCCTGCAAGTCGAGGACGAGATCGAATTGGGACTCGCGCAAACGACGGAGGAAGGTCAGGAAGCGTTTGGTCACCGTCCAGCTTCGAATCATGTATCCGAACCGGCGGCGGTCAAACTCGATGAGTTCGTCAATGAGCGGATGATCGCGGAGAAGGTCGGCTAGGTGAGTGGCGACGAGCCAACTGATTCTCGCCTCCGGATATCGGCTCTTCAGGGCGGGAAGGACCGGCAGCGCGGAGATGATATCCCCTACCGCGGACGGCTTGATAATGAGAATATTTCTGTACTCGGTATTCGCAAGATCCCGCATGATCATCTTCACTCACATTTCGCTCGACATGGAACTGTCGGTAATTATAGGGGTTCGTCACGGATCCTGGCTAGTGTTTGCTTTCACACCATCAGCCGGGGATATGGTCCTGAAAGCTCTGTTCCCGCTCCAGTTGAACCCTGCGCCACAGGGATTTCCAATCGGGAACACCGCTGCCATAGCATGTCATATAGCTCTTGAGGAACCGGGCGCGATCAGTGGCAGTGAGATACGGACTTAAGTCCGCGGACAAGGACAACCGAACAAGGGCCCGGAGCTGATCGCGATGTGACGGCTTCTTGATCCGCAGCCCGTCCAGATCCACCAGGACCACCTGAAGCGATCTGGGGTCAATATCATTCGGGTGGTCGGAAGGCATGTTGTGAATCAAGACATTTGTGGCCTTCATATCCCGGTGGGCAAAACCACTGCTATGCATCTTCCGCAAAAGCGAAGCCAGTTGCTCGATCAGGACAAGCTTGACCTCCCGCCGCTTGGCCAAGGAAAGAACAGGAAGAACCGACGTGATGAAGTACCGCAGATTGATCGACGGCTTGACTTCCTCGGTGATGAAAATGCTGTCGGTCAGATAAGGGCCGATCCGTCGCTCCAGAACAGCCAGCGGCTGGGCGACGGGCAGACCGCGATGGAGCATGGCGAAGCTCATCTTCCAAGCCCGCAAGGATCGCGAGGCCCGCAGACAATCCCAGATCGCTGCAAAGGGTTTGCGGCGAATCGCCCGTTTGGCGACAACGGGAACACTGTACGGACCGACCGTGAGCGTGCCCCGGCAGACGAACGCGGATCGTGAGTCCTTGATCGGCCGTACGGATCGGGCAAAGTCTTCGAGAATCTTCTCCGGTGCGAGAAGACACTTCTTCCATTGGTCCGGCGAAAATTCGAGCGTTGTGGCCATGGAATAGTCCATCGGGTGCTTCGTCTGCAGAAAAACGTGGGCCTGCCAATGGTTGGGGAGGCGAAGTCCCGCAAAATACTTGCAGTTTCGCATGATCCGCCGATCGCGGGAAGCCAGGAGTTTCCGAGCGTGACGCCGGGCCGCCCAGTCAAGCGATCGTGCCCAATGCTTGAACATGCCCTCGGACCATCGCTCCGCATTCGCCCCAGCCAAGTCCTTCCGATAAGCCATGTATCGTTTGAGAAGTCGCATTCGCTGGGTCAACGTGGCATTTTGACGGAACCATTGATTGAGCTGAGCCAGATTCTCGATCGCCTCATGATCAGAAACCGGCGTTCCCACTCGAACGCTGTGAAGATCGACAAGACAAACAAGCGGGCGAGCGTCCGGCTGAGATTCCACCAGGAGGTTTCCGGGATGGAGATCGGAGTGGGCTAATCCCGCTTGATGCGCTCGGGCAAGAAGCTCGGCCAAGGCATCCTCCAAAAGAGTGATCTGGATCGCCCGCCGGGCACCATCGGTCTGCGAACAGAGGAACTGCCAGTAATCGGTTAACGGCAAAGCCATGGGCTTGCCCACGGTGATGATTAATCCGTCGATCGGACACGCATGAGTAGTCGCAACCGCATAGGCCACCGGATCCACACAATTGATCCCATGCTCCAGGGCATACTTGGCCACCCGCCACTCTTTCAAGCACGCGGGACCACGCAAGCACCGCTTGATCTGCGAACGTCTTCCGTTCCTGAAATAGAGCTTGGCGTAATAGGAATCGCTCCCAAGATTAACCCGCCAAACCTGCCGCTGGTCGTTCTCCTTGATCAGTTGGGCCCCTTGAATGGACGCAGGATTGGACCAGTCGAGGGTATCGGGCATGAGGCTTCGCTTCGGGGCTGGCCCCGAAAACTCCCATGCCAAATGTTGAGACTTACGTTCCATTTGTCGTATCGCCATGAAGTCCCCATCTGCTGCATCCTGAGGGGAAAACTGTTTATAACCAATTGCCTTGGAGATTATTATAAAAGCGGCGAGAGGGTCTTGCAACGAGATAGTCAGGCGACTATGCTAATTGGGATCGAAATTATCAGCCTGAAGTGAAAGTGTAGAACAAGAAAGGAAGTCGATGGCGAAGAAAGTGACGTTTATCACCGGTGACGGGACAGGTCCGGAATTGGCGGAAGCGACCCGCCGGTGTATTGAGGCAACGGGCGCGGATATTGAGTGGGATTTTCAGGAAGCGGGAATCGACGTCATGGAGAAGGAAGGGACCCCCCTTCCGGACCGGACCATTGAATCGGTGAAACAGAATCGGGTGGCCATCAAAGCCCCGATCACGACTCCGGTGGGAACGGGTTTCCGGTCGGTCAACGTCTTCCTCCGCCAATGCCTGGACCTCTACGCGTGCGTCCGCCCGTGCAAGACCTACCAGGGAGTACGTACGTACTTCGGAAACGTGGACCTGGTAATCGTCCGGGAAAACACCGAAGATCTGTATGCGGGAATCGAATTCGAGAAGGGAAAAGCGGAAACGCTCGAACTGATCGAGTGGCTTAACAAACACAGCAGCAAGAAGATCGGTCCGAATGCAGGAATCAGCATCAAACCGATCAGCGTGGAAGGTACGCGGCGGATCGTCAAATACGCGTTTGACTACGCCAGAGCGCACGGTCGAAAGAAAGTGACTTCCGTACACAAGGCCAACATCATGAAGCACACGGACGGCCTGTGGCTCGAGATATCTCGCCAGGTGGCGAAGGAATACACCGATATCGAGTTCGAAGACCGTATCGTGGATAACATGTGCATGCAACTCGTGCAGAAGCCGGAGTTGTACGATGTGCTGGTCCTTCCGAACCTGTATGGAGACATCCTCAGCGATTTGGCTGCGGGACTTGTCGGCGGGCTGGGCGTGGCTCCGGGAGCGAACGTCGGCGAGAACGGCGCGGTCTTCGAAGCGACTCACGGCAGTGCGCCGAAGTACAAGGGAATGAACAAAGTGAACCCGACGGCCATGATCCTGTCGGGAAAACTGATGCTGGAGTACCTGGGTTACAGGAAAGAGGCTGAAAAGCTCGAAAAAGCCGTCGCCAAAGTAATCGCAGACGGAAAAGACGTCACCTACGACATGAAGCCGAATCGTGACGATCCCACAGCGGTGGGAACACGGGAGATGGCCGACGCGATCATCCGCAACATGAAGTAATAAGAGTTCTTAGGCCCCTGTCGATGGAGATATAACGGTAACGCACGTGCATAGCCTGTGTCGTAAACATCTGGACTTTGATGCATGCGGCGGAGAAGGTGCGCACCGATGGTCACTGCTGGACCCCCTGAGCACGCTCTACGGCAAAGTGACACATCTCCGGAATGTTTGTTACGACCGGCAATGGCTGAAAACGACGTGGCTGGACGTACCCGTGATCTCCGTGGGCAACTTGACAACGGGCGGGACAGGCAAGACACCGATGGTGGTCCTGCTGGCCCACCTGGCCAGAGAAGCAGGTTGCCAGCCGGGTGTGATTCTGCGGGGATACGGCGGACGGCAAGGGCAAGAGGCAGACGAAGTCATGTTGCTTCGGCGAGAACTGCCGGGCATCCCCATTGTCGCCTGTCCCGATCGAATTGCGGGCGGAAAGCAGGCGATTGTGCAATCGGCTCAGATGCTGATCGCGGACGACGGTTTTCAGCATCGCCGCCTCGGGCGAGACTTGGATATTTGTCTGGTAGATGCGTGCTTTCCGTTCGGCGGCGGCAAGATGCTCCCGGCGGGAAGGCTGCGGGAACCCTTGGAAGGTCTGGCACGGGCGGACATGGTGATCTTGACCCGCTGTGATCAGGTACAGGAAGAAACGGTCGCACAAATCAGATCGCAAATGCGAGAATATACGAACGATATCCCTGTTCTGACTTCGCGACACCGGGTCAAACACTGTGTTGACCTGCAAGGCAATATTCTGGGTGATCTCACGGGACGTCGCATGTTTGCCTTCGCGGCGATTGGTCGTCCGGAGTCATTCTTCAACACAGTGCGTGAGACGGGCGCAGACGTGATGGGAACTCGGTGCTTCCCGGACCATCATCGGTTCACAACCGAGGAACTGGCGGAGATACGCAGAGAGTCGGCCGATGTCGGAGCGGACATGCTGATCTGCACAGCCAAGGATATGGTCAAAATTGACATCGAAACAGCGAAATCGGCAGGAATATCACCGGAAGAACTGGCGGCGATTGAGATTGAGATCACCATGTCGGACGAAGATCTGACACTTCTCAGAAACAAGATTCGAGAAGTCGCGAATCGAGTGCCGAAAAGAGAAATACTTGGGCATGCGAATATCAGACCTCACGCATAGAATGGAATAAGCACATGTACAAAGAAATCAGTCAATTGGTCGAAAAGTTGCAGACCCGACGATCTGAACCGATTCTGTTGGTCGGCGATTATATGCTGGACGAGTACCTCTACGGCGATACGGAGCGAATCAGCCCGGAAGCCCCAGTTCCGGTTCTGAGGGAACTGGATCGTCAGAAACGGCTCGGTGGCGCGGGTTCGGTGGGAGCAAACCTAATGTCCTTGGGCGCCAAAGCTTACTGCGCGGGGATCATCGGACGTGATTGGGCCGGTGAAACCATGTGCAAACTCCTGACAGAACTGGGTGCCGATACCTCGGCGGTCGTCTGCGACGAAAAGATCCGTTCCACCATCAAGCTCCGGTTGATCGGCCTCGCCCAGCATCGCATCCCACAACAGTTGTTGCGGGTAGACATGGAAGATTCTCGCCTCTATCCTCAAGCCTTGATCGATCAACTCAAAAGCAGGATCGAGCCGCTCCTGGATCAGGTACGCATCATCGCCATCGAAGACTACAACAAAGGGCTGTTTGGCGGCGATCATCTAGCCGACTGGTTGACGCAGCAGGCCAAAAAGAGAGGACTGAAGGTCTTGGTGGATCCAGCCAAGATCAGCACCTATGAACGCTATCGAGGCGCGGATGTCATCACGCCCAATCGTGTCGAGGCGCAGACCGCCAGTGGGATCACGATCAAGACCATCGACGACGCACGCAAGGCGGGAGAGATCCTGCGAAAACAGCATGATATCAAGGCCATCGTCATAACGCTTGATCGCGACGGCATCTTCATCTCCAGCAATGAAGGAGATGAACATATCCCCACGCGACCCCGGGAAGTATTCGACAACACCGGCGCCGGCGACGTGGTCCTGGCGGCCCTGTCGGTGGGATTGGCGGAAGGGATGGATCTTCACAACGCAGCCGTACTGGCTAATGTGGGCGGCGGATGGGAAGTGGAACAGGCGGGCGCGGTGCCCATCTCGAGAGAACAGTTGATCTTCGAACTGCTCGAACAAAATCGGCGACACACGGGAAAGCTGGTCGAGCGAAGCCAGCTGCTGCGGGAAGTCGATATCCTTCGGAAAGCGGGAAAGCGGATCGCCTTCACCAACGGATGTTTTGACCTGCTGCACCCGGGACACGTAAGTTACCTGGAGTTTGCCAGGGAACAGGGCGATGTCCTGGTGGTGGGAATGAACTCCGACCGAAGCGTTCAGTCGATCAAAGGACCCAAGCGGCCGCTGATCAGCCAACTGGATCGCGCGAGAATGCTGGCGTCGCTGCAGGCAGTGGACTACGTCGTAATCTTCGACGAACCCTCAGTAATAGATCTGGTAAAACAGGTAAAACCGGATATCCTCGTCAAGGGACAGGATTACACGGTGGACGGCGTGGTCGGACATGAATTTGTACAAAGCTACGGCGGAAGGATCGCCCTGGCGCCGATCGAGCACGAATACAGCACAAGCAAAATCATCAATACCATCCTGGAAAGGTCCAAACAATGACAGATCGCGTTGAAAGCAACATTGCCGAACACTTGGCCGTCATCACAAAAATGCAGAGCCAAGAGAATCTGAAGATACTGTCGAACATCGCCGGAGTGATCGTTCGATCGGTCAAGAACGGAGGAAAAGTGTTGATTGCGGGTAACGGCGGATCTGCTGCCGACGCTCAGCACATCGCGGGTGAGTTCATCGGCCGGTATTTGTACGATCGCCGTCCCCTGCCGGCGGTTGCTCTATCCACAGACAGCTCCGTATTGACCTGCGTGGGAAATGACTATTGTTACGACGATATTTTTCTTCGCCAGGTTCAGGCGATAACCAGATCGGGCGACGTGTTCTGGGGAATCACCACCAGTGGAAACAGCCGGAACGTTATTGCCGCGGGCAAGGCGGCCAAGGAACTGGGCGCCGTGATCGTCGGTTTTACGGGCGAAACGGGCGGAAAGTTCAAGGAAATCTGCGACCACTGCTTCTGCTCGGCCCACACGCGAGCCAACCGTGTACAGGAAGCTCACATGCTCGCGTATCACATCGTCTGTGAACTGATGGAAGCGGAATTGTGCCCGCGATAGGTCCTTTTGAATTCTGGGCTTTGCATTGAAGACAGATACTTCCTCCACAACATCGATGGAAACCAGGATCGATGATCGAGATCCTTTGCAGCCCGTGTGCGCCGTATTCCTGGACCGTGATGGAACAATCATTGAGGACACAGGATACGTTCGGCGGGTCGAGGATGTGCGTCTTCTGCCCGGAGCGGTTGATGGATTACGTTGGCTCCAGGAAAATCAATATCGATTGATCGTCGTAACCAACCAATCGGGGATAGCCCGGGGAGTCTTTGGACAAACGGAACTGACGGCAGTCAGAAATCGTTTCTTCGCGATCATGCAAGAAGCTGGAATCAGTCTGACGGATTACCTCTACTGCCCGCATCATCCTCAAGGGTCTGTCGCTGACTTCCGCAAGGTATGCTCATGTCGAAAAGGGGCTCCGGGTATGATCCTGGCTGGCGGACACCGGCACGGCATTTCACTGAGTCATTCCTGGATGATCGGAGACAAAGACGACGATATTCGGGCGGGTCTGGCGACTGGAATGCGAACCATTCGGATCGGACCTGAATCGGGCGGCGTGGTCCCCCATTTCCATGCCGCCAGCCTGTTCGAGGCAAGCCGGATCATCGTGAGCCGAAAGCAGGAAATATAGGTTGAAATTCGGGTTCACGGAAAAGAGAATAAGCGAAACGGTCGAACAAACGCGCGGGGTATCGAGGGTCACGATTATGGCAGATGAACAAGTCCAGAACACCGGATCCGATACGGAACCTTCCACTGGTGAACAACTGGGGAGAATTCATACAACGCTCGAAGAGATCCTGCAACAGCTCAAACAGCAGAATCGCCTGAGATACCACCGTGACTTCTCCTATTCCAAGCTGATCGGAGCTATCTCCCAGTTATTGGTTATCGGCCTGCTCTTCTGGATCATCGTCGGCTTGGTGGACATCGGCGAAATCTCCGGTTCCGCAGGTACCATGCTCAAAATCCTCGGAGCCGTTCTGCTGCAGTTGGTGGCCCTGACGTTCTTCTTCCTGGACCATCAGGACCGATAATCCGTCTCCGTCCCGGGGTCATTTTCATCTGTCTGTTTGGGGCTGGATTTCTGGGGGCGCCAAGCGGCATTTTACCGGCCATTATCCTCCCGAATTTCCCTGATTTGACTTCTCCCAATCCATATTTTACATCAACTGAGGAAAGTACATGTGATTGACATCAATGCTCGGATAAAGGAGGCACATATGTGGAATTGGTTTCTCGATCCACTGTATTCGGTGGGTTGGTGTTTTGTAGCGTTGAATCCCAGTTGTGGTTTTGGCACGCCCTGTGACTTGGGGTCCTCCACAGGTCTGGATGGTCCAGACCAGCCCTGACGCGGGGCCGCATAGATCCCTAGCAGCAGTTGTCGCACCGATGACGTCTAACCATGTCGCGGTGCGACAGCTATTTTTACGACAGGATCAATCCCACACGGACCGGCATATGCACTATTGGGCGGGAGCAGACGTGGCCTTGGACTGACCGGACTTCAGATCTTCTTTCTGCTTCTTGAGCATATCCTGACAAAAGGCACAACCAACGAACCCCTTCTTCTTTGCCTCGTCTTCCGAAGCCAACGTAACGATCTTCTCCTCTGGAACACCCTTTAGCCGGGGACAATCTGAGGCATGATAGATGGGAGATCCTTCAATTATCTTCACCGGAACCTGCGGCTCACTCGACACCAATGCCGGCGTCGGAGTCGCCGCCACGACCGGTGGTACGGAAGGTGATTTGGAGGAAGACAGCATCAACCAGGCGATACCGCCGATCAAAACGAATAGAACAGCCAAGATAATCACCATATTTCGCATTTTGGACCCAGGGTGAGGCTTATCTTCCTGACGGGTAATGGCTCCCGTGGAGGCAAACTGCCCCCACCGACGCTCCGCCATCTTGGCCTGCGCCAAGTTGTTGGCAACCTGCCGAAGTCCAATGGCCATTTCCGCCGCGTCCTGGTAACGCTCGTTCGGGTTCTTGGCCATCGCCCGCTGAATGATCCGAAGCATGGTTTCCGGAATGTCTTTCCGATACATCCGCGCGTCCGGAACAGGCGCGGTCAGGTGCTGGTTCAAAATCTCACGTTTGGTCTTCCCCTTGAAAGGAACTTCGCCGGTAAGGGCAAAGAAGAGGAGCGCCCCCAAGGAATAGATGTCGCTTTGGGGAACGGCAGTCTGACCGCGGCACTGTTCGGGCGACATCCAATATGGCGTGCCGACCGCCTTGGTGGGTAGGTCAAACTCCCCTTCGTCGTCGGCGAGTTGGGCCAGTCCGAAATCGGCCACCTTAATTCGTCCGTCGCCGGTCAGCATCAAGTTGCTCGGCTTGATATCCCGGTGGATGATTCCCAATCGATGAGCGGATGACAGAGCCTCGGCCGCCTGGGCGATCAATTCTCCAACCTGCTCATAGGGAACCAGCTTTTTCTTTTTGCGCACCAAATCCAGAAGGGTCTTGCCTTCGATCAGTTCCATGGCAATGAAAAACCATCCCTGATCCTGGCCGATCTCATAGACGGTAACCGTGTTGGGATGGGACAATCTGGCGGCCGAACGAGCTTCACGAATAAATTGCTCAAGACGATAAGTCTTCTTCTGACTGCGAATAAACTGCTTGGCCAATATCTTCAGGGCCACGTCACGCTTGAGATCCGGATCGTGGGCACGAAACACAACACCCATCGCGCCTTTACCGAGAACTTCCGTTATCTGAAAACGACCCAGTTTCTTTCCAACCCAGGACTGGTCGTCATCGACGGAAGAGCCATTGAGCATCCCCCCACTGGTATTGCTGATAGAAGATCCGCCCCCAATACCGGCAGTTCCAGCCAACTGGGATGGACTGGACGCGGCATCGGTGCTTCCCATTTCAGACATATCCACCGAGGATGCGCCTTGGTCATTTGTAGGCAGCGCTCGCCAGACATGCTGACAAGATCGGCACTTCACATGCTTTCCCAAGAACTGCTTGGAAAGCCGGTACTTCTTGCCGCAGCCCGAACAAGACGTTACAAACATTTCTTCCGGGGACGAACCCATATTGCGCGTTCCCGTCCCTCTATCGTAAAAAAGGTGATATCAACTTCAGAGATACCTAGCTATTATCTCCAATAACTAACATATTTTATGCAGGTTATCCACAAAAAAGCAGAGAAAAATGAGTCGCCGACAAGGGCTTAGGAAAATCTCTCTTCGATCGCCAACCTACGCTATGCAGAGTCTTGAACCGACATTGGCGGCGACCTGGGAGACTCCGTAAGCAGTTATCGCTGTCTCGTCGTCGCGGGAGGACCGCTCGATTTGGCCTGCACTGCGGCTTTCTGTGAGTAGAGTACAAACAAGAATGCCAAAACCAATCCGCTGATGATCAGACCCGCGATACCGGCGCCCACGCCCCGTTTCGTGATGATGGCCGCGATGGAACAGATCATTCCGATCCATGGAAGCAATAGAAATGCGATGCTGGTAACAGCAACCAGACGCATGTGGCCCTTCCCTTGAAGTTCCTTCATTACAGCTTCATTCCTCTGCTCCGGCGACATGGTTTGGAATTGCGCACTCCGGGTCAACGGAATAATCTTTGGAGAAATCACCGCGAGAAAAATGATAAATGCCGCCACAGCGACAATACTGCAACCCAGCCCGAACACGCCAAGCCCAGAGGACTTTCGACCACCCGAAATACCAACACCACTGTCAACCGGACCGGGAACGGCGGCGGCCAGCGACAAATCGGTCTGGACAGGCACGGCCACTTTGGTGCGACAGTAGAAGCAGAGGACCTGCTTCCCCGCATCAGCGTCATCCACTTCCAAAGGTTTTTTGCATTCGGGACAGTAGAATCGGACAGCCATGATTTACTCCTTTCCACCAAAAAGCACATCCTGCATGGAGTAGTGCCGTGACGGTCGACCAATGATCCATGCGGCGGCCCGAAGGGCGCCAAGGGCAAATGTGTCGCGACTGTGGGCGGAATGGGAAATGGTAACGGTCTCACCCAACGTCCCGAAGTAGACGGAATGCTCCCCCACCGTATCCCCAAGGCGCAGGGCATGGACGCCGATTTCGCCCGGGGTTCGCAGGGCCTCGCGCCCTTCCCGACCGAAGATGGCAACCTGCTTCGGGTCTTTACCCCGCCCCTTTGCGGCTGCGTCGAGCAGGCCCAGCGCCGAGCCACTGGGAGCGTCCTTCTTGAATCGATGGTGTTGCTCCACAATCTCGCAATCATACTCCTCACCGAGTACCTCAGCCATCTGACGTACCAACCGGAACAGGAGATTCATCCCAATCGACATGTTAGGAGCCTGGACAATGGGAATGGTCTGGGCGGCGGCCTTGATTGCGTTGATCTCATTGTCCGCCAGTCCTGTCGTGCCGATGACCAATGGAACTTTGTGGTTAAGGGCAACTTGAATCCATTGGGCCGTGGACGCGGGCGTAGTAAAATCGATCATCACGTCCGGCATATTCGCCAGCGAGTCCGTCAGGGACACCGCAAGATCCGAGACTCCAATCAGCGATCCATAGTTCTTTCCCAGGTCGGGATGGTCCTTACGTTCCATGGCACAGACAATCTGAAAATTCTTGTCCTGTAGCGCCAACGACGCGATCCGTTGACCCATGCGTCCACAGGCGCCGGTAATGGCCAATTTGATCATAATTCGGTCCTTTCAAGGAAATGCCCGGATGACAATATATCAGAAGGTCATCGCCGTGGAAAGCACAAGTTCCACCGGGAATGCGTCGGAACGCGAAAATCGATGTGGCTGAACGGCAGAGACAGCATCCACTAATAGGCTGTTTCCAACAACCGCTTGCTGATGTCGTCCGGCACCAACTGGTAACCCGAGGGCGCGAAATTCGTCGGGTTTGCTCGGCCTTGGGTCAGACTACGCAGCGTGGTGGCGTAGCCAAACATCTCTGCCAACGGAACGTGGGCGTCGATGACCGTGACATTACCGCGTTTGCTCGTTCCCGTAATAATGGCCCGGCGGGAGATCATATCGCCTGTGACGGTGCCGAAAAATTCCTCGGGCGTGGTCACCTGGAGATTCATGATCGGTTCAAGCAGCACGGGCTTGGCGTTCTGAATGGCGTCCTTAAAGGCCATGGAACCGGCCATTTCAAAAGCAATGTCGGAACTGTCTACCGGATGCTCCTGGCCATCCAGAATGGTGACTTTGACGTTGATCACGGGATACCCAATGAGAACACCGGACTTGGCAGCCCCAATAATACCTTCCTCCACCGCGGGAATGTAGTTCTGCGAGATAGCCCCGCCGATGATCGCATTTTCGACAACGATATGATCCTCACCCGGCTGGGGCGTGTAGGGCTCGACTTTGAGTTTCACCACCGCAAACTGACCGTGACCGCCCGTTTGACGAATGAAACGGGCCTCTGCTTCGCCTGTCGCGGTAATCGTCTCGCGATAGCTGACCTTGGGCTTCCCGACGTTGACTTGAACGTTCAGGTCCCGCTGAATCTTGTTCTTGATGATCTCCAGATGGAGTTCGCCCATTCCGGAAATGATGGTCTGACCGGTCTCCGAATCCTGACGGTAATCAAAGGTTGGGTCCTCACGAGTCAGAAGCTTCAGGGCGTTGGCAAGTTTGTCCTTATCGGCACTGGTCTTCGGTTCGATGGCCATGCTGATTACGGTTTCGGGGAACTCAATGTGCTCAAGCAGAATTGGGTGCTTCTGATCGCATAGAGTATCGCCGGTGAGCGAGACCTTGAGGCCTGTCACTGCCACAATTTCACCCGCCCGAGCCTCCTCTTCCTTGATCCGGTCATTGGCGTGCATTCGCCAGATCCGAGTAACGTTTTCTTTTGCGTTGTTCCGACCGGGATTCAGGACGCGGGAAGACGTTTTAAGCGTTCCGGAGTAGATCCGGATAAAGCTCAGGTCTCCGTGCTTATCGTATATGATCTTGAAGACCAGAGCTGCGAACGGTTCCTCGGGGTCGGTTTTTCGCGTGATCTTCGTGTCCTTCTGTTTCGGATCGCGCCCCTCGACAGGCGGGACGTCAAGGGGAGACGGGAGGTAATAAGTCACCGCATCCAGAAGTGGCTGGATGCCCTGGTTTCGCAAGGCAGCTCCGCATAGAACGGGTTGAATCTTATTCGATACGGTCACTCGGCGGATTGCGCCGCGAACGTCCTCGACACTCATGGGTTCATCATGCAGAAATTTCTCCATGAGAACATCGTCGATCTCGGATACCCGCTCAATCATCTCATGCCGCCAGCACTCAGCGTCGGTCTTCAACTCCTCCGGTATCTCGCCGACGACATACTCCGCGCCCATAGTCTCGTCTTTCCATGTGTACGCCTCCATGGTGACCAGATCGATGATACCTCTGAATTCAGCATCGGCTCCAATGGGAATCTGAATCGGCACGGCGTGCGACGGAAGGCGGTCTTTGATCGACTGTAACGAGGCATAAAAATCGGCGCCCATCTTGTCAATCTTGTTGATGAAGCACATGCGGGGCACATGGTATTTGTCTGCCTGCCGCCAGACGGTCTCCGACTGAGCTTCAACCCCTTCCTTGCCGTCGAAAACAACAATCGCACCGTCCAACACGCGAAGGGAGCGTTCGACTTCCGCGGTAAAATCCACGTGGCCTGGGGTATCGATCAGGTTGACCGTGCAATCGCGCCACTGAAACGTCGTGGCCGCTGACGTAATGGTAATCCCCCGCTGCTGTTCTTCCTCAAGGTAATCCATGACGGCAGTCCCCTCATGGACCTCCCCCATCTTGTAGGTCTTCCCGGCGTAGTAAAGAATTCGTTCAGAAACCGTCGTCTTGCCCGCGTCGATGTGGGCACACACGCCCATATTCCGGATTTTCGCCAGGTCGTACTCCATCGAAGAACACCTACTGCTTCATCATTACCCAATGTCGGTCACAGAATCTTTCGTCAACCGTTATCGCTACAACACCTTCGGCCTATAAACAATCTGGGCCGGCGCTGAGGGTCAGACCGGCCCAGGGAACGTATCTATTATAAAGTTACCACGCGAAATGAGCAAACGCCTTGTTGGCTTCCGCCATCTTATGGACGTTGTCTCGCGTGGTCATGGCCGTTCCTTCACGCTTGAAGGCCGCCATTAACTCGTCCGCCAACCGCTCCGCCATGGGCTTGCCCTTCTTCCCTCGCGACGCCTCAAGAATCCATCGGATCGCCAGCGACTGGCGGCGTTTCGGATTCACGGGCATCGGGACCTGATAGTTGGCGCCACCGACGCGTTTGGATCGCACTTCAATATCGGGTTTCACGTTGTCGATCGCGGTCTCAAACACCTCCAACGGCGTCACGTCCTTGATCCTGCCGGCAATGATGTCCAACGCGTCATAGACGATACTGGTCGCCACGCTCTTCTTACCCTGCCACATCAGGCAGTTGATGAACTTGCTCATGAGCATGGAGTTATATTTACCGTCCGGTTTCTGAATCTTATCACTCGCTGTCCACTTTTTGAATGCCATAGCTTAACCTCTTTGCTTACTTACCTTTCTTGGTTCCATACTTGGACCGGGATTTCTTCCGGTTGTCCACGCCGGCGGCATCAAGAACGCCACGGACGATATGGTATCGTACACCCGGCAGGTCGCGGACACGACCACCACGAACCAGCACGATGCTATGCTCCTGGAGGTTGTGATCGATACCCGGAATGTAAACGGTCACTTCCTTCCCGTTGGAAAGACGCACACGGGCAACCTTTCGCAGCGCGGAATTCGGTTTCTTGGGCGTCATGGTCTTGACTTGCAGACACACGCCACGCTTCTCCGGCGCTCGTCCGAGAGCCGGACTCTTCGACTTGTATTTGACCGTCCTTCGGGGTTTCCGGACCAACTGGTTGATCGTCGGCATAAACTGATTCCTCGCATTCCTTCAAATAAAGCGTAAACCATCAATTTAATAAAGATTCCGGCCAAAAGTCCAGCTAAAAATCGGACTTTTTATGCCGCCAACGCTCTTTCCGTCCACATCGCACCAGGAAACGCAGCAAAACCCGCCCGCGTTCCTTGTGCCAGAATGAAAAAGCGACTAAATACGCAACAACCGCTCGCGGTCCTGTTCGATCTCGGCCCGAACCCGATCCTCGAGAGTAACCGGAGCTTCTTCGGGCAACGTCGGAGCCGCCTTCTTGATCTTCATCTCGATGTACGGCTTGAAACCTGTTCCCGCCGGGATCAGGTGTCCGAGAATGACGTTTTCCTTCAGACCCACCAGCTTGTCGATCTTGCTGGACATCGACGCTTCGGTCAGCACCTTGGTCGTCTCCTGGAAACTGGCGGCCGCGATCCACGATTCGGACTGCAGCGACGCCTTGGTGATTCCCAAGAGCATCGTCTTGGCCTGCGCCGGTTTCGGCTTCTTGCCCTTCGCGGGCTTGCCGCCCGTGGCCTCAGTCGTCTCATTCACTTCCTCGAGTTCCGATTTGCTGATGACTTGGCCTTCCTGAAGACCCGTGTCACCCGGCTCGCTGATCTTGATGGAGCCAGCCAATCGCTGGTTTTCCTCGCGGAATACAAACTTGTCAACCACGGCACCCGGCAGGAAGTTCGAGTCGCCAACCTGCTCGATGCGAACCTTGCGGAGCATCTGCGTCAGGATCGTCTCGATGTGCTTGTCGCTAATGCGCTGGTTCTGACTGCGGTACACGCTCTGGATCTCGCCGAGCATATAGCACTGAAGGGCCTCTTCGCCCTTGATTCGCAGAATATCATGCGGAACGAGCGGTCCTTCGATCAGCGGATCGCCGGCCTCCACGTAGTCGCCCGTATGAACCAGCAAGTGCCGGTCCTGCGGAACGTGGTGGTCCTTTTCCATACCGGATTCGGATCGCACGATGATGGTCATCTTTCCACGCCGCCGGTCGGTACGCAGTTCCACCGTTCCGGAGATCTCCGCCATGACAGCGGGCTCTTTCGGCTTGCGGGCCTCGAAGAGTTCCGTGACTCGCGGCAAACCACCGGTGATGTCCTGCGTTCCGGACATTTCACGCGGCTGACGGGCGATCAAGTGACCCGGCTGCACTTTCTGACCTTCCTCAACGTCGATACGTGCCTTGGCGGGCAGATAGTGGAAGTCGAGAATCTTGCCGTCCTTGTCCTCGATGACGACTCGCGGGTTCAGACTGCCCTTGTGCTGAATGACGACCAGACGTTTCTTCCCGCCGATTTCCGACTCGACGCGGCACGTCTCGCCTTCCTCAATATCCTGGAACCGGACAATACCGCCGGCCTCGGCCAGGATCGGCAACATGTGCGGATCCCAGTCGCACAGCACGGTACGAGCGGTGACCTGCTGGCCATCCTTCACGCGGATCGACGCTCCGTACGGAATCCGGTAGTGCTCAAGCTCGCGACCTTTCGCGTCGCACAGAATGATCTCACCGTTGCGCTTCAACGCCACGGTGGACTTGGTTCCGTCGGCCTGCGTAATCGGCACGGGCATCAGATCGTGATACTTCACCAGACCGCCCTGACGGCAGCGGACTTCCGATTCCATGACGGCACGGGACGCCACGCCACCGATGTGGAATGTACGCATCGTCAACTGCGTTCCCGGCTCGCCGATCGACTGGGCCGCGATAATTCCAACCGCCATGCCTTCCTCGACCAATCGGCCCGTGGACAGATCCACGCCATAGCACCGGGCACAAACGCCCATCGGCGATTCGCACGTCAGCGGACTGCGGACGCGAATGCGCTCCAGGTGCAACTCCTTTTCCAGCTTATCGGAAATCTCTTCCGTGATGATATCGTTCTCGTTGACGATGACCTCATCAGTGATCGGATTGACGATCGTGTCGCGGGCGATACGTCCGACGATACACTCCTTCAGCGACACGTCCAGCGTTTCGCCGCGGTAGATCGCCGCCTTGGTGATCCCTTGAATAGTCCCGCAATCAAGCTCGCGAATGATCACGTTCTGGGCCACGTCGGCCAAACGACGGGTCAGGTAACCCGAGTCCGCCGTCTTCAGAGCCGTATCGGCCAATCCCTTGCGGGCGCCGTGCGTCGTCGTGAAGTACTCAAGCACCGACAACCCCTCGCGGAAGTTCGCGAGAATGGGCGTCTCGAGAATCTCGCCCGACGGCTTGGCCATCAAACCACGCATCCCCGCAAGCTGGCGAATCTGGTCTTTCGATCCACGGGCGCCCGAATCGGCCATCATGAAAATCGGATTCAGGTACTTCTTTCCGCCCCGAACATCGTTGCCCAGCGAGTCCATCATGTCCTTACCGACCTGCTCGCGGGCGTGGATCCATACGTCGATCAACTGGTTGTAACGTTCCGTTTCCGTAATGGCGCCCTGATGGAAGCCCTTTTCAATTTGCTCGACCACGCGCTGGGCGGCCTCGATAATCTTCCACTTGCTCGGTGGAATCACCAGGTCCGTAGCGGAAATACTGACCCCAGCCAACGTCGCCTGACGGAATCCCAGCTCTTTGAGCTTGTCCAACAGATCAATCGTCTTGGACCGGCCAAGCATTTGATGGCAGTCGGCAATGATCTGGGCACAGCCCTTCTGCACGATCAGGAAGTTATAGAACGGCATGCCCTCCGGCAGAATGTCGTTCAGCATGCAGCGACCGACCGTGGTCTCCGCCAACTTGTTCTTCGGCAACTGTTCCGTTCCGCTCTTGGGCGAGTTGATAATCGTCTTGTACCGATCGAGACGAACTTTGATCTTTGCATGAATGGAAATCTTCTGGAGCGAGTACGCCAACATCGCCTCGTACGGCGAATTGAAGGCCATCCCCGCGCCCTTCACGTCATCCCGCATGATCGTCAAGTAGTGCGTGCCGAGAATGATGTCCTGGCTGGGGGACATAATCGGCTGACCGCTCGCGGGCGAGAAAATGTTGTTCGTCGACATCATCAGTACATGCGCTTCCGCCTGGGCCTCGACCGACAGCGGCAGGTATACCGCCTTCTGGTCACCGTCCATGTCCGCGTTGAACCCCTTGCAATCCAGCGGGTGGATACGAATCGCGTTTCCTTCCACCAGGACCGGTTCGAACGCCTGGATACCCATACGGTGCAAAGTGGGTGCACGATTCAACATCACCGGGTGCTGATGAATCGCCTCTTCCAGAATATCCCAGATCTCCTGGTCACGCCGCTCGAGCATGCGCTTGGCGGATTTGATTGTATCGGCCAACCCACGCTCCCGCAGACGACGAACGATGAAAGGCTGATAGAGTTCCAACGCGATCCGCTTGGGCAGACCGCACTGGTTGAGCTTCAGTTCCGGTCCGACGACGATAACGGAACGGGCGGAATAGTCCACGCGCTTGCCCAGCAGGTTCTCGCGGAACCGCCCTTGCTTGCCCTTGATCATGTCGGTCAGCGACTTGAGCGGCCGACCGGAAGATCCGAGCACGGGACGACGGCACCGATTGTTATCGAACAGGGCGTCAACGGCCTGCTGAAGCATTCGTTTCTCATTGCGAACGATAACTTCCGGGGCGTTGAGGTCCATGAGTTTCTTAAGACGATTGTTCCGGTTGATGATGCGGCGATACAAGTCGTTCAGGTCGCTCGTGGCGAAGTTTCCGCTCTCCAGCAGCACCAGCGGACGCAGGTCCGGCGGGATCACCGGAATCACTTCCAGAACCATCCACGACGCCGAGTTTTCGCTTCCGCGAAGGGCTTCGGCAATCTTCAGACGCTTGGTCAGATCCTTGATCTTCTGCTTGCTGTTCGTCTTGGCGAAAGCATCCCGCAGATCCCGACAAATGGCTTCCAGGTCGAGCGTCTCGAGCATCGCCTTGACCGCTTCCGCGCCCATCTGGGCCTTGAACGAACTCGCCCCGTACTTCTCACAGGCCGAACGGTATTCTTCTTCCGTCAGCAACTGCTTGTATTTCAGCGGCGTCTCGCCCGGATCGATCACAATGTAATCCTGGAAGTACACCACTTTTTCCAGATCATTCGTCTTCAGGTCCAGCAGGTTTCCGATCCGAGACGGCATGGACTTGAAGAACCAGATGTGGACGACCGGAGCCGCCAGATTGATATGACCCATTCGCTTGCGACGGACGCGGCTGTGCGTCACTTTCACGCCGCAACGATCGCATATCATGCCTTTATGCTTCGTTCCTTTGTACTTCCCGCACGCGCACTCCCAGTCCCGCTCCGGACCAAAAATACGTTCACAGAAAAGACCGTCCTTCTCCGGACGATAGGTCCGGTAGTTGATGGTCTCAGGTTTCTTGACTTCGCCGAACGACCAACTGCGAATATCGTTCGGGGAAGCCAGGGAGATCTTCACGGAACCGTAATCGTTGATTCTATCGTATACACTTTCTGCCATTTTATGACTCCCTGTTAATGAGAGTTAGGTGGGGACGACGCGTGCATCGCCCCCACGGATAATTACCATTTAGATCAGACGGCGTTTTTCCAACTGGACGTTGAGAGCCAGACCACGGATTTCGTTACAGAGCACTTCGAAGCTGACGGGCGTCCCGGCCTCGAGAGTATTGGCGCCCTTGACCATGGATTCGTAAATCTTGGTCCGACCTTCCACGTCGTCGCTCTTGACCGTGAGCATCTCCTGCAGGATGTACGCCGCGCCGTATGCCTCAAGACCCCAGACTTCCATCTCGCCGAACCGCTGACCACCCGTCCGGGCCTTTCCGCCCAACGGCTGTTGCGTGATCAGACTGTACGGGCCCGTACTCCGGGCATGGATCTTGTCGTCGACCAGGTGGTGGAGTTTCATCATGTAAATGTATCCAACCGTCACCTTCTCGAGGAACGCATCCCCCGAACGCCCATCATACAGCACGGTCTTGCCGTCTTCGGGCAGTCCCGCGTCCTTCAGGCATTTCTGGATCTCTTCTTCCTTCGCCCCGTCGAACACGGGCGTGATGGCTCGGAAGCCCAGCTTGCCCGCCGCCCAACCGAGGTGCGTCTCGAGAATCTGTCCGACGTTCATACGGCTCGGTACGCCCAGCGGATTCAGAACGATATCCACCGGAGTCCCGTCCGCCAGGAACGGCATGTCTTCGACCGGCATGATGCGGGCGATAACGCCCTTGTTTCCGTGACGACCAGCCATCTTGTCACCCACCGATAACTGACGCTTCGCGGCAATGTAAATCTTCACCATCTCCAACACGCCGCTCGGCAGCTCATCGCCACGCTTCATCTGTGCCGACTTCTGCTCGATCAGTTCCCGCGCTTCAATAATCTTCGGCCAGTACTTGTCGATGATCTTCTGAGCCTGATCCCGCATGGATGCCGGCTTCACCCAGTGAATGTCAAATGTATCGATCTGCTCGATAAGGACCTCTTCGATTTCACTGGCCGCCACCTTCTGGCGGGTGTTCGGGTCAACCATGGGCTGACCGCCGATCAGATCATTGATCTCGTTGATCAACTGCTTGAAGACCCGGATCATCTTGGCGTTGCACTTGGACTTGTACTCCGCCATCTCCTGCTTCATGGCCTTCTTCTGCTGATCAGTCAAGGCCGTCCTGCGGGCGAAATGCTTCGCACCGATCACGATGCCCTCGATCCCAGCGGGAACTTCCAGCGAATCGTTCTTCACGTCTTCGCCGGCCCGACCGAAAATCGCCTGCAGCAGCTTTTCCTCGGGCGTCAGTTCCGTTTTACTCTTCGGAGAAACCTTGCCCACCAGAATGTCGCCCGGCCGAACGAATGTTCCAATCCGAACGATTCCACGGTCGTCGAGATTGCGAAGGGCTTTTTCCGACACATTCGGAATATCACGGGTGAATTCCTCGCGACCCAACTTGGTCTCGCGGACCTCAACTTCAAATTCGTCGATATGGATCGACGTATATCCGTCCTCGTGAAGCAGCTTCTCCGAAATCAGGATCGCGTCCTCAAAGTTGTATCCGTCAAACGGCATAAATGCGACCAGCAGATTGCGTCCAAGGGCCAGTTCGCCGTTGCAGGTCGCAGGACCGTCGGCGATGATCTGTCCAGCCTTAACCTTCTGGCCCGGCTTGACGATCGGTTTCTGGTTCAGGCATGTCCGTTCATTGAGTCCTTTGAACTTCGACAGCTCATATTCGTCCGTATCGTTGATGACCACGCGGGTGGAGTCGGCAAACGTAACCGTTCCCGCCTGCTTGGCCGTGACCACCATGCCGGAGTTCAACGCTACGTACGTCTCCATTCCCGTGCCCACGATCGGCGGCTCGGTCCGCAACAGCGGAACCGCCTGACGCTGCATGTTCGAACCCATCAACGCACGGTTCGCGTCGTCGTGCTCAAGGAACGGAATCAACGCCGCCGAGACTCCCACGATCTGCTTCGGGGAAATATCGATGTACTGAACTTCCTTGGCGTTCACCTTTCCAAGGTCGCCCTTCACCCGGGCCAACACGAATTCGTCCGGCAGCTTGTTGTCGACGAGAATGTGCGGCGGCGCGATCGTCGCGCCCATCTCCTCGTCCGCACGCAGGTGAACCAGCTTCCCGTTCACCTTGCCCCGCTCGACCTGCCGATACGGCGTGATCAAAAATCCATATTCATCGATCGCCGAATACACAGCCATCGACGAAATCAGACCGATGTTCGTACCTTCCGGCGTCTCGATCGGACAAATACGCCCGTAGTGGGAAATGTGAACGTCGCGAACTTCAAAGCCCGCACGCTTCCGGTTCAAACCGCCCGGACCCAACGCCGACAGACGACGCTCGTGAGTCAACTGCGACAGCGGATTGGTCTGGTCGACGACCTGCGACAATTCGCCGCGACCGAAGAAATACTCAATCGCCGAACCAACCGCCTTGGAGTTGATGACCTCGCTGATCCGCGTCAACTGATCCGGAGCCTTGATGGAAATACGCTCCTGCACCGTCCGACGAAGCTTCAGCAACCCCTTGCGGAGCTCTTCCACCGCCAACTCGTCGATCGTACGAAGACGCCGGTTGCCCAAATGGTCGATATCGTCGAGGATACCTTCGCCCGCTCGCAGGGCCATAATATACTTCAAAGCCCCGACAAAGTCCTCGGGCCTCAACACCATCTCCGTCAGAGGAACGTCCTGCTCGAACTTCCGATTTATACGGAATCGACCCACGCGACCCAGACGATACCGGGCGGGATCGAAAAACTTCTCGTGGAATAGTTTCTTGGCCTTGTCCAACTGCGGGGGATTCCCCGGACGAAGACGCGTGTAGATCTTCAGCAACGCTTCCTCGTGCGAACGCGACGTGTCTTCCGCCAGCGTATTCAAAATCAGGGCATCGGAAACCTTCTCAATGATTTCCACCTGCTTGACGCTGCTCGCTTGGATCTTCGACAGCGCCTCGGCGATCTGCGCGCCCGCCGCCAGCAACTCCTCGCCCGTCTCCGGGTCCACCACCGGCTCGGCCGCCACCATACCCGCCTTCAACTGACCCGTCATCATCGACTTGGTCTTGTAGAACGCCTTGATAATATCAATGTCCGAGCTGTACTTGGAATCCAACGCTCGCAGGAACGTCGTCGCCGGCATCTTGGACGATTGATCGATCCGCACCGCCAGCAACTCGCGCTTCGTCACGTTGATCTCGATCCACGATCCACGCTCCGGAATAATTCGGGCAGCATGGAGAGGACGGTCCGCTTGCTGCGATTCGACCACAAAATCCACACCCGGCGAACGGTGAAGCTGCGACACGATCACACGAGTCGCTCCGTTAATGATAAACTCGCCACCACCGAGCATGATCGGAATATCACCGAGGTAGATACCCTCCTCGATCGTCTCACCCGTCTCTTTCCGTGTCAGTCGGATTCGTACCCGCATCGGCTTACCGTACGTGAGCTTCAACTCCCGGCATTCGTCCGGCGTATAACGCGGCTTGCCCAGTTCATAGTCCACATACGTTAACGTCACGTCCCCGGCATAACTTTCGATCGGGAACGTCTCCCGCAAAAGTCCCTCCAGACCCTCATCCTTCCGCTTCGAAGGCTCGACGGTCTCCTGCAAAAAACGCTCGTACGCTTGCCTCTGAATTCGAATCAAGTCCGGAATGGGCAACGCGTCGCCGACTTTGCTGAAATTACGGATTGTTGAAGGTACGATCATAATCTCGGACCTCTCAGAATATAATCAGAAGCTACCCGGACTACCCGTCCGGGTGCTTCTGTCAACATTGTGAACGAATTTACATTAGTGTCTTTTTTGCTGTTCAAGCTTACTTCAATTCGACGGTGGCCCCGGATTCCTCAAGCTCCTTCTTCAGCTGCTCGGCTTCCGCCTTGGGCAAGCCTTCCTTCACCGTCTTCGGAGCGCCGTCAACCAGGTCCTTGGCTTCCTTCAGACCCAGATTCGTCGCCTGACGAACAACCTTGATCACCTGAATCTTCTTGTCGCCACCCGACTTGAGAATCACATCGAACGTGCTCTTCTCCTCGGCCTTCGCGGCTTCGCCACCACCAGCAGCAGCACCACCAGGCATCGCGGCCACAGCCACGGCTCCCGCCGCAGGTTCAATACCGTGCACTTCCTTCAGATAATCGCCCAGCTCCTTCGCCTGCATCAACGTCAATGCAACGATCTTGTCACCGAGTTCTTTAATGTTTGCAGACCATTCACGTGTCACTGTTTCACCCATTGTTGGTTACCTTCCTAAAAACAAAGGCCTTCAATTATACCCATTCACTATAACAATTTCCCGACTACGTCGAAGATTTGAGGAAGTGCGTAATAAACCTCGACACCTCGACTCATCGGTTATTCCAAAGAGCAGTTCGCACCAGATTAGGCCGCAGCCACCGAACCGCTTTCTTTTTCCAACTTCTCCACCAACGCCTTGATACAACCCGCAATCTTCGACGCAGGAGCACCAATCTGACTCGCCAACCGTGATCCCGGAGACTTCGCCAGATTCACGATCTGCCCCTGAAGCTCCCCGCGACTCGGCATCTTCGACAGAACTTCCGCCCCTTTGGCGTCCACAACCTGTCCTTCAACCACCGCGCCGCGAATCTGCAACGCCTGAAGCTTCTTCGTCCACTCCAGAACTTCCCGGGCCACGTCCACAATCGAATCCCCGCCCGTCACCAGGGCACAGGACCCTTCCAGCAACTTCGTCACCGGTTCCAGCTTCGTTCCCGCAAACGCACGCTGCGCCAGCGAGTTCTTCACCAGTTCCATCTCGATCTTCTTGCTGCGAAGACCAAGCCGAAGCTTATTGGTGTCTATCGCGTTCAACCCCACCGGATTGACCACCATAATGCTGTCCAGATGCCCGAACCGGGCGCTGATTTCTTTGGTAATTAGATCTTTTACTGGCTTGCTCATGTCCGTTCCTTAACTAATTCTCGAAGGTTTGTTCTTACGCGACCTGCACTTCTACGCCCGGACTCATCGTAGCGCTCAAAACGCACCGCTTGATGTATGTCCCCTTGGACGATGCCGGCTTTATCTTCTTGATCTGGCTCACAAACGCGCTGATGTTGGCCAGCAGGTCTTCCTCGGAAAAACTGATCTTGCCAACTACCAAAGCCACGTTTCCGCCCGCGTCATTCCGGTATTCCTGCTTGCCCGCAGAATACTCCCGAACCGCGTTGACAATGTCGTCGGTCACCGTACCGGCTTTCGGCGATGGCATCTTGCCCGAGGGACCCAGTACGCGTCCCAACCGCCCCACTAACCGCATCATACCAGGTGTCGCCAACGCCACATCGAAATCCGTCCACCCATCCTGGACTTTCTTCACCAGATCATCCGCCCCCGCTTCAATCGCGCCGGCTTCCTTCGCCTTCGTCGCCATATCCCCTTCGCAGAAAGCAATCACTTTGAAGCTCTTGCCAATCCCCTTGGGAAGGGATAGCGACCCACGGACCAACTGGTCCGCCTGCTTCGGGTCAATTCCAAGATTCATTACGCAGACAACCGACTGATCAAATTTCGCCGTGTTGAACTGCTTGATAATCTTGACGGCCTCTTCCAAAGCCATCGGCTGGGGCTTGTCCTTCAACACCTCCAGCATCTTCATATAACGCTTACTTCTCTGTCGCATCCGTATGCTCCCACTAAAAAGGGTCCGTGGTCCGACCTGCCGGATCTCCGGTCGCAACCTTCGCTCCCGGTTCCGACGCCGATATCCACTTGTCAACTAATCAACAACTTCAATCCCCATGCTGCGCGCCGTGCCCTCCACGACCCGCATCGCGTGCTCGATATCCGAAGAATTCATATCCGCCATCTTCGTCTGAGCAATCTGGCGAACCTGATCCTTCGTCACCTTGCCGACTTTTTCCTTCAACGGATTCCCGGCGCCTTTCGCAATCTTCGCCGCATCCTTCAACAGAACCGACGCCGGCGGACTCTTGATAATAAAGTCAAACGTCCGATCCGCGTACACATTAATCACGGCCGGAACCACCATGCCGTTATAATGCTTCGTCCGCTCATTGAACTGACTGACGAATTGACCAATATTGACTCCATGCTGTCCCAACGCCGGACCGATCGGCGGGGCCGGGGTCGCCTGACCGCCAGGGGCCTGAATCTTGATTTGTGCCGTAATCTGTTTTGCCATTCGCTTCTTCCTTTATTCTCTGAGGCGCACCGAACATCGGTTAAAAACGCCGCTAGCCTTTCTCGATCTGCCAGTACTCCAGCTCCAACTCCGTCGCCCGACCGAAAACGGTAACAATCACCTTCACCGTTCCCTTCTGCGAGTTCACCTCTTCCACGCGACCCTCGAAGTTCTCGAACGGACCCTCGCGGATCTTCACCTGATCGCCCTTCTTGAAGTCGATCGACAGCGACGGCTGCTCCTTGGCCGTCTCCACCACCATGAGCATCTTTTCCACGTCCTGGTTACCCATCGGAACCGGCTTGTTGTCCGATCCGATAAAGTCGCCCACGCCCATCGTCTCTTTGATCACGAACCAGGCTCGCTCGGGTATCGTCCCGTCCGGATTGATCAGCATCTCGACAAAGACATATCCCGGATACAGCTTCCGCTGAAATACCTTCGCCTGCCCAGCCTTGACCCGCTTCTCCTTCACCGTCGGAACAAGAATCCGACCAATCACGTCGCTCAGGTTCTCGATCTGAACCTTCTTCGTCAAGGCCTCGCAGACCTGATCTTCCTTGTTCGAAGCCACGCGTAAGACGTACCACTGTTTGTTTGTTGTCTCAGCCATAATAGTTGATTTCAGGCGTCTACTGACCGCCACCTCGGAACAAATGACCTATCGCCCGGAAAAGGTCCCCAAAACCTTGCCCCTTCAGGATGCCAATGCTCGAGAAGAACGTCATGAAGAACAAATCGACGATGAACAACATGATCGCCATCAGGATGACGAACAAAATAACCACCTTCGTCGCCCCAATGATCTCAGGCCAGGTCGACCAGTTCACTTTCTTCATCTCGCCTTCCACGGCAATGAAAAAATCCACCGTGGAAGCATTCTTTCCCGCCACCCAGAAAAGCAGAAGACCCAGCCCAACTATCCATACGATCGCCGTAATCACCTGGATGTACAACCCGTACTCCGTGCTCCGGTATACGCTGAGCTTCTCAAACAGCCAACTGGCACCCCACAGGATCAGAGCCCCGCCGCCAACCGCCGTCCCCATACGCGTCCAATATCCCTGGGTCGGCTTGTACAGCTGGAACCACTTCCCGTGTTCCATATTCGTTGTTTGTGTTCCGTTTGCCATTTTCAATTATTACCTTGTCCAACTCCGTGTCCAAAGGCCCGCTTCTAAAACGCGACAGGGCAGGAGGGAATCGAACCCCCAACCGCCGGTTTTGGAGACCGGTGCTCTACCAAATTAAGCTACTGCCCTATTCCTGATTTCTCCATCGCCACTCACTTCCAAACCGTCCTATTTCTTCCGCATCTTATGAACGGTATGCTTCCGGTCACGCGAACAGTACTTGCTGAGCTCCAACTTCACTTGCTGACCCTGCGCGTTCTTCAAAGGAACAGTCGTGCGGTAATTACGCTCGCCGCACTCGGTGCATTCCATCCAAACCCACTCGCTTTTAGGTCCTTTGGCCATCGCTATCAACCTTTACTGCAAGAAACCTACCTACTGTCTAAAAAAGCCACGGGCCGGGGGTAAACCAGCCCGCGACAAATATGTGTACTCAGTTGTTACTGAAGTATCTTGGTCACAACGCCCGAACCGACCGTTCGACCGCCTTCACGAATGGCGAACCGAAGTCCTTCTTCCATGGCGATCGGGGAGATAATCTCCACTTCCATCTGAATGTTGTCGCCAGGCATGCACATTTCCGCGTCTTTTCCGTCGCGGCTCTTGATCCCTACGATCTGACCCGTCACGTCCGTCGTACGGAAGTAGAACTGAGGACGATATTTCGGGAAGAACGGCGTGTGCCGGCCACCTTCCTCTTTCGTCAACACGTACACTTCCGCCATGAACTTGGTGTGCGGCGTAATCGAACCGGGCTTCGCCAACACCATACCACGCTCCAGCTCATCCCGCTCGACACCGCGAAGGAGGCAACCAACGTTGTCGCCCGCCTGACCGGAATCCAGCGTCTTCTGGAACATTTCCACGCCCGTCACCACCGACTTCCGCGCCTCCGCATGCAGCCCGATCTAATACACTTCCTCGCCCACCTTGACCATTCCACGCTCAATACGGCCAGTACCCACGGTACCACGACCCTTGATGCTGAATACGTCTTCGATCGGCATGAGGAACGGCTTATCGACGTCACGAGTCGGCTCCGGAATGAAGCTGTCGCACGCGTCCAGAAGCTCCTGGATCTTCGCTTCACCTTCCGGCTCGCCCATAATCGCCTTCAACGCCGAACCCCTGATGATCGGCGTCGTGTCGCCAGGATAGTTGTACTTGTTCAGCAACTCGCGAATTTCCAACTCCACCAGCTCCAGCAACTCCGGATCGTCGACCAGGTCGCCCTTGTTCAGGAAGACCACGATCGCCGGAACGTTCACCTGGCGGGCCAGAAGAATGTGCTCGCGGGTCTGGGGCATCGGACCGTCCGCTGCGGACACCACCAGAATCGCACCGTCCATCTGGGCGGCACCGGTGATCATGTTCTTCACGTAGTCCGCGTGACCGGGGCAGTCAACGTGAGCATAGTGACGGTTCGCCGTCGCATACTCCACGTGAGCGGTCGCAATCGTCAAAATCTTCGTCGGGTCGCGACGACCGTCCTTTTCCGACGCCTTCGCCACTTCGTCATACGCCTTGTATTCGGCCAAACCCTTGGTCGACAAGTACTTGGTGATCGAGGCGGTCAGGGTCGTCTTCCCGTGGTCAACGTGACCGATCGTCCCGATGTTAACGTGTGGCTTGTTTCGTTCAAATTTACCCTTTGCCATGGAGTGTTGCCTCCTGCTATTATTAAAAAATCCTTGAAATACCCTACTATGCTACAAAACAAAAGCAGTCTCAAACCCAGCTTGAGACTTCTTCTAACCCGACATACCAAGCTGCTGATGGGAGTTGAACCCATGACCTCGTCCTTACCAAGGACG
>CAZLZE010000054.1:31083-33457 GCA_964563935.1 uncultured Phycisphaerae bacterium | reverse complement strand
TTCGGTTGGTCGTTCGCGCGTGGCGGGCGAGTGCGCCGTATGGCGCGGAGACGGCCTGCGCGCCCAATGGCGGAGTGGCGGTCGGCGCGGGCACGCTGCTGCAGACGGTCACGACGGGCAAGCACTGGACGGTCATTACGGATTCGAGCGGTCTGCTCCGGTTCAACATCACGGACAGCGGCACACCGACGTTCTATTTGAATGTGGAACTCGACGGCCGAGTGTATGCCGGCACGGCCATCACGTTCAGCGCGTAGGACACTCACATCAACCCCAACATCAAGAGGTGACTCATGGCAATTCCCGATTCTCCCTACAACGTTAACCTGAGCACGCCGACGGAGGACAAGGTTCAGTGCACGGTGTGCGGTGAGCCGAACGTGTTCGGACGGTTGTGCCCGGATTGTCTATCGGAGGTGCAGGAACTTCTTGCGGTATCCACCGAGGTCAAGACGTCGTTTCTGACGGCGGCCCTTCGGGCGGTCAAGCGGAATCGGTAAAGGAGCGAACAATGGCCAGCAAATACTTCCATCGTGTCCTGGGCAGCGACCAGACCGGAGACGGCACGGCGGGGAACCCGTTTGCCACCCTGGAAAAGGCCATGGAACAGGCGGGTTCGGGCGATTGTGTTTACGGCGGGGGCGTGGGCACGTTCACGTGGGCGAAGATCGTGTTCGCCGACGCGGACACGGGCAGCGACGCCAACGACGGTCTGCGCCCGGACCGGGCATACGCTTCGCCCGTGACGGCCTGGAACAGCCACGACGTTCGGACGACCAACACCAGTCTGCTCGTGCTCGTCAAGGGCACGTTCACGTGGAGTTCCACCCAGATGCTCCAGTATGGGGGACGGCGAAACACGTCGTATGTCTCGACCTCGAAGGTGATGCGGGGGTACACGGGCACGTCCTGGTTCGGGACGGGCAAGGCCGTGTTCCGAACCACGGGCACCAATGAGCTTGTGGCCTTGTTGGCCTGCGACAACGCGGGGCTGGTGAACATCACGCTGCGGAACGAGTCGGGATCGGGCGGCAACCTGCTTGGAACCGCGAGCGGATGCTCGTACGGCGTACACCTGGAGAACTGCGAGTTGCTTGGTTTCACGACGGCCATCAGCGGAGATTATCACGTCGATTTGTTCGATCTGACGCTGAGCCGGTGCCGGGCCATCGGCCGATCGAAAACCACGTCGCCTGCCGTGTGCGGGTCGTACACCTACTGGCACGCCTACGGATGCCTGTTCGGCGGCGTGCAGAGACTCTACAACGGGTCCGAGCCGTCGAGCCTCGTCGATTGCATCATCGACGGCTGTCAGTATGGGTTGGTTTCGATCAACACGATCTCGATCTACGCCAATCTGATCATCGCCAACTGCGACACGGGGATTCAACTGGCCGGCTACACCACGGCCTCCTGCCTGATGAACTCCATTCTGTACAACAACGCGACCCTGGTGGACGGTAACGCGGGCGGCATGGTGCTTCGCGGGTGCTGTCTGCACAACAACGGCGGGTATTCGCTGGCCAAGGCGGGCGGGGAAGACATGACGGACGGCAGCTTCATCGACGCGGAGAGCTTTTTTGCCGATCCGGGATTTTGCGATCCGGCCAACGGCGATTTTCGCCTGAGCGACAGTTCGCCGTGCTGGAACATGGGGCTGGCCAATCCATTCATCACCGGCAACATCGGGGCGATCGGTCCGCAGGGGCGAAACGTGGCCGCGGCGCGGCGTGAGCGGGTGTTTTACGCGAACACGAGAGGCAATTTCTGATCGTCAACGCAAGAGACACGAATTGCACGAATAAGAACGAAAAAGACAAATGAGAAGACAGGTCCAGAGAGCAGGAAGAAAGGGAAACCATGATCTACAAGATTTTCATTACGGAAGGCGGGGCGCCGAAGACGGGATTGTCGCCGACGTGGTCGAGTCTGCGGACGACGGGCGGCGTGGACAAGTCGGCGGCAGGACCGGCGATTCAGGAAATCGGCGGCGGATGGTACAAGGCGGAATTTACGTACGGCACGTCGCCGTTCGACGTACCGGAATTGGTGGGCGTCATTGACGCGGGAGCCACACTGGGCAACACGGAGCGATATCTGCCGATCGTGATCAGTCTGAGGGACCTGGCGTTGGTGAAACTGGTGAATAAGGCGACATACGACGTGGCCGGGGGCGTTGAGTCGATTCGGAACGACACGGACACGGCGGATGAGCTGCGGATCAGACTGTCGCAGAGCGGGGAGGTGGAAATCCGGGAGATTTTGGATTCTTGATCTTAGCCTGTGAATTGGAGGAAAGGAGATGAGGTGATGGTGACGTATCGGCGGGGAGTGCTGCAGGAGGGACGGTTCGGTTGGGCGGGTCGAAGCGGGA
>CAZLZE010000054.1:0-31073 GCA_964563935.1 uncultured Phycisphaerae bacterium | reverse complement strand
GACGCTGACGGACGGATGGTTCTGGGCGCGGCGGGCCGGAGGATACAACGTCTACCTGGGGCGACAGGCGCTGAGTGAGATTGATTTCGATCATCCGGTGGCGGCGTGCGGACCGGCGGCGACCACGGCGGCGATCGGTGGCGTGCTGGGTCCGAATCAGGATTACTGGCTGGCGATTCGGACGATCAGCCGGTTCGGATTGGAGAGCGAGGATTTTTCCTGGCTGCGGCTTCGCACGGACGGCGCAGGGTCCGGGCGGCTGGTGCCGGACCAGGTGCGGAACCTGCGGACGGACATGGCGGGTCGGGCGATGATTCGGCTGGTGTGGGAGTATGAACCGCGAGTGGGCGCATTTGTTCCTTGGTTGTTTGTGATCTACACTTGTCCGGCCAGCCGGAGTCTGACGTTCGAGTCGTCGCAACTGGCGGGCGAAGTGCCCTACCGCGAGGGATGTCGCACGTACATCTGGGACAGCACGGAGATGGATCTGGACACGGTGATGAAATTCAGCGTGCGGGCCCAGACGCAGGACGGGATCCATGACGGAACGCGGTCGTACATTGTCGCAAAGGGGGATTCGGAGTACCCGGGCGATGTGGAACGGCTGGACGCGGAGCAGAAGTGAGAGAATAGACTTCGGGCTTTGGACCTTGGGCTTTGGGTTTAAGAAAAGGAGAACGATATGTTGCGAATGATGGCGTTGGTGATGGTGGTGATGGGCGTGATCGGGTGCGCGAATCGAAACAGCGGGAACGATATCGCCATGGTGCGTGAGATACTGGAGCTGGCGCAGCACGACAAGGTGGAGGGGAACCTGCGGGTGTACGTCAGCGGGGAGATGGAAGCGGGCGTCAAAGAAGGCGTGTACTTCGGCTGGCCCGGGGCGACGGTGCAGGCGGACTTGTCGTTCAAGATCAGGGACGTCAAGCCGGCCACGACGCAGCCGGTGAAGGTCCAGGTGTTGAAGCAAGATGGAACGAAGAAATAGAATTGCTACAGAATGCAATTGCATCGGGCGTGATGATCGAGGCCGACGGCGCTGCGGACGTCGGGGGATTCAAGGCAGAGGGCAAGAGGTAACGACGGCTGGAGACTTCGAATATGCGAAATGAGAAGGGAGTACATCTCGATTCGCGTTTCCGGGGCGTAGCGCATGCGGCCATCGGGAGACTTTTCGGCCAAGTGTCGGTTGATGACGTTGTCGGCAGAGAGTTTGGCGTTCATGAGTGCGCGGGCGCTTGTGTAGGAACAAATGCCGCCGAGGGTGAGACGTGCGAGCGGAACGCGATGGAGCAGGTGGGTCAGAAAGTTTCGATAGATGTCCGGCCAGTCGGGAACGGGGATGATGGGCATGAGCACGGCTCGGACGGGATACCCGGCGGCGGCACACTGTTCCATCGCCCGCAGGCGGGCCTCGATGGACGGCGTATTGGGCTCGAAAGCTTCGGAAACCTGCGGCGGATTGAGCGACCAGGAAAGGATCGTGTGGCCGGCGTGGTCGAGGTCGAGGAGATTGGCCACGTCGGCGGATTTCGTCAGCACAATGAGCCGCGCCAAGGGGTGAGCGGCAAAGAACGGGATCATTATGCGGGAAAAACCCGTCAGCGGATCCAGGGCCAAGCCATCCTGAAGTTTGCCGATGTAGAACGAGGTCGGCTGGGAGGCTTTTCGAGCGATCATATCGATTTTGTGAAGCGTTTCCGGCAGGTTCAGGAAGATTTTTACCGTCGGGGAAAACTTGACGCCGATCGTGCCCGCCAAATAGCAGTAATGGCATCCATAGGGACAAAAACCATACGGCGAGAAGTGCCAGTAGTTGGGGCACGTGTTGTTGCTCTCCTCACTGAAGCGGACGGCGGACTTGAGCGTGCCGAAGACGAGAGTCTTTTTGCCCGCACGATGACGGTTGAGCAGCAATGGATCGTCAAGGGTGATTCTGGCGTGGGACAGGTCGAAACGTTCGACGATTTCGGCAGCAGGATAGAGATGAGCGATGCGGTCAATGAGACTCGCGTGAGATCGGCTGCCTTCGGCGAGGATTATCGTTTCGGGAGTAAGACAATCCGGACGACGAGGCTGGTAGGCGCCGGGAACATCCTCGAACTCAAACAAGTTTGATTGTCGCATAGTCTCACATGATATCGAAATTCAGGAGGAATGGAAATGCGAACGATGGTGTGCGCGGTGATATTGGTCTGCGGGTGCGGCAATTCGATGCGGGCGCAGGCGCGGGTGGGGTTGGCGGAGCGGGAGACGTCGGCGAAGGCGGCGGGCGCGGTGGAGCAGACGAGAGGGCGGGATGTTTTTAATGTGTCACCGACGCTGGCGGTGTCGGGCGGCGGCGGAGTGGTGCTGCTGGCGGGCTTGATGCTCGCGATGAGCCTTGTTCGATCACGGCGGACGGTCCGGGCCATGGTGTCGGCGATCGAGGGGATGGACGAGACGATAGGCAAGGACGTCAAGCGGGAGATCGCCCGGGCCGCGCTGGGGGCGGGGGTCGGAGACTATCTACACGGGGTAGTGAGGAAGAAGAGTAGCCAGTAGCAAGTAGAAGAGGAAGAGGACACGGGAGCAAGACACGGGCGACGGAAGTTGTTCGTGTCTTGTTCGTTTTTACGCTAGTCGGGGATGTGGAAAAATTTTCGGGTGGCGAGGGCGAAGAGTTTTTGGGGGAGGATGGATTTGGCAAAGGGGATCCAGTGGGCGCCGGGTCCGATCTGGTAGCGGAGTTTGGGGGATTTTTTTTCGATGATGTTTTTGACGAGGTGGGCGACCCTGCGCGGGTCGTGGCCCTGGCCGACGCCCTGCTTGAACGTGTTGAAGAGAGGTGTTCGGATGCGATCGTAGTCGGGGATTTCGCGGCTTGCGCGGACCATGACGGTGTGGAGGTTGGTCTTGAAGTAGCCGGGTTCGACGAGGGTGACGTGGATGTTGAAGGATTTGACTTCGTTGGCGAGGGATTCGGAGTAGCCTTCGAGGGCGAACTTGGAGGCGTAGTAGAGGCCGTGGCCTGGGGCGGCGACGAGTCCGCCGAGTGAACTGATGTTGATGATTCGGCCGGCGCGTTGTTTTCGCATGACGGGCAAGACGGTTTGGATGACGCGATGGACGCCGAAGAAGTTGGTTTCGAACTGGTCTTTTGCCTCCTGGATGGAGACGTCTTCGATCAGACCGGAGAGCAGGTAGCCGGCGTTGTTGATGAGGACGTCGATGCGGCCTTGGGCGGCCAGGACGTGGTCGACACAGCGGCGGACGGAGTCGTCGTCGCGGACATCGAGGATGAGAGGCGTGAAGGGCGTGCCGGTCATTTCGCGTCGGCTGGTGCCGTAGACGCGGTAGTTGGATTGGGCGAGGAGGAGGGCGATCTCGCGGCCGAAGCCGGTGGAGGCACCGGTAATGAGGACGACGTTATTTGGCTTTGAATTGGTCATGGGTTACCTCCCGGTTATTCCATATAGTATAGCGGGGTGATGGAGAATGGGAAGCAATGAGGAGGTTGTCCAGCGCTCGGACGGGGTGGAGGATGGCGAGGGGAAAGGAGTTCGCATGGCCCCCCACTGCTGGGAGAAGACCGTGATATGTCGTAAGTCTTTAGGTCTCGGATACTACCAGACAATAGCGGAGCTGTGCGATCAGGCAGTATGATCAAAACGTGGCTAGATTGTGGATAAAATTAGATCACACCTATTGCTTTTTATGGATATATTGTGTATATAATAGGTATGATGAATCAGATTGGATACAATAGCAAGTCGGTTCGGCTCGGTGCTCGATTGCTGGAGGATATCCGGCGTGGCCAGTTTGGACCCGGGTCGGTTTTACCCATTCAGAACGAGTTGGCGGACCGGTACAGGGTATCACGGGCGACGATTCGGCGGACGTTGACGATGTTGACGGAGCAGCAGAAGCTGGAGCGGTTGCCGGGGGGCGGGGTAGCGGTTCCGGCAGAGGCGGACGGACCGGCCAAGGAATCGGGCCGACCGGTTCGGACGTCGGGCAAGGTGGCCATCGCGGCGGTATGGGCGGCGGAGTTGGACTGGCACATCATGGGGTTGCGGGAAGGGATTCGGGCGTATGCCAAGGAGGCGGGTCTGGAGTTCAAGATGTTTTTGTCGCCGGAGGGCCACAGCCGAGCACTGGAGGTACTGGAACGGATCGAGAGTCATCCGACACAGGGGGTGATTGTTTTTCCGTACGGGAGTCCGGGGTATGTTTCGGCGTTGGAGCGGCTGGTAGCGCGACGATATCCGGTGGTATGCGTGGACCGCGTGGTGGGCGAGGTTCGGACCAGTTCCGTGGAGGTAGACAACGCGGAGGGGATGTACCAGGCGACGAGTCATTTGATCGAGCGGTATCAGCGGCCGGTGTATTTTGTCACGCTGCGCATGGATCACAAGACGATTCAGGACCGGTACGCCGGTTATCGGTGGGCAATGACGGACGCGGGTTTTGAGAGCGAGATCGCGAGTCACACGTACATTTCGGAGGCCAGCGAAACGGACCCGTCGAACTGGTCGGTGGAGCGCAAGCAGCAGGACGTGACGGCGACGGTGGACAAATTATTCGCCGAGGCGAAGGGCCCGCTGAGTGTGGCGTGCATGAACGACCCGATCGCGCGATGGGTGTACGAGGGAGCCAGTTCGCGGGGACTGGTGGTCGGTAAAGACGTGATGGTGGCGGGGTTCGACGACATTCCGATGGCGAAGATTTTGCAGCCGGGATTGACGACGGTGCGTCAGCCGCGGCGTCAGGTGGGATATGAGGCGGCGAAACTGCTGCAAGGATTGATCGAGGGTCGGCTAGAGGCGCCGGTGAACGTTCATTTGCCGGTGGAATTGGTGGTACGAGGGAGCAGTTAGGTTAACTGGCGACTATCGGCAATCCGAAATACACAGCGAAAGGAATAAGATGAGTCAGGAGTATGCACCGCCGAAATCGCTGAAGTCCGGGTATTTTTTGGGTCAGGAGGCGAGCAGTCTGCCGACGAACGCGATTTTTCGTCGGTTGAGTCCGTATTTTGAGCCGTTCTTGACGGAGGATGGCGCGAAGCGTTATTTCGAGCAGATCGCGGGGAAGGTGGACGGTCTGGATTATGTGGCGTATTGGTACGAGCAGGCGGACGCGGTGATGCATCGGAAGATCGCGGAGATCGGTCGGAGCTTTGGGGTGGACATGTGGACGGGGATTCGGTGGCACAAGCAGTTTCGCGATATGCCGGTGGTTCCGGGGGATTGCGTGGCCTGGACGATGGAGGCGTCGGGGGCGATTGTGCCGGCGATGTGGGAGCAGCGGAATCACTTGTTCGACTATCTGAATCCCCAGGCCGTCGATTGGATGATGGACGTACTGGAGGAACGTTATTGGCCTCACGTCAAGGGCGTGGTGAATGGGTTGATGTTCCCGGAGTGTCGCGTGACGTGTGAGGTGCCTTATGGCCGGGAAGGGCTGAAGCCCTGGACGCTGCACGCGTACTCGCCGTATGTGCTGGAGCAGTGGCAGAAGTATTGCGCGGAGCATGACGTGCGGTATGAAGGCAAGCAGGTGGATCGCTTTTTGGTGCCGTCGCCGGGGATGGCGAATCCGCCGTCGGTGGCCAGCGGGCTGAGCGTCAAGCCCAATCAGACGATGTACGTACCGGACAACCGTCCGGGCGCGGTTCCGGCGTTTACGCGGTATGCGGACATCGCGCGGGGGACGGAGGTGTGGTGTGCATGGGAGGATTTTTTGTGCGAGTTGTTCCACCGGAATTTCGTCCACCGGATCGCGGCGCGGGTGAATCGGTACAACGCGGACGTGAAGGATTGGCGGGGCGTGTGTTTTTTCAACAACGACGCGACCATACTGGATTATCGGAATTTTGAGACGCGCACGGCACGAACGGGATTGGCGTTGGGTTACTGGCCTCAGGGACGGCGGATGGGTGTGGATATCCGGCGATTGATGAAGGACCCGGAGTTGACGTGCTTTATCAGCGAGACGCTTCAATCTGTGAGCGACTATATCCGGTACGAGGAAAATCCGCTGTCGCATGGGATGGAGCTGGCGAAAGAATACGGCAGGGAACGAGACTATGGATTCATGGTTCACTACTGCCACCTGTGGGGACAGACCGCGGACATCCACATCCCAGGCGGGGGAATCATGGACGATATCGAGGAGGATATGCGGTGGGAGATGATTCACAAGTATCGCCCGCCGATCATTTCCTTCTACAGTATCCCAGCGGTACTGGTGCGAGAGGGAGCGTGGTACAACCAGGAGTCGGCGGAACGGTTCTGGAAGCGGCTTGTGGAGTATAAAAATTCGTTTTAAGCGGTTTTGCGCGGACAGTGCAAGGGGTTGGCGAAGAGAGAAGGATGTTCTGCGGCTGGAGCCGTATCTGGATTCTCCGGTTTAACCGGAGGATGACGGGGGAGGAGACGCATATTGAATTGCTATAGAAGTCCCAAGGCGAACTGAAGGAGTTGGGGCGTGTTTTCATCGCCTATGGGGAACTCAGCCAGAGGAGCCAGGTGGAAGGTCTGCAGTTGGTCAAGGGCATGGAGCGGGGTGATCTGATCCATCAGCTCGGTATCATCCGAGGTGTGGGCCAATCCGCTAAGGTGTCCCATTTCGTGCGTGGTGATGTTGGCCAGGGCAGTGACGAACTGGGTCTGCGTCAGGCCTTGTCCGTTGAGCAATCCGGCAAAGATGATCGCATCGTCGGCGGAGTCCCGGTTGTACCAGTCCACATCCTCGGACAGCCCATAGAAACTGGGATTGGAACTGGCGGAGATGTAGACCGTGCTGTGGGTCGCCGATGGTTCGATGGTCTCATAGGAGGACAGAATCTGCATATTGTAGGGGGCGAAGTCCGTCCGAACGCGGGCAACGGTCTGCGCGGCAAGGGCCTGCGGATCCATGCCGTTGTCGATCACGGAAAATGGCAGCACATTATTGAAAGTGATACCGCCGACGGTCACGGTCGATGCGCCGCTGAAATTGAGGTAGACGATTTGCGTGGGGGGCGTGGTAACGGCGGCAGATCCGATGGTGACGGCGAGACTGTAATCGTATGAGGAAGAAGGAGAAAGGTCGAATTCCGCCAGGGCCAGGTAGTAGGTACCGGGTTTACGGACGGTGAAGGATATGGACTGATCGGTCGCGGTGATGGCGTTGTCGTCCAAGATGGCTACCTCTTGATCCTGATCGAAGAATCCGAACTGGACGTTGTCGGGATTAACGGCTTTTTCGCCGGTGAGAGTGGCGGAGAAGGTCTGCCCTGCCTGAAAGGTTCCGAGGCTAAAGACATCGACATCATCTCCGCCGGCGAGCGATCCGGTGATATGGAAGGTCTGTCCGGAAGGTATGTTGATCACCTGGGCACGGGAAAAGTCATCATTCGACTCAATTTCCTGGATTGTGTCATCCGCGGGTGGATTAGACGGCGGAAGGACTGTGCCACAGCCGAGGGGTCCGAATGCGATGATTATCAACCACCCCAGCGAGATTTTTGCCCAATGCATGCGTCGCTTCATGGCTAACCCTCCCCCTGTCCAACCAGACTGTGCGTGTTCCTGCACGGTTTCATTTTCGACCGGGGAGGTCGAGTAGTCAATCATCTTCCTGTTTTGCCCTACGGGCATCGGCGCCATGGTAGTTCGTTCAGCCGTTGGCACATATGGAGAATTGTGAGGGTGAAGGGTGTGTTGATCCGGCGTTCGGGTGCTGGCAAAGACACGGCTTAGCCTGCGGCGAAGATGTGCCACCGAGAAGAGGTCCCCCAACTAACGTTGGGGGCTAGCCGGCGTTGCCGGTGAAGAGTAAAGATCGCACGCTGAAGCGTGCGCCATAAGGAGAATTGGCGTCAGGCCGCATCTTCCCTTGGAGACGGAGCAGCACATCTATTGGGACGGCAGAGGAGCTCGCGAACGCGAGTCATCAAGCCGATCAGGTCCTGGTATTTGAATTTGGCTTGGTTTCGCCAGGCGTGGGCGGAAGATGAGGGGGTTTGTTCGAGTTCCCGGAGGACTTGCCCCAGAGGCGTGTGAAGGCTCCCTCGATCGCGAAAGGAATTGACCACTGCTTCCAGTTTCGTCAATTCCTCCATATCCCGAACCACCGCATCAAGGCTATCGAGCAAATCGGTATGTTGTTCCCGAGTCAAATTTACTGTAATTCCGTTCTGTTCCAAAACCGCTGTATTATCCACTGTTGTCGCTTCCTATATATAGCAGGTATCGGCGGCACACGTCATGTCTTCCCTGACACGCCATAGTCCGATGCCGCGTATCCTTCATATTTCAAATTCAAAGGGAAACACTATATGAGATCGTGCGCACGATGGCAAGTGATTTTCGCAAGGCTTGTGCGAATGATGTTTATTTTTGTCCGGATCGAACTTGTTGGAACAGCCATTGGATATGGTCGCGTTGTCCCCACGCCTTTGGTGCGCTTCCGACATGGTCGGTGTTGGGGAATTCCATGTAGGTGCTTTTGCCGCCCTGGCGGAGAATTTCCTGGTGGACGGCGCGGCTTCCGAATCGCATCGGGTCGCGATCGCCGGCGAAGATCATCACGGGGATATTCTTGTACCGGGCCACTTCTCGCGCCAGTTCTTCTTTCAGTTGGTCGTCGGGCTGCGAATATGCGGGTCCGATGGGCCAGCCTGCGACACAGATGGCTGCGGCGAAGATGTTTTTGCCGCTGGCGGCTTTGAGGAATTCCCAACAGCCTTTCCCGCCGTAGGAGAAGCCCGAGTAGTATACGCGGTTGGGGTCGATGTTGATTTTGACGTTGTATTCGGGGTCCGGTGGCTGGCCGGCGATCAGGCATTTGAGGAGATCGAGGGTGGCCTGGGTGTACCAGCCGTTTTCGTTGACGAGTGGTGTGTCGGGATGAGCGGGCGTGGGTTGGCCCAGTTTTCCTTTCGGCCAATATGGGGCGGGAAGGGTTCCGTGCGGGGCGATTTGAGGCACGAGGCTGAAGCATTCGAATTGCTTGTCGAAATAGTACTCGGTGAACAGGTAACGTCCGAGGATGACCATTTCCATATTCTGCACGTTATCGGTGCCTACCCCAGCGGAGCCGGACACACTGAGGACCAGCGGGTATTTGTTTCGCGGATCATAATTTCGGGGGAACATCAGGCGGTAACGGAGCGTTCCTCCGGCGAATTCATAGGCCCGGGCGATATGGCCATAGAGCGTCCGCCGGCCCTGAAGGCTTCGGTAATGGATGGACTGGATTTTGACGTCGCCTTGCGTGCGGAGCAGTATCCAGGCATGGTTTTCACCGCGAAAAGGTGAGACGAAGCGAGTTTCTTTTCCCGCGACCATCTTCTGGAACGGCGAAACGCGAGCGGGAGTGGTCGCAAAGTCTTCGGGCTTGTTGGCTCCGTGATGGGCGACGGCGATCAGGACGGTTCCTGGTCCTTGGTAGGCGACGGTGATCTGATGATGGTTGAGCTCGCCGCCCGGCGCCGCGGTGAGGGCGGGCGACATGCGGCAGGGACCATCGGGGAGCTTCATTTCGCACCATGCGCGGACGTTGTCACCGCTGTAGGTCGCGGTCAGCTCGTCGAATGGCGAGTTTTTTGCCTGGGCGGCAGAGGGCCATGCCGCGAACAATGAGGTCAACGCAATGACAATTGTGAGCTTCAGCGATTGCATAGTATGTTCTCCATCTCTGAAAATATTCGCCATCATGCCTCCAATAATATCCTCGGTTTTTCGGATCGTCGAGTTCGCTTGATTTTGTACTCCAGTCGTAATGCGTCTCGTTTGGACATGGCTCGTCCCAGGGCATGGAGTTTTGCCGGCAGGCGGGAGCGGGTGTATTTTGATCCTCGTCCCTTGTTGTGACACTCAAGGCGTCGGCCAATATCATGGGTTACGCCGCAGTACAACGAGCCATCCCTGCACCGGAGCAGGTAGACGTGGTAGTTGTTCTCCACCGGATTTGGATTGTCGATCGCATTTCCGATCAGTCCGGGTTCGTTTTTTCTTCTTTGGGCCAATATACACCATCACATTCTGTATGCTATTTTATCACTCTCGGGGACGCTATGGCCACAACGGAGTTCGCCGTCACAGATATTGAAGCGGCCGGGCTTGGCTCCGATCTTCTTGCAATACGGTCCGTTGGGAGGTAAAGTAAAGAGAGTGGTCTCTTTTTGGTGGGATGACCGAGCGGCTTAAGGTGTCGGTCTTGAAAACCGATGGGGGGAAACCCACCGGGGGTTCGAATCCCTCTCCCACCGTTTCGCGGCAAGACTCTGAGTGGGGCTTGCCGTTTTTGTTGGTAAAGTCTGGGCGGACAGAACCTTCCAGACGCGGGGCAAGATGGATCAATCGCGAAATCGGAAGTAGACGATTGAGAAAACAGCCTTGATACCGTCCCACCAGTTGATTTTTTTGCCCTCGGCGTAATTTCGAAAGCGATAGGAGATGGGCAGTTCGACGAATCGGGCACCGGAGCGGGCGAGCTTGGCGGTGATTTCCGGCTCCATGCCGAATCGCCGGGAGCGGAGGTTGATCTTTCGGGCGAATGGGCTTCGCATGACCTTGTAGCACGTTTCCATATCGGTCAGACGCAAGCCTGTGAAGAGATTGCTCAGGCGGGTGAGGAACTTGTTGACCCACTGGTGAAGTTTGGGGCTATTGACGGGTTGGAGGAAGCGCGAGCCGTAGACGACGTCGGCCTGGTCGGCGAGGATAGGATCGAGGAGCCGGCGAAGATCGGCGGGGTCGTATTCGAGATCTGCGTCCTGGACGGCGATGATATCGCCTCGGGCTTGGGCGAGCGCGGTCTGGATGGCGGCGCCCTTGCCGTGGTTGACTTTATGCTCGAAGACGCGGAGGTTGGGCCAGCGTGACGCGGCGGAGTCGAGCATTTCCTGCGTGCGATCGCTGGAGGCGTCGTTGACGGCGATGATTTCGATATCCAACGGCCAGGGGATGGCGAACATTCGCTCCAATATCTGGACAATTGTCGCCGATTCGTTGTACACTGGTACTAGAATTGACAGTAACATTCGAATTCCATTACAAGGACACACTATGCGAAATCATACGCGGTACGCCGTTTCAATTCTAGGATGTATTGTCTGTTTTTCCGCGATTAGCGTGGGCGCGGAGTTCGATCCGAAGAATCCGCCGCAGGGCGTGTTCTACGAACAGTATTATTCGCTGCACATGGGTAAGACGAAGTGCGGCTGGTCGTGGTATCAGTTGGAGCGGAAAGGCGATGAGATTTTTACGCACAACAAGACGTTCATCAAGATGGGGCGGGAGAATCTGACGATCTCGATCAACTCCCTGAGCGAGACGGCGGAGACCGTGGACGGCCGGCCGTTGCGCTACCGCTCCGAGATGGACCTGGCGGGCAGCAAGACGGTGTACGAGGGCGAGTTCAAGGGCGCGGTGATCACCATGCAGATCAAACAGGGCGGCCAGACAACAATGCACAAGTTTGCCCCGCCCAAGGGCACGGTCATGGCGTGGGGGGATTACCTGAATAGTTTGAAGTATCTGAAGCAGCCGGGGGCGACGTTTACGACGTACGCGTTCGAGCCGCAGGCGGGTCCGGAGAAAGTGACGCCAACCGAGGTCAAGATCATCGGTCCGGGCATCGCGGAGATCGCGGGCAAGAAGATCTCGGGGACAAAGGTCATCGCCAAGAACGAGACTCTCGGCCCGTTCCCCATCACGTCGTATGTCGACGCCCGCGGGTTTATGCTGTCGACGGAAATGCAGATGGGGATTATCAAGATTCAGTTGGTGGCAACGAGCAAGTCCGACGCGTTGTCGGACGTTCGGCGGGAGGAGATTTTTACCAATTCCTTCATCAAGTTGACCAAGCCGCTGAAATTGAAGCCGCGGAAATATCTGACGCTGCGGCTTTCGTCGGTGGGCCAAGAGCCGCTGCCGGCGATTCCGGAGACGTCCATGCAGAAGGTTACGGTCCGCGATTCGGCGGGGGTAACGCTTCAGATCTGCGCCCCGGGCACCAAGCGGTTCAGCAGCAAATTGGGCCAACCGACGGCGGCTCACCTGGCCAGCGCGTCGTATGTGAAGCTGGACGATCCGGCCCTCATCCGGCTGGCGGAGCAGGGCTCGAAATCGGCGAAGAAATCGACGCGCATCGCGGAGAACCTGTGCCTGTTCGTCCACAGGTACATCACGAGCAAGAATTTGTCGACGGCGTTTGCCTCAGCCAGCGAGACGGCGAGATCAAAGACGGGTGATTGTTCGGAGCACGCGGTGCTGATGGCGGCATTGGCGCGGATCAAGAAGATTCCGTCGCAGGTGGTTTCGGGCGTGGTCTACGTTCCCGAAGGCGGTCCGTATGGGTCGTTCGGGTATCATATGTGGACGCAGGTCTGGCTGAACGGACAGTGGATCGACATGGACCCGACCTTCGGTCAGATCGAGCCGGACGCGACGCACATCGCCCTGGCAATCCAGGACCTGGCGGACGAGACGTTTATCCGCCAGAGCGTGAAACTGGCCCAGTTCATCGGGCAGTTGCGGATCGAGCCGGGGAATTAGCGTTACAGTGGAAAGATCCGTTCTTCCGGGGATAGATCACCAGTAGTGTGATGAGTGCCCAGACGTAGGAACCCAGCGAGACCAGTGTAAACAGGATTTCCTTGTTTTCAACTGGTTGGCGCGAGGTTCGATAGTTCTGCCACGCCTGGTCGAGAAAATCGCCGTATGTTGGAAGTTCGGGGCGACGATCCGGCGGAAGGGATGCCGTCTGCCGGTCGTACTTGGCAGTCATTTGCTCGTAGTATTGCCTGACGGCGGGTTCGCTGAAGCGTCCAGCGGCTGTGGTGAGCCACACGTTGTGACTCATTTCCGCCGCTCCGACGATGAGCAAGCCGAGGACTGCCGGCCAGAGGGCGCGAACTCTGAACGCCAAGATAATTATTAACGGCATGCAGTAGATGATGAAGCGTTCGTGGACCCGCGTCGGCAACATGAAATCGCTCCACAGCCACAGCCCCGCGAACGCCAGGAGTCCCAGCGGAGACTGCCGATACTTTCGCCAGCACAGGGCCGCGGTTCCCACCAAGGCTGTCAGGACAAGGATTCGCCCCCAGATATCCTTGCTGAGACCCGCGATGGTGGTTTGCGAATCCAGCACCGACGCCGAAGGCTGATGGTCACGAATTAAAGCATCCACATACCAGATATTAAACGCGGATAACGTAGTTCGCGGAAATGCGTGCAGGAAGCTGTGGATGTAGCATCGGTCGATCCACGCCAGTCCGTCTGCTGCCATCCACGGCCAAGCGATCACGACAATGGCCAGGACGGCCATTCCCAGCACCTTGACGCCTCGCATCAGAATCAGTCGCCACGTGGTCGCAATCTGGGGTTCCGCGACCGAGACAATGCCAAAAAGCGCAATCGGTCCCAGCAGGATTCCCTGCGGCTTGAGCATCGCGCCGACGGCCAGACAGACGCCTGCGGCGATCCAACGTCGTTCCAGCATGAACCAGACCAGAAAGACGGTCGGTGCGAGCACCAATGCGTCCACCTGCTCCCAGAAAGCCGAGTTCATGAACACCGGCGGGAACAACCAGAGTATCGCAGCCGCAATATAACCAGCGTTTTCACTGAAAAGCTTTCGGACCACCAGGAACACTCCCCAGGCGGTGATGAGCTCCGCGATGAAGGCGATTGACGGCATGATCAGTCGTGCGGCCATCGTATTGGCTTGAAGGCTGGGATCGAACACTCGGAGGAGTTTCACCTGTACCCACCGAAGCACGACGTAGAGTGGTGGATAGTTTGGCAGAGTAACCGCTTTTCGGCTGTAGGGGACGAAGGTTCCATTTCGAAAGACGAAGCCGCTGATTTGTGCCAGTTGTTCCGGTTGAACGGAATAGATCTTCAGCAGCCCCTGCTGCTCGGCTGTCGCGCCGGTTCCGATGTTGTCAAAATGGTCCGGAACATAACCCCATTTGATGGCGGTCTGGGTCAACCAGGCGCGACAGAGCAGACCGGCCATCAGCACCGCCACTCCGATCATCAGAATGGTTTGCCGATTTGGTGAGGCCGAAAGGTTCTTAGGCGGCAACTTGTTTGCCGGTTTCTCTTTTTGAGTGACCACTCGATGATCTCCTGAACGACCACCCCACCAGGCCGAGAAAGCCGACCAGGGAGATGATCGATATCCATTTCCCGAAGACAAACCCCGCGGGTAGATACTCCATTCGGAACACATGATGTCCGACCGAGAGGGGAACCGCCCGGAGTACATAATTCGCGGGCATGACGGTGTAGTCATTTTGAGTGCTTCCCGGAAGCGCCTTCGCTTTCCAGCCTTTGCTGTAAGCGTCGGTCACGAGCAGAATCGACGGGCTGGTGACGTCCGCTTCGATCGTCAGATGGTCCGTCGAGGAATCCACTATCCGCACGGTACCGTTCTCCGGGGACTGCACCGGGCGAGGACTTGGCTCGGACTCCAGAATCACCGTCTTGCCGGGATCGAAAGAGGGAGCGTCCATGGCTGAGAAGATGGCGTCCCGACCAGGGATCACTTGGCAGTCGCCGACGAGCAACACGTGAGGAAGGGCATCAGGGATCGGGTAGAGGTTTGCGCCATCTCGCCCGATCTGCAGGAAATAGCGGCAACGGAGCATTCGATAGAGCGGATGAGTTCGTGCAAAGAGAAAGAACTCGGCAATATCTTCTCGAGGCATCCCTTGAGTGTGTCCAATGAATTCCGCATAGCGTTTCAGGACGACCGGATCATATCCCCAAATGTCCTGCTGTCCCGAATAGACGGCATAATTCATGCGAGAGAAGCAGTGCGATTCGTAGATACGGAAATCGCCCGGATGCTCAGCGAAGAACGCGTTGAGTACGGGTTGACGAACCTGCTGCAGATTGAAATGGTCTCGCCACATTGCCGCGAAAACCAGAATCTCGGTCACGGCGACCAAACCTATGAGATAAGCCATTGCGGGAGCATACTTGAGCGAAAAGAACAGTCCCGCCAGAAGCAGGCAGACACCAGCGGCGATCTGCAGACTCCGCGAGGCCTGAGCGCCGGCACGAGCGAGAAAAACGGGGTCTCCGCCGGCTCTTCTCAGTTCCCTTGATTCATCCGTGTTCCTGATTACTTGAACGACTCTTCGCCACATTCCGTCAGGGTCTGCTGACCGGGAGGAACTGGCGATCCAGAGTGACGATATCCCCAGGAGGAGGGCTGCAAACGCGGGTAAGAGGACCAACGGCCAATGGAACTTGCGATTCCGTATCAGATAGTCCAGTCCCACCGCACTGAGCATCACAACGAATATGGTCACGAAGAATATGAGTCTAGCGCTGCATCGGAATCGGTCAAATCCGGGGACCACATAGTAAAGGAACTTGAAGAACGGGGTATATCCTCCCAATGCCATCAGCAGGAGGATGCCGGCCATGACACCCGAATACCGCCGCAGCCTTCGATCGCCGTAAATCAATCCGCAACCCGCCAGGAACAGGCCTGTAATACTCAGAAAGGGAATGACCTCCCACAGGTAGTGCCGCCCCCAATACGGTACTGATGTAAGGTTGCCCAAGAATCCGGGGGCCAGCATGAGGAGGAGATTTTCTGGTGGAAGAGACGAGCCGGCCGCATGATGGTATGGCAGACCACCCGCCCGCACAGCCTCGCCGGAGGCCTCAATTCCAGTCAGGAGCTGAATGGCACTCAACGCGACGGCTCCACCGTAGATCGCCACCAAACCCAAGCCAACCTTGAGTCGCTCCGCTGATTTCACCAGTTGAAAAGCCGAATAGACAACGGCGGTAATCCCTGTATAGAAAACATACTGGGGATGTCCCGCCAGAATTTGCATTCCCACGGCAAACATGCCCAGCAAGCACCATCGAAATGATCGAGTGTCAAAACAGCCGTCAATCGCCAGGAGTACCAGCGGCGCCCAGACCATCGAGGCCTGATTGGCCAGGTGTCCGGCGTGGATGTGCAGAAGATGATCGCCGCAGAACATGAGAAGCACAGCGGAGACAAGGCATGCCGCCGGATGGATTCCTCGCCGCCTGATCCATAGATACGTGAACAGCCCAGCCAGAAACACGTGAAAGGCAATACTCAGCGAAATGGCCTTCGCTAGCGGCAGAAACAGGTAGACCAGGTTCAGGGGATACAGCATCGCTGTTTGAAACGAGCCGATGAACGGATTTCCACAAAAGACATGGGGATTCCATAGTGGCAGATTTCCCTGGCGGAGTTGTTGAAATCCGAAGGCGCGCCATGGAATGAATTGACGAGACATGTCCGACCAATATGCGGTCGGGATCAACTCCTGAGCGGCAAACAACACATCAAAAAACACGGCGATTGCCACCAGAGCAAGAATCAGTATGGCAACAGGGTAAGACTCTGGAAAGCGGAGCCCTTGTACTGAGACAGTGTTTTTCTTAACCATCAGGATATGATATCACTGCCCGGGCTGTCAGGCAATTCCAACCTGTGAATGGCCGGGTATAGTCCGAATAATACCAGACAATTCATGGAGTTGGGCCCTTTACCATATTCAGCCTGTAACTTGGAAGTATGCAATCGAGTTACTTCCGTGCTCGGCGTGCGATGCCCAGTGCACCCAGGATCAGGAGACCCATTGGCCCGATTCCGGAATGAACTGAACCACGAAGCCGTCGTATCCGCCTCCGGCATGAAGCCCGAAGAGATCGCTTTCCGTAACGCCTGCAACACAGACTCTGCCCTGTCCGTCTATGCACACGCCTCTGGCACCGTCCGAGAACAGCGAACCGAACTGGTGAGTCCAACAGGGGTTTCCCCGCGAGTCATATTTCATGAGAACGATATCCCGAACAACGGTTGTCCCAAAAGATCATAAAGGCCAATCCGTTATTGAATAAAGGCCTTTGCGACCTTAGAATTTCGTCGTATGAAGCAGCGAAACAGAGTTTTGGATTATTTGGCGTATCTGGCCTTGCGCATGGCGGTGATGATTTTTCATTTGTTTCCCATCGACGCGAATTTGCGGACGGCCCGGTGGATCGGCGATATTTTTTGGAAGATCATCAACTCCAACGTTCCCGTTATCAACAAGATCCTGAAGCGCAAGCATCGGGAGCAGATCATGGAGAATCTGCGGATGGCGTTGGGGGACCGGTATACGGAGAAGGAACTGGAAGAGATCGCCCGGATGTCGTGCCGGAGCCTGGTCATGTTCGCGATGGAGTTTTTGTTTACCACGCGGCTGATCTCGCGGTACACGTGGTACCGGTATTTGAAGCTGAAGAACTTCGAGCCGGCACTTAAGGTTCTGCTGGAGGGGCGCGGGGTGATCATGCTGACGGGTCACTATGGGAACTTTGAGCTGACAGGGTATCTGCTGGCGACGCTGGGATTTGACATCGCCGCGGTGATGCGGCCGTTGGATAACCCGTACCTGAACGACTACATTGTGCGAATTCGGGAGGAGCACGGGCTGCAGCTTCTGTACAAGAAGGGCGCGTCGGCAAGCATGGAGCAGATTTTGACGCAGGGATCGATTTTGAGCTTCATCGCGGATCAGGACGCGGGGCGAAAAGGGATCTTTGCGAACTTTTTCAACCGCAAGGCTTCGACGTACCGGAGCATCGCTTTGGTGGCCCGGGAGCAGAAGCTTCCGATCATCGTGGGCGGGGCCCGACGGACGTCGTGGGAGCGGTTCGAGCACGAGATCGAGCTGGAAGATATCATCTATCCGGAAGATTGGGCGGGCCAAGAGGACGAGGTGCTCTATATTACGGAGCGATTCAACCGCGGCCTGGAGAATATGGTTCGCAAGGATCCGAGCCAGTACTTGTGGCTTCACCGGCGTTGGAAGACGCGTCCGCCGGAGGAGCGCGAAGCGAACGGGGACACAAGGAAGAAGAAAAAGGCGTCCTGAGAAGAAAGGTGTGTTTTCGCAAGCGAAGACACACTCCATCTGACTCCGCCGAGATTCGTGAGAGACAGTTGACAGGTTGGGAAACCCATCCTACTGGAGCTAGGGCTGAACGTTGTGCGCGACGACGATCATTTCCACGGTGAACTGATCGGTCGTTCCCGGCACCTGTTTGAAGTGGATTTCAAACACGTCGTTGGCGGCGTAATCGACGCCGAGGAGGAATACCGCGGCGGGGGCCGAACCGACGACGTCGCCGCTGTTGGGATCGGTGAATGTCGTCTCATCAGGTATCGTTGACAGGTCCATGTCGACTCTTGCCGTTGTGGCCGCCTGGCGCAGCGCCGCACCGGCCACGTCAAACTGCCGGCGGCAGGCGAACGTTCGTGCGGCCAGGGCCTCGGAGGCATTCATGCTCAGGTTCTCGGCGGTAACACCATTTTCCAGGTCGTAGGTGTTGTATGTTCCGAAGGCGGTGGAGACTTTGTATGGCGTTTCATTGACAAATATGACTGTGACATAATCCGGATCAAATGTTCCCGTGTTGTAGTTGAATGTTCCCATTGGGGCAATGAAGTTCAGCCACTCCGGACCACTGCAACCGACCACTGTCAGCATCAGACAGGCGATCAAACCGATACATCGTTTCAAAGGCTACTCCTTTAACTCAAAACAGGCGCCACGTCGGTTACAGGGGATATCCGACCGTGGGCAGATTTTTCATCGAGCGTTCGATGGCTTCCTGGGGATACTCGTAGTCCTCCAGTCGTCCATCCAGGAATGATTCGTAGGCGTTCATGTCAAAGTGTCCGTGCCCGCTGAAGGTGAAGACGATCACTTTCGGTTCGCCGGTCCGCTTGGCTTCGAGTGCTTCATCGATGGCGACGCGAATGGCGTGGGACGTTTCGGGGGCGGGCACGACGCCCTCGGTGGCGATGAAGGTCCTGGCGGCATCGAAGACGGCGCGTTGGGGAACAGCCACCGCTTCGACGATGCCCATCTTCTTCAGGGCGCTCAGAAGCGGAGACTGGCCATGATATCGCAACCCCCCGGCATGGATGGCTGGGGGAACATAATCGTGTCCCAGGGTATACATTTTGAGCAAGGGCGTGAGTTTTCCGGTATCGCCGTAATCGTAGCAGTACTGGCCTCGAGTGAGAGAGGGGCAACTTGCCGGTTCGACGGCCAGGAAGCGGATTTTTTGACCGCTGAGCCGATCGGGGACGAACGGGAAGACCGTTCCCGCGAAGTTGCTCCCGCCGCCGGTGCAGGCGACCAGGACGTCCGGTTTTTCGTTGAGGTTCTTAAGCTGTTCCTTGATCTCCAGGCCGATCACCGTCTGGTGGAGCATGACGTGGTTGAGCACGCTTCCGAGGGTGTAGTGCGTGTCCGAGCGTTTGAGGGCGTCCTCAACAGCTTCGGAGATGGCGATGCCCAGGGAGCCCGACGTATCGGGATACTGGGCGCGAATGGCCCGGCCGCACTCGGTCAGGTCGGTCGGGGAGGGAAGCACTTTGGCGCCCCAGAGCTTCATGAGGGTTCGCCGGAACGGTTTTTGTTCGAAGCTGCAGCGCACCATGTAGACCAGGAGTTCGATACCGAACTTCTGACAGGCGTAGGCCAGGGCGGAACCCCATTGCCCGGCGCCGGTTTCCGTGGTGAGCCGACGAATTCCCTCCAGCTTGTTGTAGTAGGCTTGGGGAACGGACGTATTGGCCTTGTGGCTACCGGGAGGACTAACGCCTTCGTGTTTGTAGTAGATCCTCGCGGGGGTGTCGAGGAACTGCTCGAGCTGCCGGGCCCGGATGAGCATGGTTGGGCGCCAGACCGCGTACTGATCGAGCACCTCTTCAGGGATGGCAATCCAACGTTCGGTCGAAATTTCCTGCTCGATCAGGGATTCGGCGAAGAGGATTTTGAGTTTGGCGGGATCCATGGGTTTTCCGGTCTCAGGATCCAGAGGCGGGACGAGATGGTCCTTGATATCCGCGGCCACATTGTACCACCTTCGCGGCAGCTGTTCCGTCGGCAAGAGAATCTTGTTATTGATCATGTATTATCTCCACGCATCCCAACGAGTTTTCATATTATATCCACTTGGCGACGTTCGGAAAAGCCTGAAGTTCGGGCATCCTTCGGCCATTTCCAGGATCAGACCACCTGAACGGCGGAATGGGGCGTGGTGAAGTAGAGCCAGGCGGAGTCGATTTTCGTCCGAAGAATCTCGCCGATGGCCCGGCTGTAGAGTTCCAGTTGGATCCGATAATGTTGTACCAGTTGATCGACTTGGCCGGCCTGGATGTTGTTGGTCTTATAATCAATGATGACAAAGCCCTTCTTCGTGGAGACGAGGCAGTCGATGACACCCTGGACGAGGACCGGCTCATCACTGTCTCCCGGCCGAGTGCCCTCGGGAAACTCGCGGGCAGGCAGGGCATAGGTGAATGGCAGCTCGCGATGGAAGCTGTCGCGGTATTCGAGCATGATCTTTCCTGGTTTGGTGTCGAAGAAGCGTTCGACATGCGACAGATCAACCAGCCGGGCCTGGGTTGGGGTGAGCGTGCCGCGATCGAGCATATCGCTGAGCTGCTTTTGCAGGGCTCGTTCATTCAGGGGCTGATGCAGATCGATGTGCTGCATGAATCGGTGCCAGGCATGGCCGCGCTGGATGGGGTCGAGGATTTCAAAGCCCGGAAGAACGGCCTGACGCTCCGGGGTAAGGACGCTGGCACGGCTCCAGTTTGTGGTGGTCAGGGATTTCTCTCGCGGTTCGATCAGTTCGGTCACGGAGACGGAGGTGGGCATGGTGACCAGCTCGCGGAGGGGGTATTCCCAGGCCACACGGTCGATGATTTGCTCGGCCGTCCGGCGGGACTCGGGGGAGACGGAGATTTCCTTGCCCTGGATCATGGCTTGCAGATGCTTAGCCACCTCGGGATTGACTTTGCCCCAGGATTGGCTTTCGACGGACCACTTAACTTGCGCCGCGGGCGGATAGACGGATATCGCGAACGGTCCGGTTCGCACGGCAGTCTCCTCGGGCGATTCCAGGGCGTCCAGTACCTTGTCGAATTCCAATCCGGCGGACGCCGCGGCAATACTGATCCAGCCGAGGGGATTATCCCATTCGGCGACCTGGGCGGGAGACAGCGGTTGGCCCGGCAGGATCTGCCGGAGGTTTTTGGCGAGGGGAGCGAGTTTCGCGCTGCCGACGAGGATTAGTTTTTCTTTAGCCCGGGTCATTGAGACATAAAGGAGACGAAGTTCCTCGGCCACGGTCTTGTCGCGAATGGACTTGGCGATGGCGACGAACGGAATCGTTTCTTCCTTGGTCAGACTCGCCGGGTCAACCTCGCGCAGGCCGACGAGAAGCTCGCGGTCGATCAGAATATCGCCGCGAATATCCTGGAGATTGACTTTTCGGCCCATGTTGGCCAGTACGACGACCGGAAACTCCAGACCTTTGCTGGCATGAACCGTCATGATGCGAACGCCCTTACCCGCGCCGCTTCGCACCCCAGAAATCGGACCGGATTGTTCGCTCATCAGGTCAAGGTAGGACAGAAAGTGCGACAGGTCGCAGCGACTGTCGGAACTGAACTGCCAGGCGAGCTGAAGAAATTGATCAAGGTTCTCCGCCCCATACTGGCCTGGCATGGCGGCCCGGACGAAGTCGGGATAGCCGGTATCGAGATAGATAAGCTGAACGAGTTCGGCGACGCAGCAGCAGCCGGCCGTTCGCCGCCACTGGTGAAGTTGGCGCAGAAAATCGGTGAATTTGCGGGTGGCCGGATCGTCGGCGCGATCTTTGACGTACGCAAGGAGCCCGTCGAACAGGCGTTTTTTATCCGCGAGTCGAATCGCGACCAATTCCGGCAGACTCGCGCCCACAAGCGAGCTCCGCAACACGGTCGCGAGGGGAATATCCTGGAATGGATTGTCGATGATTCGAAGCAGGGAGACGATATCGTCAATTTCCGGAAATTCGAGGAACGCCTCCACCTGCTCGCAATGAGCGTTCAATCCGACGCGGCGAAGCATACCGATGTAGGTTCCAGCGATGCTTCGCATGCTGCGGAGGAGGATAACGACATCTTCAGGCTCCGCGGGCCTGGCTTTGCCGCCCTCGTTCACGGTGAACCCGCTGTCCAGCAGGTCCTTGATCCGCCGGGCGGTCACATACGCTTCGCGCTCCGTCGCCTCCATTTCGGCGAATTCGCTTTCGTCGGCGATATCGTCCGCAGCATCGAGTTTTCGCTCGAGAATATGGAGTTCCGTAGTCAGATCGCATTTCGTCTCGGGAAACTGGGCGGCACAAACAAGGCGACTGCCGGCGTCGTACTCCAGTTCCAGCGGGCCGCCGCAGAGGATAGGCGTGAACACGGCGTTGACGGCGTCGATCACGCCGCGGCGTGAGCGGAAGTTGTCGGGCAGATCGATTCGCCCCAATCCGCCGTCGCCACCCGGAGCGGCGAGGCGATACAGCCGTTGAAAGATCTCCGGCTCGGCCAGGCGGAACCGATAGATGCTCTGCTTGACGTCCCCCACCATCAGAAGATTGGCGACGCGTTCGGGCGCCTTCTCATCGGGTCGGCCGATGCGGCGAAGAATGGTATCCTGCAGTTCGTTAATGTCCTGGTATTCATCGACGAGGACGAATTTGAACTGGCTGCGATAGGCGTCGACCACTTCATCCTGTTCCAGCAGGCTCAGGGCCAGCCGCTGCAGGTCATCGAACTCCAGGTGCCCTTCCGATTCCTTGGTTTCCAGCAGATCTTTTCCAAATCGCTCAACCAGGTCCATCATCGTATCGAGAAACGCGGCGTGACCTCGGAGAATCTCTCTGCCTTCGGATGACAACGCCATGCCGATTTCCTGGGCCCAGAGCTTGAGCGTTTCCTTGGCGCCGTCGACCTGGTCCTTGATGGGCCCCCACCACGCGCCCTCGGGCGATTCCTTTCGCACGGGCGGACTCTTCGGTAACGATTCTTCCATATCCTTCAGAAGTTCATTGTATCGACCGGCGGCGAGCAGCTTTTGCCGGCGATCGACGAGGTCCAGCAGGCTGTCCAGATACGCCTGAAGCTTTGGGCTACCCTGCTGCACCACGCTTTGCCGCGCCTTGGTTAGTCGGTCTCGGACGACATCGAGGACCGCCAGCCAGTCGCGTGTGAGATATTCCCAGACCCGCAGGGATGTCACTTCGAAATCCGGCGCACGATATTTCGCCGCCAGTTCGCGTACCTGCCGGACCCAGACATCGGGCTTGGACAACGAGCCAAGGAACTCGTGGATGGACAAAATGACGGAACTGAGCCCCACATCGAACTGTCGTCCGCCGTACCGGGCGACCAGGCTGCGGAATCGTTCGCCGAAGGTACCCGTGTCCGCGTAGGCTTCCTCAAAGAGGCGGTCGAGCACCTGATGCTTGATCAGTACCGCCTGCTCGGGGGCCAGGATGCTGATATCGCTGCCGATGCCGAGCCGATAGTAGTTTTCGCGGACCACGCGGAGGCAGAAGGCGTGAATGGTGCTTACCTGGGCGCGGTCGAGACGATGGAGTTGCTCGCGGAGTCGGGCCCGGACTTCGTCGCGCGCGGCCTGGAGCATTTCCTGGTCCAGCCGGGAGCGCAGCCGGGTCTTGAGTTGCTCGGCGGCGTCTTCGGTGAACGTGGCGATGAGGAGTTCGTCGACGTTCGCGCGTCCTGAGAGAACGATCTGCCAGGCGCGTTCGATGATCACGGACGTCTTGCCCGTACCCGCCGACGCGGAGACGATCAGCTCGCCGCCTCGCCAGTTGATCGCTTCAAGTTGTCCCGGTTTCCATTTTTGGTCAGGCATGTTTCACTTCAGCAACTGTTCTTGAGGTCCTCATTTCACCACCTGCCGCAGGATTTCCTCACGGTCCGCTCGCCCGGTTGACCGGTAGTGATTCAGATGGTGATCGAATCGGCAGACGCCGTGAAACTCACAATTCGGACACACGCTGACGCGCCCGTCGTGATAGGGGTGAATGTCAATTCGCCCTTTGGTCATGGCTTCGAGCGCTTCTATCACGAGTTGTCGGGTCTTGGCCATGATGCCTTCGAGGAGTTCCTCGTTGAGGACGGTGACAGGACCGGATTCCGCCGGCTGACCGTCTTTCTTGATCTTGATGCAGTAGGGATATTCCCCGATCGTCTGATCTGCCAGGGCTCCGAGGGCTTGGAAGCAGATCAATCCGCTGGCAGGAAAGAAACAACCGTCGGATTTTGGTTTTTGCGGAACGAGGGGCAGGAAGACGGCTCCGGCGGGTTTCTCGCCCGCGACGGTCGAGACGAAGAGATATCCGGGCAACTGCATCTGCACGCCCGCCTGCCAGTCTTTCAGCCTGAACGTGGTGACCCGGCTCTTGTAGTCGAGGATCATGACCCACTCACGATCGTCGTATTGGGCGAGGTCCACGCGATCGACACGGCCGACCAACTGCCACGTTCGCCCGGCGACCTGGAGAGGATACTCAAAGAACTTTTCAAAATGACTGGGGATGAATTTTCCCGATCGCAGCATACGAAGCTGTTCATCCACAGCGAGTGTAAGCTCGGACCGCGTGCGTTCCGTGATGTACCGATTGCGGGCATTGCTGAAGAGCACCTGGCTTTTTGTTTCTTCGGCGCAGATTTCGATAGCGCGGCCGACGATCTGACCGATCCGCTCGCGGGGCAGTTGATTCCATTTCTCGCCCTCGGCGATGATCTTCTTCCACGACTCAGCCATCACGGCGTGACGGAACTGGCCCAGGTCGACCGGTTCGAGACGATAGCGAGCCGCCACTTGCAGACGGAGTCCGTATCGGGCGAAATGCTGGAACGGGCAGCGGTAGAAGCTCTCGATCTGCGAGAAGCTCACGCGGGTGGGGAAGATTTCCTCGGACAACTTCGGACTGATCTCGGCGACGTTGCCGTCACACAGGCCGAGAGCGAATTGGTGAAACGTGGGACGAGTATCCGGCTTTTTCGCCAGAGCGTCGGCCAGGGCGACCCAGAATTTTCCGTCGTCGCCGAATCCGAAGGTGCGCAGCCCGATGATCGTTTCGCCGACCAGGTTCGACGCGGTAAGCGGTATGGGTGTTTCGCCGTTGAACGATTCTTCTTCGCCGATCTTCCCGCGGGAGGCCACGGTAAGTTTTCCGCAGTATTGTTCGATCCGCCGGAAATACCGGCTTGGCTGGCTGGGAACACCCGTGAGGGTACGGCGGGAGAAACTGACCCAGAGGAAATCGCTCGCCCGGGTGAATCCGATGTAGGTCAGATATTGTTCCTTCAGATAGTGCTCGTCGAGATTGGCTTTTTGCGGCAGATCGTCCCAGGCGAGTTTCTGGCGATCGACATCCGTGAGGACGACATCCTCCTCCGGCGGTTGAGGCCAGACGCCTTCATTAAATCCCATGATGAACGTTGCGCGAACATCCGGGTGGCGCGTACGATCGATCGTTCCGACGAGCACCTGATCCGCACTGGACGGAATGACACCGACATCGAGTTCGGCGAAGCTGTCGGTGAGCACGCTCAGGAAGTGTTCGAGCGTCAGGTCGCGTCCGGCGAGGGTGATCTGGAGCTGGTGGAAGAGTTCCGTCAGCTTGTCCCAGATCTGGCGATGGATCTGGCTGCTCTGGTCCCGGTATTCATCGCCCTGCAGCGTCGAATCGGAGCGCAGTTCCTGTCGCTCGCGTTCGATCATATCCTCGAGCTTTCCCACCGCGTCGAGTTCCTTTAGGAATCGCATCAGGCCGTCGAGCAATATATCCACGGCGAACGCCTGCGACGTGTCTTCGCGGATTCCGAGCAATTTGGAGAGGCTCTGCAGCGGACGAAGCAGCTCCATCCGATGCTTGTTGATGGTCTGCAGGTTGAAGTCCTCCACGGGCGCGGTCGGATCGTCTTCGTTGATACCGAGCACGCTGGTGCGATAGCGCCATTCGTTCAGCCACCGGTCTTTGTCGATGCCGTGGGCCAGGACGTAGCTCTCGATCCGGTCGGCTGCGTGCTCCGGAATGCCGGTCATGCCCGACTTCATATACCGCAGCATCCAGCGGGTCTCGTAGCCGGTCGCCAGGGCCCCCACCGCGGACAGAATCATTCGCGTCAGCGGGTGATGGGCGATCGGCCGGCGGAGATCCAGGAAGAAAGGAATTTTGTACTGATCGAAAAGATATCGAATGAGGTGCTCGTAAGAGTCGAGGTTTCGCAGAATGACGGATACATCGCGGAAGCGGAACCCCTTTTCCCGCACCAGTTGCAGGATCTTCCCAGCTGCCAGTTCCACTTCGTGACGAGGGTCTTCCGCCGACACGAGCTTGACCGCCTCGCCGCATGTCGGCATGCGCTTGGCCCCGGCTTGACCGGGTTTTCTGCCGGTCAGGACACGTTCCAGATTCCACAGGATCGTGCTGCTTCGATATCGTCGGCGATAGGCGTCATCAAGAATGATAGGCTTGCCCACTTCCACGCCCGCCTGTTTGGCCAGACTGAGCAGGCGGAAGTAGGTCTGTTCGCTGGGCCAGAAGATGTTGAGCTCCGCCGGCGGGGGTTCCTTGCCCAGTCGCTCCGGATCCAGGCTGAGCGTGATATGGGTCTCTGCGGCTGCCTGCATTATCGCCGCCAGAGCTGCGTACTGCTGACCGGTGAACCCCGCGAAGCCATCGACACACAAGTAGCTTCCCTTGAACCAATCCATCTTGTCGATGGACTTTCGAAATCGATCCAGATACACCAGCGGATCGTCCAAGCCGGCCATGTCCATTTTTTGATACTCGCCCAGCAGCAGGGCCATGTCGCTGAGCTTGTCGCCCAGCTGCCTGGTAAGTTCGCCCCGGGCGTGCAAATCGCTGCGGATCTTGGCCAGTCCTTCCACGCCAAGCTCCGCCTGCGTCAGTTCGTCCATCAGTTGGAGGATCGAGTGGGAAATGCGCTCGGGACGGACGTTATTCCAGAACTTCAACTGGTCGTGCGTGGCGGTGAGGATTTGCTGCATGACGAGTCGGCGGGAAAAATCCAGCATGGGCTTGCTTCCGCCGGAATCGCGATCGACAGTAAGATACGCCAAGTCCTTGAATCCCAGTACCCGCGCCCGAACGAACCCGTGAACGTGGCGCCAGGTCGCGAGCATACGCCTCATCTGGAAGGTCGCCTGCTCCGGCACGAGCAGGATCACGCCCGGACCGGTAAGCGGCGATTTGCGTAACTGGCGGGCCACCAGGTCGACGCAAAGCCGCGTCTTGCCCGTGCCCGCGCGTCCCAGGATGAATCGCATCTTTCCCATGAGGATATATGATAAAGGGAGTGGTCTTCGGATTAAAGCAAAAGTCGGCCTCGGTCACTTCGTCTGACAATCGACCGATTCTGTTGTATAATGGTCCAGACGAGGGGGCGTTATCTTGACTCGCGCGGAGGCCTGGATTAATCTGATGGTTTCAACAAGAATTGTATTGGTTGCCGCGACACTTGAGTTAACAAATACATTTTGAGGATAGGAGTGTTTCCATGTCGAAAGCAGATTTCGGATTGATCGGTCTGGCCGTCATGGGCGAGAACCTGGTTTTGAACCTTGAGAGCAAAGGGTTTTCCGTCGCGGTGTTCAACCGGACGGTGGAAAAGGTGGACGCGTTCACGCAGGGACGAGCCAAGGGGAAGAATATCATCGGCTGCCACAGCATTCAGGAACTCGTGGCGAATCTCAAATCGCCCCGCAAGGTCATGCTGCTGGTCAAGGCCGGTCAGGCGGTGGACGATTTCATCGAGCTGCTGATTCCGCACCTCGATAAAGGCGATATCATCATCGACGGTGGGAACTCACATTTTCCGGACACGATTCGACGAACACAATACGTGGAGAGCAAGGGTCTGCTGTACATCGGAACGGGCGTCTCCGGCGGCGAGGAAGGCGCGCTGAAAGGGCCGTCCATGATGCCCGGCGGTTCGCCCGCCGCGTGGCCACAAGTCAAGAACATCTTCCAGAAGATCTGTGCCCATACGGACGCGGGCGAGCCGTGCTGCGACTGGGTCGGCGAGAACGGCGCGGGACACTTCGTGAAGATGGTCCACAACGGTATCGAGTACGGCGATATGCAGATGATCTGCGAGACGTACCAGATGATGAAACAGGGCCTGGGCATGTCGAACGAAGAGATGCACAAGGTCTTCAGCGACTGGAACAGCGCCGAGTTGGATTCGTACCTGATCGAAATCACCCGCGACATCCTGAGCTTCAAGGACCAGGAGGGAAAGTACACAGTCGATACGATCCTCGACACCGCCGGTCAGAAGGGAACGGGCAAGTGGACTGTTTTGGCAGCCCTGGACAGCGGCCAACCGCTGACTCTGATCAGCGAAGCTGTCTTCGCCCGCTGTCTGTCGGCCCTGAAGGACGAGCGCGTCAAGGCATCCAAGGTCATCAAAGGCGATACGCAGAACGTCAAGCTCGATAGAAATCAGATGATCGACGATCTGCGAAAAGCCCTGTATGCCTCCAAGATCATTTCCTACACGCAGGGATATCAACTCATGCGGGCCGCTGCCTCGGAGTATAAGTGGAACCTGAACTACGGCGGAATCGCCCTGATGTGGCGAGGCGGATGCATCATCCGCTCGGTCTTCCTCGGAAAGATCAAGGAAGCGTTCGATCGCGATCCGGGTCTGACGAACCTGCTGCTGGACCCGTTCTTCCGGGACGTGATGGACAAGAATCAAGCGGCCTGGCGGCGTGCGATCATTGCGGGCTTCCAGCTCGGCATTCCCATGCCGGCGATGAGTTCGGCCTTGGCGTACTTCGACGGCTACCGGACGGAACGTCTCCCGGCCAACCTGCTCCAGGCACAGCGTGACTACTTCGGCGCCCATACCTACGAGCGCGTGGACAAACCGCGAGGCCAGTTCTTCCACACCAACTGGACCGGTCGCGGCGGAAACACCGCGGCGTCGACGTATACCGTTTAGCATCGTGGTTTCATCTCAAAACCAGAAAGGCGGGTCCGAAACCCGCCTTTTTCTTTTTGACATAACTCTTGATCCTTTTCTGACGGTGGTATTTAATAGAAGCATGGAGCATGAGATATGACGCACCTTAACATCGACATACCGATGGGCGGAATCGTCGATTTTTGCCGACGGTGGAAGGTGGCTGAGTTTTCCCTTTTTGGCTCCGTTCTCCGTGATGATTTCCGCCCTGATAGCGATGTTGATGTCCTCGTCAGTTTCTCCGACGATGCGGATTGGAGTCTTTTCGACTGGGTGGATATGGTCGACGACCTGAAGGCCATTTTTGGGAGGAATGTCGACCTGGTTGAGAAAGACGGCTTGAGAAATCCATTTCGTCGGCAAGCCATCTTGAACAGCAAACAGGTGATCTATGCAGCCTGATCAGCGGGATCAAGCCTATTTGTGGGATATGCTCGATGCCGCAAGAACCGTGGGCATGCCGATCGGAAACCTCACCTTCGCTGAGTATGATAGGGATCGCAAGACTCAACTGGCGGTTGAACGCGCCATCGAAATCATCGGCGAAGCAGCCAGGCGCGTATCCAAGGGACTCCAGGACGCACATCCGGAAATCCCCTGGCGGAAGATTATCGCCCAACGAAATGTCTTGATCCACGAATACGGCGATATCAAGCAAAGCAGAATCTGGAAGGTGGCCCGAGAGAATATTCCTTCGCTAATCTCCATGCTGGAGCCGTTGATTCCCTCAGAGGAATGAGTCTTTACAATAGACCGTCTTTTTCCACCTTCCTCGGCCAGAGGGGCGGGATTTTGAACCCTTCGGCGAATTTGCAGCCGCACTGGAAGCCCCGCATGCGCGAAAAGCTCTCCATCATCGCCACGCACGTCACTCCGTACTGATTAACCATCCACGCGTCCTGGCTCTGGTGGCACGCGAGCATGCGTTTCTTTGTTTCAATGTCCTCGCTGATGTCCACGTACCGATCGGGGATGAAGTTCACGCCGCCGATCGTGTCCATATAGGCAATTTCCGGGATGACCTTGGCGGGCGCATGCTCGGTCACGATGTTCGGCACGGGAGTCATCACGTGGATATCCCAGACGATCTGGCCGCAGGTCGTATGATCCGGATGGTAATCCCGGCCCGGGTCCGGGCAAATGATCAGGTCGGGGCGGGCCTGTCGAACGACGTCGATGAACTTCAGCCGCGTTTCGGCGTTGTTGAACAAAAACTCATCGGGATAATCCATCCAGTAGAACTCGGCGTCGATGGTCTTGGCCGAGGCCTCCGCTTCTTTTCGTCGGACCGCGGCGATCTCCTTCTTGCTCAATGTGGACGAGCCGACTTCTCCATTCGTGGCCACCGCCATCGCCACCTGATGGCCCATTCTCTTGTACTTGGCCAACGTTCCCGCACACTGGAATTCGATATCGTCCGGATGCGCGCCGATCGCCAGAATCTTCATGGCTATTTCTCCCATTCTTTCTTGGGCAACCCCAGCTTGTCCCACTGCGACTTGGTGATCTCCACGTAGCCTAACTCACTGAGCTCATCGCTGACCCGCGGGGCCTGCAAGATGAACAGGTGGAACGGCTCGGTGTTCTCCGCCGGATTGAACGCACAGTGCCACTTGCCCGGTGGGATGTAGAACACGTCGTGGATCTCGGCATCAAGCACCTCCCCTTCCACCACCACTTTGCCCGCCCCGCCGATCACCAGGTAGTTCTCGTCGGCGTAGTCGTGCACATGGATCGGAAAGCCGTACCCCGGCTCGATCGAGTGCATGTCGAAGTCTACCGTCCGCTGCGGGAACGCCGCCAGGTTGATCGGGTGGTGCCGCGGATAGCCCGGGAAATCGTAGGTGAACGCCGGCTTGAAGAGGTTGCCCTTGTAGGAGGCCAGTTTCTCCAGTTCCTTAAGCTTGGCCATCACCGGCGCGGTCGCCTTTCGGGCCTGTTCGCTTTGTTTCCACACGTCAACGGTGGCCGAGCCGTCTGAGCATTTCCATGTGTACCCTTTGATGGAATAATCTGATGCCATTCGATATACCTCCGTCAGTAATTGTGAATCAACGTTGAATATATCCTCCCTGGGGTTCGTAACCAAGCATTTTGTCGATATTGGCCCCGGACGCGGAAGGCTGGTGTCTGACTAATTTTACTGGCGCGATGCTGTTATAGAGGTTACTCTTTGTGTT
>CAZLZE010000053.1:33201-33562 GCA_964563935.1 uncultured Phycisphaerae bacterium | reverse complement strand
TTATCCGATGCGAGCTTCGCCATGCACTCGGTCTGAAAGGTGGTGACGGCGGGCGGTTTTTCGACGAAGAGATGATGGCCTCGATCCATCACGTCCATGGCCACATCGAAGAGGACGTGCGGCGGCATGAGGACATAGACGGCATCGGGCTTGGTTTTGTCGAGCATTTCGCGGTAGTTGGTGAAGGTGGCTTGGATGTTGAATTTCTTCGCGGTGTCTTGGAGTTTTTTGGTGTCCACGTCGCAGAGTCCAACGATTTGCACATCATTGAAACTGGTGACTGAGGGGTAATGCACGCCATTGGCCATTCCACCGGCACCGATCAATGCGAGACCGGCATAATATCCACCGGTGATAATGT
>CAZLZE010000053.1:0-33191 GCA_964563935.1 uncultured Phycisphaerae bacterium | reverse complement strand
GCCACTTTAACCTTGTCCATGCCTGTTCCTTTCCATTTACTGCTGTATATCTTCATCTATACCCAGATTTCACAAACGGATCAACGGATTGTTATACATTACTCCAACGATTTTGCAATGGGAAAAGAAAAGACTTGAATTGCGAGCCACTTCTGGATATATACAGTAATAGAATGAGTGAACCCAAGTACCAACATATCGTTCGATCGCTGCAGGAGAAGATCCGTAAAGGCATGTATGGTCCGGGGAGCAAGCTTCCGGGGTATCTGACGCTGGCGCGGGAGTACAAGGTGTCGGCCATTACTTCCAATCGGGCGTTGTCGGAGTTGGAACGGCTTGGGCTGGTGGAGCGTCGCGAGCGATCGGGGACGTTTGTGCTGGACCATCCGAAGATGCTGACGGATGTCTTTGTGGTGGTTGAGGAATCGCTTCGAGAGGATCATCTGCAGTATCTGGATTATTGGCGAGGGGTAACGGCACGGGGCGAGCAGTTGGGCGTTTCGATCCAGACGATCCAGGCAGCCGACCCGCGGTTCATCCAGCGTATTTCGCTGGAACGATACACAGGCCAGGGGCTTATTTTTCTGGGGAATGCACGAAACTCGACGCTGGCGATTGCGCAAAAGGCGGGGGTTCCCCATGTGCACCTCGGGCTTCGGGGCAGGCAGGACGTTTTCTGCGTGTTGGAGGACCGGCGAACCACAACGGCGGAGCTGGTCAGAGTCCTCATTGAGGACGGGTATCAGCGGATCGCATTCGTGGGCAATCTCGGGGCGAGCAATCACCGCCTGGCCCGCGACGGGTATCTGGAGGGAATTGGGCCTCTGAACCTCGGATTCCGGTATATTCGCGACGGCAATGAAGAGAACATGGCAGAGGTCATTCGCGATTTGCTGGCGGATGATCTGGCGATCGACAGCGTGATTGTCATGGGGGCGAGGAATCCGATCGCGGCACTTCCCGCGATTCTGAATCATCCGCGAAAGCTCGCATTGGGTGTGCTGAGCGAGGATTCGTCCGTTCTGCAATTGAACAAGATCGCGTACATTGGATATTACAGCCAATTGGAGGCAGGACGATTGGCGTTGGACCTGCTGATTGAGGTAGCGTCGGGGAAATTGACGTCACCTTTAACCTGTCATCCCCCCTACCAGATTCTGCGACCTGGAGACAAGCTGCCGTAGATCGTGTTCGATCCATCCCCAGATTATCGTGACGGGCAAACTGACATTCTGTCATTTTATACTTGCACTATGTCTCTTTTTGGATTACAATAGGTCCGAAAGGTTACAGGAATGATGACAGGTTTGCTGAAGGCGAGTTACCACACCCGATCGATCTGGCTTGAGCAGCAACTCCTGACGGATATCCGGGCAGGAAAGTATGGTACGGGGACGTTGCTTCCGGCGGAGCAGGAACTGGCTGCGAGGTATCGGGTATCGCGTCCGACAGTTCGCCGGGCGGTGGAAGGATTGATTTCCCAAGGTCATGTACGGCGTCTTCCGCAGCGTGGGGTCATGATCACGGTCGGGGCAGGGAAAGAGGCGAGAATCGCACAGGTCGCATTTATCACGGCGGCATTGACCGGCGACACTCATCCGTACGTTCAGGGCATGACAGCGGGGATCGACAATGATCGGTTCACGCTGGCGACGTTTTCAACACAGGCGAATTTGCCGAAGTATCAGGAGATGATTGGGAAAGTAGTCAACCTTCGCCCGGCGGGGATAATCGTGGAGAGCCTTCCGGAGGAATTATGCCGGATCGACGGACGAGCCATTTCGGAGTCCGGTATTCCGTGTGTGACGCTGGATGCACACCCCATTCCCGGGCTGAATTGCGACCGGGTCACATCTTCGGCGTTTGAGAACGGGCGTTTGGCGGCGATGCGAGCGGTGGAGGCGGGATACCGGGACATCGCGGTCGTCACAATTCCCCCTGTCCGCACGAATCAGCCGATGCTGCAGGGAATGCGGAGCGTTCTGGAACCCGCGGGGATCGAGTTGGGTGATGATCGCGTGATTTACTGTGAATCACCGCACGGATACGCGAGTCCGCCGGATCCGTGTATCGACGTGCAGAGGTGCGTAGCGAGGCTGATCAAACGCGGATTCCGATGCGAGGCGATTCTGGCAGGGCATGACTACCCGGCTGTGGGCGTGATCCGCGCCCTTCTGGAGGCAGGAATCCGGGTACCGCAGGAAGTCAAAGTCGTATCGGCGATGCGCTGTGCGGTGGAGGGATTTGTGCCATTGCGGATTACGACGGTCGACGTGCTTCGAGAGAATCAGGGGCGTGCGGCGGCGGAGTTGCTTATGAGGCGGATCGACGGACATGATGGTCCGCCGGAAGTGCATTATGTGGCAAGCCGATTGGTTGAGGGGGAGACGGGGTAGGAAGAATTCTGGATTGAAGAAAAGCGACACGAATAGCACGAATAAGAGCGAATAGGACGAATGAGAGAGAAGATTGAGTAAGAGAAGACATCCTCCAGTTGACGCTGGGGGCTAGTCGGCGTGGCCCGTGAAGAGAAGATGAGGATGAAGACATGGCGTGGCGAGGACGCGAGGCTATGCCACGCGGAGATGCGAAGATGAAAAAGAGAGCGTTTACGTTGATTGAGCTGTTGGTGGTGGTGGCGATTATTGCGGTGCTGGTGGCTTTGTTGCTTCCGGCGCTGAATACGGCGAGGAGTAAGGCGAAACTGATCACATGCGCGTCGCAACTTCGAGGCGTTGGGCAAGGTATTTTTGTGTATGCGGGCGAGTCGAACGGATACGCGCCCGTCAATCACAACTTTTTTGGGAATTTTCAGCATGTGGCGTGGTACAGCGGAGCATGGCAGAACCTGGGGCTTCTTTTCGGCAGCAAGATCGTTGGGGACCCGAGGACGTTCTACTGTCCTTCTTACGTCGGCGGGCCAGCAAGCGATACGCAGACGTACGAAGAAGTGAAAGCGGAATGGAAGCAACCGCCGGCAATCGATATTATTCGAATCCCGATCACGTATTTGATTCCCCATATTGAAAACGACATGAACCCGTTCACGGGCGCCTGGGATTTCACGTACAAGGTTCCCGGGGCCAAAGGGTGGGAGTATGACGGTGCTGAAGGAAACTTCAAGTACTGGGCAACTCCGGTGGAAAATCTTGGGACTTATACCATCGCCAGCGATTTTCTCTACAACTATTGGAGCTGGACGCATGCACAGGAAGGCGGGTTCAACGCGCTCTCCGGCGACGGCAGTGTGAAATTCGCCCGGTGCTCATTGGCTGAGAATCCGATATACTGGCCTGGCTGGTGGTCCGGCGGCACGCGGAGCGTTCACTGGTTTTTCTACGCATTTGAAAAAGGGAAATGATCGATGGCTCGGCATCGCGATCGTATGGCCTTGACGGTGGGTCTGCTATTTATACTATCAACTTCTGTTTGCCTCGCCGAAGGAATCGCTGTCACGCATTTCGGGGCGAAGGGCGACGGGAAGACCAATGACACGGCTGCATTTGCCAAGGCACTTGCGGCGGGGAAGGATGTTTATGTTCCGGCTGGAGAATTTCTCGTCGATGAAGTGACTCTCCCGGAGGGTACGTTTCTGCACGGGGCGGGTTTTGCCAGCAGGATCGTCGTGAGCAAGGGTAAAGGCGTGATCAATGTGGGAAATAGCTGTACGATCCGGGACCTGCGTTTCACGGGCGAGGAGAAGAGCACAGGGCAGGCCGCAAGTTTGCAGGAAAAGGCCATTGTGAGCGTTCGCAATGTTCGGAACGTCGTCATCGACCATGTCCGCGTTGAGGACTTTAAGTACACCGGGATCTACGTTGAGCACGGCGAGAATGTGAAGATCATCAACAGCGATCTGGAGAAGCTCAGCTGGGCGATCCTGGTGGTCTTTTCCAATCGTGTAACCGTTTCCGGCAATCACGTCGTCGATGCCTACGCCCACGCAATTCAGTTCTGGGGCAATTGGAAACATGAATCGATGGGGTGCGAGGATCTCAGCTTCACCAACAATTACGTGAAGAACGGCGGGGGCGGACCGATCTGGGGCACGGGCGCGAGGCGCGTGATCATGGCCAACAATATCATCGACGGAGCCACGGATGTCGGTCTGGACATGGAGTGGTGCTACGACGGGACGATTACGGGGAACACGGTACGCAACTGCACGAACGCGGGGATCTCGCTGTTCTATTCCTGCAAGAACGTCACGATCGCGGGCAATTCGATCGTGATTACGGACGGGACCAACGGACGGCGAGACGGGGTCTGGCTGACGGGGACCAACACGGCTGAATGGAAAGGCGACACAGGCCACGAGACGATTTCGATTACAGGAAATACGATTGTCGGTGAAGGCAGAAAGAAGCACGGGATCAACGTGGGCAGCGGGACGAATATTGTTTGTGCCGGAAACGTGCTGCAGAACGCGGACGTGTACGACCGGACGGGAAACGTGAAGGTCCTGGGCGAGGGATCGATCCAGTCCGCGGGAAGAGAGACGCTGGCGGATACGATGACGGTAATCCCCTTGAGCCAGGCATGGCAATTCCAGATCGATCCGAACGACATCGGTGTGAAGGAGAAATGGTTCGCGGTCGATTTCAAAGATGCCACGTGGGCCGGTATTCGATCGGATCGTTCGGACGCGGCGGGGTGGGAACTCCAGGGTTTTGGCGGAAAGGACGGAAAGGGATATATCGGATTCGCATGGTATCGATCGGCCATACCGGCTTTGCCGGAAAAGACGCGGACGTTTGCGTATCTGTACTTTCCCATGGTGGACGAACAAGCCTGGGTGTACGTGAACGGCGTACCGGTTGGCGAGCACACGGAGAAGTCCGAAGGCAAAGACTATGGCGCGATCTGGGACGAACCATTTTTGGTTGATGTTTCGAATGTATTGGATGCCAAGGGGAAAAATGTCGTGGCGGTGCGAGTACACAACGCGGCATTGAACGGCGGTATCCGCTATCCGATACATCTGGTTCTGAGCGATAGACCATGCGGGGTGGCGGAGTTGGCTCAGGCCGTCAAAACGCTTGCGAAGAAAAGGCCGTGACTGAAGAGGGAGCAAGCGTCTGTGGGTGGGAAAATCCGGCAAAAAGGGGTTGACGTTGCCCATGCACTGTTTATGATGAGCTTACGGGGTGTTGGTGGGAGGCCGATGCGAGTTCCGCGTCTGTACAGGGAAAATACGGTGTCTTGATATTCCGCACGCGCTCTGACCGGCACTGTTTTCGAGGCCGTCAAAGGAGGGGAATTTGGGTTCGGAAACCTCATGGGGGGTTGTCATGGCGAGTTTGTCGAAAGTTGCCAAGTGTGAACTTGCCGAGTGCGCCTATAACCACGACAAGATGTGTCACGCATCGGCGATAACCATTGGGAATGGGATGCACCCTCGTTGCGAGACGTTTTTCGCACGTTCGAGCAAAGGCGGAGATCGAGGCGCCATCGCGAAGGTCGGGGCCTGCAAGTCGGCGAACTGCGAGTACAATCAGGAACTTGGATGCCAGGCGCCGGAAATCCATGTCGGGCGCAGGGAGATGGAAGTCCATTGCCTGACATTTGAGGCCCGGACAGAAGTCGAAGTATAGAGATACGCCACCGGTATCAACGCTGAAATTCTCCGCCAACAACGAAGGGCGAGTCCGGTAGACCCGCCCTTCACATACTGTCCCGGTGATCTGCCTAGAACTGCAGATCGGTGGTGGCGATTGCGGATACGGTAACGCTCACGGCCGGCCAAGAGCATCTGCCCTCAGCCGCCCGTGAAGATCGGCACGCCCAAGAGGATCAGTAGAATAACAATTCCTCTGAAAAGCAGATTACTTCTCATCCGCATCCTTTCCAGAATAAACGATGTCATTTTCGGCGAGACTACACCTTCTCCAGTTCCACACGCATCTTATCCAGATTAACGCTCTCAGGATAACTATACAATATGATACGCGACCCGGCAAATGCCTCAGCCACCTCGAAACCGTACGATCATAAGCCCGACTTGGCTATCTTCGCGAATATTGATTTCCCGGCATGGATTTGACGAGGCCTTTGAGTTGCAGGGTCGTCAGCGAGGCGGACACTTCGGCGGGTTTGAGTTTGCACAGATCGCAAATAGTGTCGGTATCATTCGGGCCGTGAGCGAGGAAGTCCCAGATGAGCCTCTCCGGTTCGGAAAGCGAGGTTTTGAGGAGTTCGCCGAGCGAATCATCTGGCTGCGATGGGACGTGTCCTTGTGCTTGTCCGTTGGCCTTGAGGATGGAACCGACGGCGCCGAGTTCGTCGAGGATGTCTTCGAGACAGGTGACGAGCTTGGCGCGTCCGGACTTGATGTAATCGTGACAGCCGTGGAATCCTGGCTGATCGACCGGTCCGGCGAGGGCGAAGACTTCGCGATTGTAGTCGGTGGCCAGGTCGGCAGTAATGAGAGCACCACTTCGCGCCGGGGCTTCGACGACGAAAGTGCCGAGCGTCATTCCTGCGACGATACGATTGCGGGCGGGGAAGTTGCCCTTCTGTGGCTCGACATGCATCGGGTACTCCGTGATGATGGCCCCGTCGAATGCGACAATCTGGTCGGCGAGTTCCTGGTTTTCCGGCGGATAGATCGTGCGAAGTCCGCATCCGAGAACGGCGATTGTTCTGCCTTTGGCGAGCAGTGCGCCGCGATGGGCCTGGGCGTCGATTCCGCGAGCCAGCCCCGAGATGACGGTGACACCCGCCTGGCCGAGGAGGTAGGCAAATCGATAGGCCTGCTCTGATCCGTAGTGGCTCGGACTTCGCGTCCCTACCACGGCAACGGAGAGTTGATCCTGCTCCGTGAGCGAGCCCTTGACGTAGAGCACAGCGGGCGGATCGGGACAGGTTTTGAGAAGTTTGGGATATTCGGCGTCTTGAAGCGTGATGATGTGGATACCGGCGTTTTCGGCCTCGGCGAGTTCGGACTCCGGGTCCACCGACTTGAGACCTTCGTGGATTTGCATGGCGATAGCGGGACCGAGATGCGGGACGGCTCGCAGGTCCGTGAGTGAGGCCCGGATGATTCGTTCGGGCGTACCGAACATATCGAGCAACAAGCGGAATCGTTTTGGGCCGACCCCGGTAGCCAGGTGGACATGAAGCCAACTGAGAAGTTCGCTGCGTATCATGGATGTTCCTTCTGTTTTTCCCGACGGCCGCCCCATTGCGACCGTTCCCGCCCTTTGCCCCGACACCCAATGTACAGATGACCCCAGACGGCAGGGAAAGCCCTGCCCCCACCGACATAAGCAAGAGATGCGTTGTCTCTCGATTAGTGCCTGAAATGCCGCGTGCCCGTGAAGATCAGGACGATGCCGTGCTCGTTTGCGGCCTGGATGACTTCCGCGTCGCGTTTCGAGCCGCCCGGTTCGATGACGGCAACGATTCCGACCTTGGCCGCCTGATCGATGCTGTCGCTGAACGGGAAGAACGCGTCGGACGCCATGACCGAGCCTTTGGTCTCATTGCCGGCAAACTCGCAAGCCAACCGGGCGCTGTTGATTCTCGCCATCTGACCGGCCCCGGCGCCGAGCAAAGTCCCCTTCTTGGCCAGCACGATCGCGTTGCTCTTGACGTGTTTGCAGACCAGCCAGGCGAACCGGAGATCCTGCATTTGTTCTTCGGTCGGCTTGACGTCGCCGACGACCTTCCACTGCTCTTCGTTGAGGCCCAGATCGTCGCGAGTCTGGGCGAGCAGACCTCCGCGAATGCGCTTGAGATCCCATCCGGACACCAGATTTTCGGCGATGGGTAGTTTTTCCTTGCCGGTCCAATCGGGTACTTCCAGCAGACGGACGTCCTGGCCCCAGGTCTTTCGCGTGGTGAGGATTTCACGGGCCTCGGCGGTGAAAATGGGCGCGATGATGATCTCGGCGAAGAAGGCGCCCGCCCCGGCGGCCTTGCCCCAGCGAGCGAGCGAATCGACGATGGCTTCGGCGAGTTGACTATCGACGGCGCGATTGACGGCGATGATACCGCCCATGGCGGCGTTGGGATCGCCCAGATAGGCTCGGCGGTAGGCTTCGACGATATCGTCATCGGAGGCCACTCCGCACGGATTGGTATGTTTGATGATGCAGACGGTCGGCTTGGCGGTAAACTCCATGCACAGCTCGAGGGCTGCATTGGCATCGACGACGTTGTTGAACGAGAGTTCCTTTCCCGATAGCTGCCTGATGTGTCCCCAGCCGCCCGGGACGCGTTTGGGATCGAAGTACATCGCCGCCTTCTGGTGCGGGTTTTCGCCGTAACGAGCGGAAAGGGCCTTTTCGTAGAGGAGCATGAGCTTGCCAGGGAACATGGACGTTTCGTCCGCCTGCGCCGAAACTTTCGTCGCGAGGTATTCGGAGATGTAGTAGTCGTATTCGGAGGTCATGCGGAAGGCCTCGAACGCCAGGCGAAGGCGCGTCTCGGGGCTGACTTTTCCACCGCCGGACTTAAGCTCGCCCAGAACACGTTCGTATTGTCCGGCGGAGGTAACGACGACGACGTGCTTGTGGTTTTTGGAGGCAGAGCGAACCATGGCGGGTCCGCCGATATCGATATTCTCAATCGCGTCGGCAAACGTACACTTGGGGTCGGAAGTGACCTTGATGAAGGGATAGAGATTCACGCACACCAGATCGATCGGACCGATGTTGTGCTTCTGCATGGCTTGGACATGCTCGGGGACGTCGCGATCGGCGAGGATTCCACCGTGGATCATGGGGGGCCGCGTTTTGACCCGGCCATGCATCATTTCCGGAAAACCGTTGACGCTCTCGACGGGTACTCCTTTCCCGCCTTCCTGTTCGAGCAGCTTGGCGGTTCCGCCCGTGCTGATGATCTTGACGCCCATGTTCGCCAACTCGCGGGCAAATTCGACGACGCCCGTCTTATCGTAAACACTAATCAACGCTGTCCGTATCGGCGCATCCGACATAACGACCTCCGTGCTAAATACGCTCTCGTCTCCATTCATCATTGACTCATCAAATTTTCACAAAATCACCCAGTCGTATTCCGAGTTCTTTCTCGATCTTCCGCAGACGATTTACCCGTTCGATGTCGTCGCGGATGCGTTCGCCCAATTTGAAGATGTAGGGCCGCCCTTCCAGACGCTCGATCAAGTCGTGCGTGATCAAGTCCCAACTCCCGCCATAGAGCTCATTCGCACACAGGATGAGAACCTTCTCCTGATCAGTCAGGGAGTTGATAATAATATTGACCGCTTCCGGCGTTTGAGGCAACGAAGGAGTCTCCACGGACTGTTCACCCATATCCGAATAGCTTTCGATCATTCGCAGAAGACCGGAAGAAACGCTGTTTCATCGCCGGCCGCATAACCGTCAGGACCTTCCCTCCGGCGACTTGTACGTCCATTCGGACGCGGGCAGCCGGCGTTCGATTCGCTGCAGAAGATAGTTGGCCATTTTGACGTCTTCGCCGACCACCACCCACGTGCTGGCCCGCCTTCCCCGGACCATTTCGCCGGTCGTCAGGGGCGTGCCCTCCCGAAAGGCCATCAGGGCTCCGGAGGACGTCGTCACCTGCCGCTCGGGACCATTCTTGCGCTGCACGGTAACACAAAGCTGAATTTCATATCGATTCTTCACGGGAACGAATTTCACTTCAACGATCCGCCGCATACTGTGGATCGAGCTTTCCGTCACCTCGTACCAGCCCTGGGTATCGTCGCGCCAGAACTCAAACCACTGCTTTGAGAGGGTGGGGTGAGAGATGATGGTCCCGCTTCGGCGGTCCAGGCGGTCGGGAGTAAAGTAATGCTCCCGCAGGACTTCTACCGTTTCATCCCAGGCGCAGTCGAGATCGTTCTTCTCGATAAGAAGGACCCCCGCCGGCGGCTGAACGGGCGGGTGCGGGCGCTGGCATCCGACAAGACCAAGGAAAACGAAAAGACAACACGTTGTCAGGGTCAAGGTTTTCATATCGGGAATGATAATGTTCAACAAACAGTCCTTCAAGGAAAAACCACTCCAAATCATGCTGGTGGTCGCCGACAACAATAAGCAAAGTGATCACCGATTCATCCGTACAAGGTGTTTGGTGAGTTAATCACTTGACAACTTGTCAGACAAGTTGTATATTAATGCCTAAAGCAGTATGATCTATTGGAAGGCATAACGTGTCTGACAAACGCAAGTTACTTCGGTCCAAGATCCTTTCGGATTTGAGCAAAGGTGAGTTCAAGATCGGCAGCAGGCTTCCCGGCGAGGGCGAACTGGTGCAGCGGTATGGGGTTTCCCGTGCCACCGTTCGCGAGAGTATCGGTATGCTGGTCCAGGAAGGCGTTCTGCATCGCCGACGAGGGTCGGGGACGTATGTGGAGAGCCTTCAGCCACGGCGGAAGACGAAGATCGTCGCAGCCATCGTGCGATGCGTGCGGGAGATATGGAATTCTCACGCCCGAATCGTGCAGGCCATCGAAGATAAGGTGCACGAAAACGGATATTCGCTGATTCTGTGCAACCACGACAATAATCCGGACAAGGTGGAGCGGTATCTGGACCGGCTGGTGCAGGACGAGGCGGCCGGGGTGATTCTCTCGCCGATTGGCCTGCCGGGATATGGGGATTTCAACCTGAGCGTGGCGGATCGCCTTGAGCAGGCGACTATTCCTTTTGTGTTGATCGGTACGCCGGTGTCCGCGGATATGGTTACGCGTTACACGTACGTCAGCAGCGATGGTTTTTCGGGATCGCGGGAGATCGTAAGGCATTTGGTGCAGGCTGGTCATCGACGGATCGCGTATATTCGCGGTTTTGCGGACGATTACACCAGCATGGAGCGGTTCAACGGTTATTGTCAGGAGATGCGCCGGTGCGGGTTTGACGTGCCTGAGAATTATGTGAGGGAGATCCGGATCGGGCCGGTGGAGTCGCAGGGCCAGCAGGAACTGCGGGAACTGATGAAGTTGGATCCGGCACCGACGGCTGTGCTTTGCGTTCACGATCAGTTGGCGAAGAATGTGGTGGAGGAGGCGGCGCGGATGGGGTTGAAGGTTCCGCAGGACTTGGCGGTGGCGGGGTACGGTGATGATCAGATTTTCACATTGACGTGCGAGCCTGCCCTGACGACCGTGCGTGTTCCGGTGGCGGAGGAAGGCGTCCGGGCGGTGAAGCTGCTGTTTGACAAGATGAATGGAGTGTCCATCGGGGAACAGCAGATATTCATCGGCACGCAGTTGATTGTTCGAGGCTCGACGGTTGCACAGCAAGAGGCGAAGAGATGTTAAGATGCGGCGTTCATATTCTTTTGGGTCTGTTTCTGTCAGTCAGTAGCGTATCAGCGGGACCGATCGAGATATCGCTGGATGGGACGGGCGGGACGAGTTTGGTAGATGTCCGCATGGAATCACTGGCAGAGCGAGTGCGGAGCGACGGTTTTCCGAAGGTGATGGCGGGGAGTCAGATTGTAGAGAAGGTGTGGGTGGAAGACATCGATCTGGATGGGACGTGCAGCGGCGAGGACAACCTGATTGTTCTTCTGCCGACCCCGATCCCCGAGAAAATCATGCTCGTATTCGATCAGGTTGATCGCAAGGCGCCCCTGGCGACGGGCAAGGAAATTCAGGGGGCTGAGTACAAGGCGAAGACGGCTGGTTATACCGCGACAGTCACAAATCGCGGCGGAGAGTTGGCGAGCCTGAAGGATGGCGCGGGGCGGGAGCTTCTTTTTCTGCCGATTCAATATCGTCTATATTCCGGCGGATTCGATTGCCTGACGCGCGGTGTTGAGGCGTTCGTTCCGCAAAACGGGGCGGCTGCCAGGATGTTCCTTATTGAGACACCGGCTCGAAACGTGCTGGTGTGCACGTACAACCTTGACGACACCCCGTGCATGACCGAGATAGGACCACTGACGGCTGGACTGCGAGGGCGAACCATTTACAGACTGCTGCCCGATCGTGTGGGCGTGGAGAATCATCTCTTCGAAACCGGCAGGAATAATTTTCCTTACACCGTTCGCTTTGACCTGCATTTTCCGACGGCCATTTTCTCGTCGATTGACATCAAGGAGCGGAAAGTAAAGGACCGTGCGGTTCCTGCTTTTGATATTGGCGTGAAATCGGCGCAGACGCAGTTTGGCGTTGTTCTGGAGTCGCCCGGTTGGCAGTTTGCTTACACCAGCGACGGCCGGGAACGCAAATGGGGTGATTTTTTGGTGGCGACGTTGTTTGCCGACAGTCTGAAGAATTCGATGTGGCTGATGCCGGGCAAGATCGCGCCGGCGGGCGATGGTACGCCCTTGCTGAAGAAGGATGCCTTCCGCCGGGCCCCTGCTGACCTGGCGGAGGTTGCGGCGAAGATCGATTCGGTTGGGCGAAGTGTGGCCGAGCTTAAGAGCGGAAATATTTGGACGATGCCTGTGGACGTTCAGCTTGAGGCGGCGAAGGGGTTTGGGGCGATGGCTGATCAGTGCTGGAAGGTGTATCGCCCGGTTCAGTCTCAGCGACTCGCGCGAGAAAGCGCAGAGTATGCCGAGCGTGCGTTGGCGCTGGCGGAACAGGCCAAGCGTGAGAAATGGATAGATCCGGGACATCGCAATACGAGCGGCGAGCCGGGATTTACGCGGGGCGTGTACTGGCCTTGGTTCGGATGCCCGGAGCGAATGGATCAGCGTGCCGAATATGCCCGGCGGATCGGGATTAACTGCGTTCACTCGATGGATGTGCAGGCGTGGCCTGAGGTCGAGGAAAAGCTCACGGCGCAAGCGGTGGACGCCGCGGATTTCCAGGCGAGCCTGACCTTTCTGGACAGGCTGCAGAGGCACGAGCTGAAGGGACTTTTACTGACGATGGACCCCTTCTGGCCGAGATGGGGGAACCGGCTGCCCTTCCCTGGTGGGCCTGATGATTTCGCGACTCCGCCGGATCAGTTGATCCAGAGCATGCGATGGGTGGAGCGATATGTCAACCAGCTCAAGAAGCATCCGGCGCTTTGCGGATACGTCATCCACAATGAACCTGTGGGACTGAACTTCAATGGCAAAGATCCGCAGGTGAAATCGGCGTTTATCAAATGGCTTAAGAAGCGTCACACGAGCATCGACGCACTCAACCGGAACTGGCGGACGAAATACGCAGATTGGGAGGCGATAGCGATTCCCGATCTTCGGAAGAGCCGGCACACCGTTCCCGGGACGGTCGTCGGGCAAACTCCGGAGATCAAGGCGTTTTACAGCAACCAGGCAGCCTGCTACGATTTTGTCACGTTCCAGCAGGAGTGCTTTGTGAATCACCTTGCGTGTCTGAAGGACGTCGCGGTGAAGAACGATCCCGCCCGGCCAGCGTTCTCAAAAATGTGCGATGCCAATCTTGTCCTGAGCTATGCGACCGAAGCGTTCAAGTCGGCGCGGGCTCAGCATAAGGTGTACGGGACGAATCTTTATTATGGCTTACAGGCGGGGGCGATCGGGCACGGGATTGGGAACATGAATTTCATGCAGCCTGTCGGGATTGACATGGAGCACGAGGGTTCCGGATTGCCCGTGTGGTGCACGGAATACAACCAGGGCTGGTGGAAGCCTTATCGAATGGGTCTGCGGGGGGAGTTTACGGTGCAGGTATGGGGGATGTTCGGAAAAGGGCTGCGAGGATTGTTCCCCTTTGCCTGGAGTCCGGGGCAGTGGGCGCTTTTTAATGGTGATGATTCGCCCGCGCCGGCGGCAGAGGCGATGTGCAAGTTCTACTCGCAGTTGAAGGCGATGGATGGGATTCTTGCCGGGTCGAGCAAGCCCAAGCCGGAAATAGCGTTCTATTACGCGCGTCCAACGTTCTATCATCGGGACCTGATCAATCCGGGCCATCCCGAGCGTCCGCTTAGTACACCGATAAACCAATTGCGGTCACTGTATGAGGCGATCTCGCTGGTGGGCGGATATTCGGCAGGTTTTGTGACGGATGAGCGAATCGCGGGCGGCGGACTCGATCGGTACAAAGTTGTCATCGTGATCGAGGGCGAGTATATGCCGAAGGCAACCCTCGCACGGATGAGACAGTTTGTGGAATGCGGCGGGACGCTGGTCATCGTGGGCGCGTTTGCACGCTTCGACGAGTACGGGTTTGCGTATGGTTCGCATCCTGGATCCGGGATGCGGGAGGTGATGGGGGCTGTGATGAAAGAAACGACGCCCTCCATCATTACCGCCCGTGAGAAGAAGTGCTGGATGCCGCCGATTGAGGATTCGATTCGCGCGTTTACGTATAAATCGCTCGACGCCAAAACGACGATTATTGGAACGTACGCCGATAAGTCCCCTGCCGTCATTGAGCATTCGTTTGGGAAAGGGAAAGTTTTGTCCGTCGGCGGTACGGTTGGGGTCGCCACCGACGCGTATCCAGGGCGAACCGCGGAGTTTTTCACGGAATATTTTGAGGGGATGAAGATTCTGCCTTCGGCGAAGGCAGTCAATTACTTTGAGACGAGCCGGAATGAACTGGCGATTTTGGGTCTGAAGGACGCCAAGGGGGACGACTGGCTGATCCTCGTGAACGGCGGGAATTACCCGGTTCGCCCGACGGTTCGCTGGACGGCGACGAAGGCCGCCGGGGATGCGAGCGTGATCAATATGTTGAGCGGGCAGACGATATCGTGCAAGGATGTCGAAGGCGCACCGGAGTTTGTTGTGCGTCTTGATCCGTATGAAACGGCGTTTGTTGGGAAGTTACAGGTTGGTAAATAAGTGTGTGCAAAGCGAGGAGCACGGCGTGCCGTGCCCCTACAGAAGAAAATAGGACGGCGGGTTCATAACCCGCCCTACAGGAGAAAACTATGCGACGGAAAATGGGATTTACGCTGATTGAGTTGCTGGTGGTGGTGGCGATTATATCCGTGCTGATCGCGATTCTGCTTCCCGCGATCCAGCAGGCGAGGATCAACGCGAAGGTGACGGTATGCACGAGCCAGCTTCGACAATGGGGAAGCGTGCATCTGATGTACACGCAGGAGAATAACGGCTGGTTCCGGCCCACCGATCGCATATGGGATATCTGCTACGCCGTGCCCGAAATGGTCAACACGATCGACTACATGAAGTACTTCATGGACAAATATGGCATTCCGCTGAACCTGTTTTGCTGTCCATTCACGCCCGGTTATGTGAAGTATGACACCAGCGCAGCCCTGACTTCCACCGACTACACGTATCTGGGTTCCATCGACGAGACAAAGTATAACTATTTCCGCAACGACTATCACAGCCCACGTCAGGTCGACCAGACGCTCAGTTGGTGGGTGTTGATGACCGACAAGGCCAAGGGTTGGCCTGGAATGGAAAACACAAACCACTGGATCAACAATCAGATGGCGGTGTCACTGCTGTGCCTGGACGGCCATGTGGAGCATCAGACTCATGTCTGGGCGCAGGAACCCGCGGTTGTTCCTGCCTTTCTCGTCAACTACGGCAAATGGGACCAATGGGATTTCAGTTACCGAATCGTGTGGAACAAGAAGCAGAATTGATGCGCCTCGTCGCGGAATGGCTCACTTGATTGTCAAGTCCAGATCCGACCAGATCATTCGGTGATCCGAGCCTGGAAGCGGGCTTGTCTGGTACTTGAGGGGTTTCCATGGGCCTCGGAAGAAGATGTAGTCGATGCGATAGCCGGCTCCGTTGATGATGATGCTCGGCTGGCTTGTGGTGCCGAGGATAGAAGATGAGTCCTTCAACGTCGAACTCAGGGTGAGGTATTCGGGCGTGAAGGACAGGGTGTTGAAATCTCCCGCCACAATGGTGGGCAGATTCTCTTTCTTTACCAGCTCCAGAATTTCCTCGGCCTGGGCCTTATGCGGTCCCATCACCTTGAGCATTCCGGACACCAGGGGTCGCGGGAGCGATTTTAAGTGGACGGTGACAACAAGGATTTCCTGCCCGCCAAGTACGATCCTGGCGGCCATGGCGAAGTTCCGTTCGCCGGGCATGGTGAAGAGTTTTACAGGCGTGATCTGGCCCGGGGCAAGGATTCCGAGGCCAAACATGACATTCGGCTGATATGGTCCGAATTGATAATTCAGGCCCAGGTTCTCCGCATAGAACCGCACGTTGCTCTGACTTACCTCCTGAAGAAAGACAAGATCCGGCGTGACGGATCGCAAATTTTCCAGGATTTTTCGCGGAGTCCTTCCGCTCTGGGTATTGTATGCCGCCACGCGGACCTTCACTGCTTTCGGCGCAACCTGCGTGGGCACAACCGCCGCCCGCGTGGCAGGCTGGCTTGCGGCGAACGCATTGATTACCGGAGCGGAGGTCGGAATTGGAGTTGGTGTGGGTGACGGAGATATCGCGACCGGACAAGTAGCAGGTCGTTTTTGCTCCTCGCGTGTCGCCGGCATCGCGGCGGTCAAGGGTTGTGAGGGAACCGAGTGACGAGGCTGGGGTTCGTGTCGGGTTACCTCCGCCGACTCCCGCGAGGCCGTTACATGGTGCGTCTCGGCGCATCCAACCAGAAGGATAAGAACCGCCGCCCCCAACAGTGATCCTTCCAATCGGAATGTTTTCACCGCTTGACTCCTGGCTTGAAAGAAATGGATTTTGCCGTAATATCGATCTGCCCGATGAAGCGAATGATCTGCTTGTCGTACGTATGCATCACGGCCAGGTGGTATTGGCCCGGTCCGGGATATGTGTGCTCCACGACTCGCCCGGGAACACTGTCGCCGTCGCCGAAGTCCCAGAAGATTTCTTTACTGTCCGGCGAACTGACGATGCCGGAATCCAGCCGCAAGCGGCACTTTCCGCTAGTATATCGTGTCGCGGAAATCACCCTTGGTCGCGGATACATTTTGACGCATTCCTGGAAGAACTCGAGGGCAATCTCCGGATGGCGAGTGTGACCGGCGGAAATGGCTTTCAGAGCGACGTTTTTCTGCCCCGCCTCGGTGAAGAAGCGATAGGCTACCTGGGCATCGGCCTTGATCAGCGGAAGATCGGCGGTACCGTAGAAAATAAGCAAGGGTTGATAGGGATTGAACCGCCAGATATCTTTGGGATAGTATTCACGGACGAAATTCGCCTGGCGTCCGACCACGACGCGGAAGAGTTCGGGGTGTCTGAGCCCGATGTAGTAGGTGGCGAAACCGCCGGCCGACCAACCGGTGATCATTACCGCGCGACTGTCGATATTGGGCGTGTTGACAAAACGACGGACCAATTTGAGGATGAACTGTTCATCTTTCTCGAGGATATTTGTTCCCTCGGGAGGCGCCGGAGGAATAACGCCGCGGGCGGAGTCGATCACGGGGGCGATAACGACGAAATTGTTCTGTTCCGCCAGGTATTTCCATTCGTTGATCTGCAGCCTGGCGCTGTCCCAGGGATTTGTCCCGTGGCAGGTTACGACCAGGGGCAAGGGCGTCTTGCCGAACGCGGACGGAAGATAGACGAAGTAATCGCGATTGAATTCCTGATCGGTAAGATGCAGAACCTCTCGAGGTACCTTCTGTGGCTGGGTGACCGCACATCCGGTCAGGACCGATAATACCAAAGCAGCCGATATTAACTTGAAGATTCTTTGCCCTGTCATGGTTATAAGCTCAGGCATCCAAATCATCGCTCGGTCGGGAGGGAAATAGCGAGGTTCTTCTTCCCGCCTGCCCGTTCACGACTGATCTAACCTCATTGAGGATTATCGGCTAGATCGAGTCGAATCTTGCGTTCGGTCCGGGCGGAATTGGCGGTAACGATATTGACTTTGACCTCGTATGTACCGGGCTTCGCGTAGCGGTGCTGCGGGGCCATTTCCGTGGAAATCTTCTTATCACCGAATTCCCAGACGATGGCGGAGGGTTTTGGATCGACAGTCGCGTAAAACTGAACTTTCAGTGGGTCGCCGCCCACATGCTTGACGGCATTGACGCGAACGAACGCGTATTGCTCGGTCACATCCCTAAAATAGCTGAAGGCGATCTTGGGCTTGCGTTCGTGGACGCCCGTGACTTCCCGTAATGTCACGCGTTTCATCCCATGGTTCGTCATCCACTTGTAGGCATTGCGGCACTGGGCGTTGATGGCGGGAATATCTTCCGAGGCGAGGAAAATAAACACCGGCTGGTACGGATCGATCCGTTCGGGGACATCGACCACGAAGCGTTCGTCGAAATTGCCCATTCGAATGGCACAGGCCCGGAAGATGTGGGGGTTTCGGAGTCCGACATAACACACGTCGTACCCGCCGCCGGACCATCCGACGATATACACGCGATCGGGATCACCGTTGAGGGAGGTAATCGTCCGATGCACGATATTCAGAATGGCCTGTTCGTCCTCTTGCTGACGGCGAATCTGATCGGGCGCCGAAAGCGTCCTGGTGCTGTTCGTGGCCTTGAGTTCGGGCGATACGACGAGCAATCCGTATTGCTCCGCCAGTCCTCGCCATTCATGGATCTGCGCCCAAGCCGTGTCGTAGGGATTCGTGCCGTGGCAGGTCACGATGACGGGCCATTTGCTGTCATTATTATGCCAGGAGGGAACATATATGTAGTATTTGTACCCGGACTGCGATTCCGTGAGCTTGTCCGTATCTCCGGCAACGCGGTTCATACTCACAGGACATCCAGGTAAACACAGCAACATTCCCAGAATCACCGACGGTCCGATCAATCGCTTCATATGCACTGTCTGCTCTCTAATGGCGGTTATTTTCCAAGCTTGGTAACGACCATGACGATGTTAATCAAGACGGACACGATTAACAAGATCAAAAGGATCACGGCGGCGAGTTGCCAGGTCGCCGCGGCGGGACTATTCGAACGACTTGCCCCGCCTTCGCCCTGGGGCGGAACGATCATGGTTTGGCCTTCGTCTTCGAGGTGGGCGAGTTGTCCCATGTCGAACATTTTTCGCGCGTGAATGGGCGGACGCCCCTGCCGGACAGCCATCAGGTCATCAAGCAGTTCCTGTGTGCTTTGATAGCGGTCATTCCGCGATTTCGCCATCATACACTCGATAATTTCGGCGCATCCGATGGAGAGTTCCGGATTGATATGGTCGGGCGGGGTGAGCTGCTCGCGAAGATGCTTGAGCATGACCGCAGTTGGGTTGGCTGCATCGAAAGGAACCCGGCCGGTGACCATGTGATAGAATGTCGCGCCCAGGGAGTAGATGTCGGCCCGGAAATCGATTTCGACCTCTCCGCGAATTTGTTCCGGTGAAATGTAATACGGGGTTCCATACGCCCGTCCAGCTTCGGACTGCGCCAGCCGCGTGTCCGATACTTCCCGCGCCAGACCCATATCCGCCAGTTTCGCCACATTGTCTTTCGTGATCATGATATTCTTCGGTTTGACGTCGCGGTGGATCAACCCGCGTGCGTGGGCATGGACCAGGGCGTCGGCGATCTGGATGATTATATCCAGCGCCTCACGCTCCGAGTAGCGGCGATTGTTGGTGAGCTTGTCGTGGATCGTGTACCCATCGACGAATTCCATGATGAAATAGTGGTATCCGTCGGCTTCGGCCACGTCGATCGCCTGGACGATATTGGCGTGGTTGAGTTTGGCGGCCGCCTTTCCTTCCCGGTAGAACCGATCGACGAATTCGGGGTTTTCGCTGTAGCGTTTGGGAAGGACTTTAATGGCCACGATGCGATCGAGCGACAATTGTCTGGCCTTGTATACCGTCGCCATTGCGCCCTTTCCGAGTTTGCCCAGAATCTGGTACCCGGGAATTTGTTGGCGGGACGGACGGCGTCCTTCGAACTCCTCCATGAGGCGGCGGAGTTGCGTGGCGGTAATGTACCCTTTGTCGATCAGGATTTGCTTGAGAGGCTTGTCCTGCTTTTCGCTGGCCAGGAGCCGGCGCAGGTCCATGCACTCCTTGACTTCCTTCGGGCTCGCCAGATGGTATTTCAGCACGAATTTACCGAGTTCGGTATCCTCGCTGCCGGTACCACCAAAACTCGAACCTGATCCTGATTGCTCCAGTTCAGACATAACACTCAACACTAAAACCGACTATGATTTGCGTACTCTCTACCTGCTCTGGACCGATGTTCTTCTGATTCATCCTGAAGGTGCTTGCCTAATTCTATGTTCCATCACTCGAATCGGCAAGTAGAACCTCGGGACCATCCATGTCTTTCGAAAATACCCTTTTTCCGCCGATAAACACGGCAACAATCTTCGTCCGGCGGTCGAAAATCCCGGCGATAGGATCCTTGATATGTCTTCGGTCCGCCGACAAGACAATTAAGTCGCCCAATTTACCAACTTCAAGGCTACCGATCAAGCAATTTAGACCAAGACTTTTCGCCGCCCGCGTCGTCGTCATCGCAAGGATCTCGGATCGGTTCAGTCCTCCCGCCTGATCGACCTCCCGCATCGCGTCGAGCATGGAAATACTCGAGCTCCCGGCCAGGGAGTCGCTGCCAAGAACCACGTTGACTCCAGCGGCCAGCATTTGGCGATAACGGTGCGGCGGGTGGTGAAAATAGCGATGCGCCAACGGACAATACGCCACCGACGCGCGACTTTTCCCCAGGATGTCAATATCGTTATCATCGGCATAATTTACGTGGGCAAGAAGGATGGGATGATCCAGAAATCCACAATTGCTCGCCCACGCCACCGGACTCTGTCCGCTGGCGACGAAGGTTCCGTCCCATAATCCCAACGTCCGAAGAATTTTGCGCCAGGGACCCGTACCGGTCCGCAGGAACTCCAGTTCGGCAGGGTCCTCGGCCAGATGCGTCGTCAATCGCCAGCCACGACTCACGGCCAGATCGATTGCCCTTCGATAGACGTTCTCGTCCGTCGAATAGGGCGCATGCGGAGAGATGCCCTTCCAGAATCCCACCCGTTCTTCAGGCATATTTATTATTCGTTTGGTTAATTTCTCCATGGCGTGCCCGGACTTTGGTCCGAAGCCGAGCACTTCCGCGAAGCACACCTTACGAATGGGTTCACCGATCAGCGCCCGCCAGGACTGGTTGTTCGCGGAGATATCCGCGATGGTTGTTGTTCCAGAGGCAAGACTCAGATCAACGCCCCTCTTCACCCATCTTGCCTGCGTCACCGATCGCTTGGGTCGAAAGATCAGAATCTTCATCAGCCAACTCAGGAAGCCCTGGTTTTTACGAAGCTTGATCTTCCCCGCCAACCCTGAAAGCTCCAGATGGCAATGACAGTTGATCAGCCCGGGAAGGATGATCGTCATCTGATCCGCGTGAGAGAATTCGGTAACTTTCTCACCGGCGGCGGAGAGACGAGATCCGATTTCCGCGATGCGACCGGCATCGATCCTGATTGCGCCTGGGGAATAGACTCCCCCTGCGGCTGTGATGATTGCATCCGCCTTGATCAACATGATGGAACATTATCCGATGTCCTATCGCCTTGGCAAGCCCCAAGTCATGGACAACGTCAATCCATATATCCCTAGAACTTCGCGATATCGAGCGGATCGGACATTCCGGCGGCTTTGAAGCCTTGCTGGCGAATGAGGCATCGGTAACATTGTTGGCACGGATTGGGTCCCTGACGATAGCAGGACCAGGTAAGTTCGAGGGGCGTCTTCAACTGCCTGGCCAATTGGAGAATTTCCACTCGCTTCATGTTGAGAAATGGAAGTTCGAAGGCGATCTTCTGACCGGGCGGCGCCACTTTTTGGAGCATGAAGCTGAAAAGCTGAACGATCTCACGGTCGATGGAGGGCTCGAGTTTGCCGTAGGGAGGCATTCGAAGCCCATAGTCCTCCGAGCCGCCGAAATATATGGTCTGGGCGTTGATCGTCTGGGCCCAACTTGCAGCGAGCGACCAGAAAAAGGGAAATCCGAAGGGCAGATATGTTTTTGGAAGCTGGTTGGTAGACTCCTGCACAGTCTCGATCGTATAGCGAGGGTCAACCAATCCGCAGCCGCCGATTTTTTTGAAGTGATCGGTCTCAGCCACCAGGCTGTGCTTTGGCTGAAAATGTTTGACCATCTGGTCGAACGCCGCACGCTCCCGCACCCCCGCCTGCTGGCGATAGTCGACAAAGAGCAGAGCGAGCTGATTGTTCTGCGCCGCCATGGACGCTAACACGCAACTGTCGATACCACCCGACGCGAGGATTACCACAGTTCCCATTGCTCGACCTCCAACTAGTTACCCAAGCAAGCCACGAGTCCGAACCTGCCCGCCCGATCCTTCTGCCGACGAAATGAAAAGAACGTCTCATCGCAGATGGAGCAGCGGCCCATCTTCTCTACCGACTCGGGATTGACTCCCGATCTGACGAGATCCGCCTTCTGCGCGGACCACAGATCAAAGTGGCGGGTAGAGCCGCGACAAACGACGAATTCCAGTAACTCCGGACGCCGGCGAATCGTATCCACAAATTTATCGTCGACTTCATAGCAGCACGGACCTGCACCGGGACCAATCCCGGCGACCATGTCCTGCGGACATGACCCAAAATTGCCAGCCATGGCATCGATTGTCCGGCCGATGATCCCTCCAAACGTGCACCGCCACGAAGCATGGATCACGCCCATGGCCTTGCGCTTCGGGTCGTAGACAAGGATCAGCGGGCAATCGGCGGAAAGCACCATCAGCGGCGTATTGACCAGATTCGTCACCATGGCATCGGTGGCAGGGATACCTGAGGTCCACCCGTCGCGCCCGCAGGCAACATCTTTTTCGGTGACCCGGGCGACGTTTGTTTGGTGTACCTGTTGGGATACCGTCAATCGTTCAAATGGTATGCCCAGATGGCGGCAGAGCATCTTGCGGTGGTCGATTGATTTTTCCGTCTCCAAGCCCACATGGTCCGCCAGGTTGAAATTGGTGATTGCGTTGAAACGGCTGGTGGTTACCGCGTGAACGAGTCCGGGCACGGATTTGAGATTCGCGAATTGCAGTAGCATAAGCCTCTAATCGCCAACGTCTTTCTGGCTGATAGCTGAAAGCTGACGGCAGATAGCCATTTAGTATTGTATGATGCTTCGGACGTCGTATCCCTTGAGCTTATCGCGCCCGTTCAGAAACGCAAGCTCGATCAGAAATACGATTCCGCAGATATCACCGCCCAATCCCTTGACCAGGTCGCAACAGGCCTTCATCGTTCCGCCCGTGGCCAGGAGATCGTCCACCATCAGGACCCGCTGTCCCGGTTTGATGGCGTCGGTGTGAATTTCGAGCGAGTCCGTGCCATATTCAAGATCGTAAGTGATTTTGGCTGTCTTGGCGGGGAGTTTGTTGGGCTTGCGAATGGGGACAAATCCGGCTGACAGCGCCTGGGCCACCGCGATACCAAAGATGAACCCTCTCGACTCGGCCCCCACCACCAGATCAATTCCTTTTCCGCGGAAGGGGTTTGCGAGGAGTTCCACCGACAGCGCCAGCGCTGACGGGTCGGCCAGGAGCGGTGTAATGTCCTTGAAGACGATTCCCGCCTTGGGGAAATCGGGGATATCGCGAATGTGGTTGGCCAGGATGTTCCGGTAAGTATCCATTGTCTACTTAAGCTCCTCTTGAATGTACGATTCGAGTTTTGCCAATGCCGCCTGTTCCAACTGGCGGACACGTTCGCGGGTCAGTCCGATGGCCTGGCCCACTTCCTTCAACGTCATTTCCCTGCCGCCGTTGTCGAGTCCGTACCGCAGGCGTATGATCTTCGCTTCGCGCTCATCCAGCTGGCACAGCAACTCTTTTACTACCTGCTGCTCCGTTTCGTCAAAGAGTTTTTCCTCTACCGAGCCGGCCCGCTCGTCGACGACCATGTCGAGCGGATCCATCTGCTGGTCCTGCTCCTGGCCTAGATGTGGCCGCGAGGCGGCGACCGCGTTGAGTGCATCCTGAATGATGGACGCCTTTTTGGGGGCAAGATTCAGCGCCTTGGCAATTTCCTCGGTATTGGCCGGTCGGCCGAACTGCTCTTCCAGTTCCGCCGCCTTCGCCCGCCATTTGCTGATTTCCTCGACCATGTAAACGGGAATCTGCACGGGTTGACCCGCCCCAATCAGGGCGCGTTTGATCGCCTGTTTGATCCACCAACTCGCGTAGGTACTGAATCGAGACCCTTGATCGGGGTCGAATCCCTCGACCGCCCGCAAAAGACCGATATTACCTTCTTCGATCAGGTCGGAGATAGGAAGCCCCCGCCCGACGTAATTTTTAGCGATGTTGACCACCAGTCGCAAGTTTGCCCGCACCATGCGATCCCGGGCCTCATAGGCGGCCTCCTGATCCGGTCCGGCGATCAAACGAGCCAATTCCTGCTCGTCCTCAAACGTCAGTAAGGGCGTCTCGTTGATTTGCTTTAGATAGACTTCTAATCCCGCTTCCGGCGCCATCAATTTTTTGTTCATAGGCACGTCCGATAATAACCACTTTATTATACACAGACTATCATCATTGCACATAACTATAATCGGATAACGCAGGGGTGGACGTTATTGTATTTCCTTTTGAAGATATCCCGACAACCGCCCTGCTCACATCGTCGGCAGATCCTTCCGGCAGTTTCGGAGCTCGGTGGGAGACGCAGCTAGACCGTCAGTTGCAAACCGTCGTAGCTGAGGAATACATTGGGCGGAAGCTTCGTTTCCAGATCCCCGTGTTTGATTTCGTGGGCAATGTGTGTGAAGTACGTTTTGCGGGCCTGGATTTTGTTCGCAGCTTCGAGGGCCTGATCGAGGTTGAAGTGCGTGGGATGGGGCGTGTAGCGGAGGGCATCGAGGACGAGGACGTCCAGGTTCCGCAGTTGATCGTATGCGGTAGGCGGAATCTCGCTGCAATCGGTACAATAGGCGAAGTTGCCGATCCGGAAGCCGAGTACGGTGGTTCTTCCATGAAAGAGTTCGATTGGTTGGACCTGGCGCCCGAAGAGGTCAAAGGGGCTGGTCACTTCCACGGCTGTCAGGTATGGAATTTCGGAATAGATGGGGCGATCGTAGTCGAAGGCGTAGGCGAAGACGGTCTTCAGGGATTGGATCGTTTTGGGCGACCCATAGCATGGAATTCGCTGCTTTTGGATGGCGCAGAAGCGGCGGATATCGTCGAGGCCGAAGATGTGATCGGCGTGGGTATGAGTAAAGAGCAAGGCGTCGATACGGCTGACGCCTTGGGCGATGCACTGGAGGCGAAATTCCGGGGCGGTATCGATGACGACCACCCGACCGTCGAATTCCATCATGAGGGAACATCGATGCCGCGTGTCGCGGGGATCGTCGGAGGTGCAGACGGGACAATCGCAGGCAATCATGGGAACACCGTGCGAGGTTCCCGTTCCGAGGAACGTTATTCTCATGGAGGTATCGTCAGACATTATTCAGTTTTGGGCTTTTCTTCGGTCTTGGCCTGGTCGCCGGTCTTCGCTTCGCCCTCCGGCTTGGGTACCTTGGCAATGCTTCGACACTTGGGAAACGCGCTGCATCCGAGGAATGGTCCGCGTTTGGACTGCCGCAGGGCCATGGGCGCTCCGCACTTGACGCATTTTACGTCCGTCAATTCCACTTTCCGCTCGGGCCAATCGATCGCGATATTGTTGGGTACGGGCATGGTGGTCTTGCAGTTGGGATAACCCGAACAGCCAAGGAAACTGCGTCCTTTGAATCGTTTGGCGGCCATCGGCTTGCCGCATTCGGGGCAGGGAACGTTGATATCCTCGGGTTTGACCTTTGGCAGCGGATTTCCGTTTTCATCAGAAGGAATCGTCGTCTTGCACTCAGGATATCCCGAACAGCCGAGGAACGAGCCATAGCGAGACGTGCGAAGTATCATCGGTTTTTCGCACTTGGGACATTTGTGTTCGGTGACCTGGGCCTGCTTGTTCCTGGGTTTGCCCTCGTCGTCGAGAGACATGGCGTTGGTACACTCAGGATACCCGCTGCAGGCAAGGAATCGTCCGGTCTTCGTCCACTTGTAGACCATGGGCTTGCCGCATTTGTCGCAGGTGTACTCGCTCGTAATGGCTTGCTTTTCCATGTTTTCTTTGGCCTGTTCGAGCGACTTGCTGAACGGCTCGTAGAATTCGTTCAAAACGGAAACCCAGTCCAGATGCGCCTCCTCGATTTTGTCAAGCTGTTCTTCCATGTGGCTGGTGAACTTGACATCCATGATTCGCGGAAAATGCTCGATAAGCTGGACAGTAACGACCTTCCCAAGATCAGTCGGGAAGAATTTTGCATCTTCCTTCTTTACGTAACCGCGATCCTGGATCGTGGAAATAATGGACGCGTAGGTACTTGGCCGGCCGATGCCCTGAGATTCGAGGGCCCGCACAAGGGACGCTTCGTTGTATCGGGGCGGCGGCAGGGTGAAGTGCTGCTCGCCGTTGATATTGACCAGATGCAGAAGCTGACTGACCTTGAGATCGGGTAGCAGCGCGTCAGCGCCCGCGAGTCGTTCCGGCAGGAGTTGGAGGAAGCCCGGGAACGCGAGGGTTCGTCCGATGGCTTTGAGTGTACCAGTATGCTCGGGCGTGGAGGCGTTAATGACGGCGTCGGTAACGCGCCACCTCGCGGGACTCATCTGGCAGGCCACGAAACGCCGCCAGATCAAGGCGTAGAGCCTGAACTGGTCGGGCGAGAGGAATTGCTTGACGTCCTCGGGACGCAGGCTGACGTCGGTAGGACGAATGGCCTCGTGAGCTTCCTGGGCACGCTTTCCCGCGGCGTAGAAGTTCGGTTTTTCCGGAAGGAAGTCGGCACCGAAACGCTCAGTAATGTGCTGCCGCACGGCAGTGATGGCCTCCGGCGCCAGATGGGTCGAATCGGTACGCATGTAGGTGATGAGGGCAACCGCGCCTTGCGAGCCAAGCTCGACACCCTCATACAATTGCTGAGCGATTCGCATGGTTCGCTCGGTGGCGAATTTCAGACGCGTGGCCGCCTGCTGCTGCAGGGTGGCGGTGGTGAAGGGCGCCGGGGCCCGCTCCAGCCGCTCCTTGCTCTCCAGCGAGGCAATCTCGTACTTCGCCTTGTTCAGAAACGCCAAGGCCTGGTTGGCTTCGTCCGCGTTCGTGGCTTTGAATGTCTTGCCGTCAACCTTAATAAGGTCGGCTTTGAAGAGCTGATGTTCCTCGAAGAGTTCCTTGAGTTTGTCGGGATCAGCCTTCTCCTTGTGCATAGCCTGATACTTCGTGAAGGCATCCTGAGCGGACTTGGCATCCTGTCCGGCATGGAGGACCGCGGCGATGGTCCAATACTCCTCGGCCACGAACTTTTCGATTTCCTGCTCGCGTTCGACGATAAGTCGCACAGCCACGGACTGGACCCGTCCGGCGGAGAGTTTCTTTGCGATTTTTTTCCACAGCAGCGGACTGAGCTGGTATCCGACGATCCGGTCGAGGATGCGGCGAGCTTGCTGAGCGTTTACCTTGTCCAGGTCGATCTTGTGCGGATGCTCGAATGCCTGCTGAATGGCGCGTTTGGTGATTTCATTGAAGATAACGCGTTTGGCGCGATCTTCAGAGATGCCGAGGGCGTGGACGAGATGCCACGCGATCGCTTCCCCCTCGCGGTCAAGATCTGTCGCCAGAAAGATTTCCGATGCCTTCTGGGCATGCGTTTTGAGTTCATCGACTATTTTCTTACGGGTGGCCAGCACCTTGTATGTGGGTTCGAACTTTTTTTCCAGATCCACCCCGAATTCCCGCTGCGGAAGGTCTCGCACATGGCCCATGGAGGCCCGCACCACGTAATCCGATCCAAGATATTTGTTTATTGTTTTGGCCTTGGCCGGCGATTCGACAATGACTAGGCACTTTCCGTTTCCCTTTGTTTTTTCTTTTTTATCAGTTTCTTTTTTCTTTTCGCTCATAGGGCCTATCTCATGCACCTGTCAAAAGACAAAGATATCAGGTGGTTTTCCATATTTATGGTCACCGTATTGCTCTCCAATTACCGGTAGGCAGGCAAACAGCCGACGTTCCGCCCGGCGCACTCCCGACACAACGTCGAAGAGCCTTTGGCGGTTCCTCGAGGAAGCTAACCGCTCCTTCGGTTCCCTGCTCTCCCCGACACTCTTGGCAAGCAACCAATCATCATAGACCGGCATACAGGCCAGGTCAAGTTTCCATTCGGAAAAGAATTACTTAGAAAGCGCCGGAATAATACTTAGCAAAAAGTCATCCAGTGGCTTATCTTTCTTTCGCGTCCACGTCTGCTCCAACGGGGTAAGGACCAGTTTTCCGGCGATCTCACCAGTCATTACACCCGTTTGTCCTTCCTGTAAGGCCTTGACCGCATAGGCACCAAGCTTGGTGGCGAGGATGCGGTCTTTGGCACACGGCGAACCACCGCGCTGAATGTGGCCGAGGATCGTAACCCGATACTTGCAGCACGAGCCGGCGAGTTCGAGAGCCTCGGCGATCTCGTAAACCGCCCCTTCCTTTCCCCGCTCGGAGACAACCACGATGCCGCTGGTCTTGCCCTGCTTTCGGCCCTCTTCGAGTTGCCGGGCAATGGCTTGCGTATCCATACCCTGCTCGGGAAGGATGACCTGCTCGGCGCCGCCGGCGATGGTCACAGCCAGGGCGAGGTAGCCCGCCCAACGTCCCATGACCTCCACGAGGAAGAATCGATCGTGGGAGTCGGCGGTATCGCGAATACGGTCAATGGCCTCCAGGGCGGTGTTGACGGCGGTTTCGAATCCGATGGTATAGTCGCTGCCGTAGAGATCGTTATCGATGGTGCCGGGGACTCCGATGATCTGTCCGGGCCAGATTTTCGCCAATTCGAGTAATCCATGGAAGGTGCCGTCGCCCCCGATCCCGATCAGGCCGGTGATGCCCCTGGCGACAAGATTGGCGGCTGCCTTTTTGCGTCCTTCGGGGGTCATGAACTCATCTGATCTGGCGGTTCGCAAGATGGTGCCGCCCCTCTGGATGATATTGGAAACGGATCGGGCGGTCAGGGGGACAAAATCATTGTGAATCATCCCCTCGTAACCCCGGCAGATGCCGTAGACGTCAAATCCTTCGCTAATTCCGACGCGAACGGCCGCCCGGATGGACGCATTCATCCCCGGTGCATCGCCGCCACTTGTGAAAACCGCTATCGCTTTGGCCATGACATTATTCCTGTTCTCATAGACTTCCATCTTCTTCGGCCTCCTAGGATAACATATGAGAGTCGGGAAATTAACCCTTTTCACGAGGCCTGAATGGGAATTTTGCCGCAGTTTGCGTGGCGGCAAAAAAACAGTGTCCATAGAGACGGCGTTTCCATAAAATAGACGCACATCATTGGCGCGGTGTGCACATCGTTCCTGAGGAGCAATGGACAAATGGCGGCCCTGAAATGGAAGCGAAAGGGACTCAAGGTCAAGCGTCGGGTATTTACCCGGCGGGACATGAAGGCATGGGTCAAAGGCGAAGGAAAAGACGCATTACAGGAGGCGAAGAAGGAACTTTGGCTGCGATGGTTCTTTGGAAAGCGCCGGGCGAGGCGAGTTTTGTTCAAAAGGCTCGTCAGACCGGCCCGCAAGGATAAGGCATTTCGGCTTGCCCTCCAGGAACGCCTGAACCAACTGCCTTCTTTAATTTCCTCCGTCGCGGTCAATATCCAGCAGAAAGGACCGAGTCAACTGGTCCAGAGGGATGGGGCGATGGTCGTGGTGGCAATTCCTCGAGCGCTGATTCAGAATGATTACTCTCGAAAGGTCGAGAGCCAGATGTTCGAGGCCGAGCATTTCAAGCGACATGCTCAGCTTCCGGGGTTCTTTATCCGCAAGAAAGCACTGGACGCCGAAGATCTGTTCTTCCGCATCCTCAAGGGAGAGAGCTATCATATCTGCTCCGAGGAAAACGGCATCATTCTGGGAGTCGACACCGACTTTGATTGGCATCTGAAGAACATTCCCGGCCACTACTACTACGGTTATACGGATTCGCCGGAGATGAACTTAAAAACGTGGCGCGGGCGCCGAAGATTCCGAAAGGGAATTCAGAAGCCTCTTCGTCGCGAAAAGCAGGTCCTTGGAAACCTTAACGTACACGATATCATTCAAATGACCGAGGATTTCTGGGCAAAGTAATTACTCTCCCCCGCCGAACCCGGTCTGCCGGCTACAGATTACGTTCAGTTGTGGTGGTCCGAGCCATGCCCGCTTTGGTGTCCGGCGCCGACGAACTGCTTCAACTCGGTGTTCTCCTGCTCAAGCTCCTCAATTCGCTGACGCAGACGTGAATCGGTTTCCTTGCGCTCGATAATAAACCCAACTTGAACGGCAATGGCGTGCAGAAGATTGCGCTCTTCCTTCAGGAAGGGACCTTCGTCTTTCTCCTTCCGCTCTTCCAGAAATACGACATCCACCTGACCCACCCGTTCGCCATAGACCATAATTTCAGCGGACTGCCGCCACGGGGTATCCTGGAAATTGTCGCTGCGAAACTCCTGATCGCCCACAGCGATACGAACACCCGTGATTTCCGGATATTGCCACGCGGGCGGAATCGTCTTGATGATCTGTTGGAAAAAATCAGGCAGGGCAATCTCCGGCTTTTCGGCAATACGGAAGATTGCGTAGAGACAGTTGAGTTCCTTGACGCGTTTGATCAGATATTGAGCGTGCTGTCGGAGTACTTCCTCTGCCACCCGGCGCTCGGTAATATCGCGGAACGTAATCACGGCGCCAAGGATGTTCCCCTTGGCGTCCATAATGGGCGAGGCGCTGTCATCGATGGGCGTTTCTGTTCCATCTCGGGCAATGAGTTGGACATTGTAGGACAGACGCATGGGGCTTCGTCCACGAATAACCTTGAGGGACGGACTTTCGATATGAGTGCGGGTCTTCTCGTCGATCACGTTGAAAACTTCAGTCAGGTCCTGGCCTATTGCGTCCGACTGTTTCCATCCGGTGAGATTTTCCGCAATGGGGTTCATGAAGGCAATGCGCCCGTTGCGGTCAGTGGCGATAACCGCATCGCCAATGCTCTTGAGCGTGGTGGACAGCCATTGCTCGCTTTCCTTCAGGCGCTTCTCCATCCGATGCTTGTAAAGGGCCATTTCGATGGTCGTGTGGAGCTCACGTTCCTCAAAGGGCTTGAGAAGATAGCCAAAGGGCTCGGAGATTTTGGCCCGTTCCAGCGTGCCTTCGTCGGAGTAGGCCGTCAAATAGATCACAGGCACATTGAATAAGCTCCGGATGCGTTCGGCAGCGGCAATTCCGTCCATGGATCCTTTCATCATCATGATGTCCATCAGGACCAAGTCCGGATGATACTGGGCCACTTTGTCGATGGCATCGTCACCCGTGGCCGCTGTGACCGGCACATAATATCCCATGTTTCTCAGGCGGTTCTGGATATCTTTGGCTACGATGTTTTCGTCTTCCACCACCAGGATTTGCGCTTCAGTCATACCACAATCCTCCGCTTCCCGTCCTAGTCGGCAAATGTAATTCTGAACTCGGTTCCGTGGTCTCGACTAAGTTCAATGTGGCCTTCAAGTTGATCGACCAATGTATTTACAAGTTGCAGTCCCAGCGTTTCGGTGTTACGGAAATCCAAGTCCGGCGGCAACCCCACTCCATCATCTTTTACCACAAGAACACGATTATGTCCATCTTCCGTATGAAAATCGATGGTCACACGGCCTCGCTTTCCGTCTGGAAAAGCATATTTCAGGGCATTCGACACCAACTCATTAATGATCAGACCACACGGGATGGCAGTATCGATTCCAAGCTGCACGTCGTCACCTACGTTGACCGCAACATCGATCGCCGAGGACACCGTGCCAAACGACCGCGAGAGGTTACTCACGAGGGTTCTGATGTAGTCGGTGAACTTCACCTTGGCAAGGTCTTTCGACTGATACAACACCTCATGAACAATAGCCATGGACTTGACCCGGTTGCGACACTCGTGGAACATGTCCAGGGCTTGAGGATCCTTGACGTATCCCGATTGCAGACTCAGCAGACTATAGATGATCTGAAGGTTGTTCTTGACACGATGATGGATCTCCTTAAGAAGGATTTCCTTCTCCTTCAAAGATTCCCGGATTCGTTCTTCGGCTTCTCTCTGTTCGGTAATATCCGTGATGAATCCTTCCAAGGCCAGGAGTTCCCCGTCCGCTGAAAACACTCCCCTTCCTTTCTCCCAAACCCACTTGACAGTTCCGTGCTTGGTCCTGATTCGATAGAGCAACTGGAATGGTGTTTTCTGCTTCAGCGCCTCCTGTACTTGCTTGCGTATGGTTTGCCGGTCGTCGGGGAAGACTACCTCCTCATAGGAAATAACTTTGTTACCGACAAGTTCTCCCGGTAGATATCCGGTCAGATCGGTCGATCCGTCGCTGACAAACTCCATGGTCCAATACTCATCGTTTTGACAGCGGTATGCCATCCCGGGAAGGTTACTCATGAGGGTCGTCATGGCCCTCTGACTTTCATGCAGATCCGTCTCGGTTTGGCAGCGCTCCCTTCGGACCTCGGTTTCCCTCAACTCCCGTTCGATAGCGGGGATAAGACGGGCAAGATTTCCTTTCATGAGATAGTCGTGGGCGCCGGCGCGCATTGCCTCGACAGCCGTTTCTTCTCCGATGACCCCGGACACAATAATGAAGGGAATATCAAGCGTCCGTTCCTTCAGGAGTTCCAACGCGCCTAGTCCGCTGAAGTGCGGCATGGAGTAATCGGCGATAACAACATCCCACTCCTTGCTGTTTAGAGACTCCTCCATGTCCTGACGCGTGGAGACAAGGTCATAAATGATCTCATACCCCCCTCGCCGCAATTGCCTGATCATTAGCAGTGCGTCGTCTTCCGAGTCTTCGACAATAAGTACTCTCAGCGTTTTCACCGTCGTCTCTCTCTGTACACCGTCATCCTCCCCAGCACCCGCGTCCTTCAGAGTCGGTTCTTCTATAATTCTATCACCCATCTGACTTCTCCATGCTGGAATAAATACCGCTGGTCAATTCATTGGCCGTGTCCAGGCAATTTGCACCGATCACAAGCCGTGTTTGTCGGAACACATCTGGAGCACTGGATATAGGTCCGGCCGTCACGGGAATAGGTTTTGACCCAAGCCTCACAGACGGGACACCGGTGTATCTCCACAGTCTCACAAGAAACGTCGCAGGGGTATGTATCCCTTGCTATGACCGCCCGCCGGTAACAATATGGGCATCGAATGTCACGGTCGGGGTTCCTCCAACATATGGCCCTGGGCCTGGCCATACCGGAATCCCGGCAAATCTTGTCACATGAATCATACGTCCGTATCGACGTACAAGGATCACATTC
>CAZLZE010000052.1:0-33563 GCA_964563935.1 uncultured Phycisphaerae bacterium | reverse complement strand
TGGCGAATCCGCCGCATACAACGTCACCCAGAACGTCGTAGAATACGTAATCCAGTTCCTGACTCTCCTGATAGGCGCCCAACTGCTCCAGCAGATTGATCGAGGTGATAATTCCCCGACCGGCACACCCAACGCCCGGTTCGGGACCGCCCGATTCCACGCAATAAGTCCCCTTGAACCCTTTCTTGCGAATTTCCTCCAACTCCACGTCCTCGCCCTCATCCCGCAGAGTGTTCAGCACCGTATTTTGCAGCAGACCGCCCAAGAGCAGACGCGTGGAGTCGGCCTTCGGGTCGCATCCGACCACCATGACCTTCTTACCCATCTCCGCCAACCCGGCCACGGTATTCTGAGTCGTCGTCGACTTACCGATCCCACCTTTCCCGTAAATGGCCACTTTTCTCATCGCATGTTCCTTCTTCTAAAAAAACTATTCAACTTCGCATAATAAACAATTATGTAAAACACATCTTGTCGTTCCTGCTCCTGGAAAAAACGCAATCCTCATGCCAGATGATTCCCCGAGACCTTTTTCTTCAACCGCAAACAGATTTCAAAAAACCGCCACGGCTGCAAATCCATAAGAAGAAAGATGTAAAATATTGCCACTAAGGGTTTTACGGCGCGTGTTATTTAGGCGGGAGGCAAGTCTAAAAGATATCCGCTTTTCTCAAGGCCATGAAGAGTTTTCGCAAGGACAGGTTTGGGAATCTTTGACATAAAAGCGATCTGAGGAGCTAAAATGTACAATAATGTCATTTCTCACAAAAGAAGGAAGCTACTAAAACAAAGGCTTTACTTCGAAAGGCCCCGGTGTGGCACCAGAGCCACAGGATCAAGCATTATGTTCAGGCCGTTCAGGAAATGCTGGCCCAATAACATATCGAACAGCCACCCGAGAATCCGGTCCGACAATGGCTCGAGTGGCTCGTCGCCAAGCGGAATGGTTGGACCCGCTGGTAAAACGACAGGACTGGTCCGTGAAGGCAAATGGACAGGGCAGTGTCCGGTGGCGGTGGCTCCCTAAGATTTTGATACTGAGCCAAAATCAGATCCGTGGTCCAGGAGCCTTCCAGGTCCTTGAGAAGGCTTGGCCGGATGCCAGGGCGCTGGTGATGGGACCCAGAAACAGAGCCAATATTGAGATCACCACCTCCAGTTCCTGCGGGGCATTGTCCAGATGGTTCTCTCGGATAAATGCCTGCCACTGGGTCTTCTTGGTCGGATTCTCCGCAAACGCCGAAGTTAGGGCAACGGATTCTGTCTTGATGGTTGTCCCCCGGCGTGCAAACGTGTCCCGAATGACCGTACTCAAGGTTTTTCCATCAATATCGAAAGTCTGCGACAAAAGCCACAGATCGTAAAAATCCTTCATCCGGCTACTGGTAAGGTCGAGCTTGGTCATGGCCTCGAATTTCTCGGCAATCGTGGTTTCACGATTGTACATCAGCAGCTTCGGAGCCGGAAGATCAGAATAGTCGGATATCTATCCAAGAAAGATCAAACATCGAGGGCAATCGTTGCACCAAAATAGTTTTGCGCTGACGGGAAAAGTGGTATAAAGGTTTTTAGTGCTGGCGTGTCATTATTTTTTTCCGCGCGGGATGCGGAAGATGCACCACATGAAGGTTTCGGCTGTCGCTGATTTAACAAGGGTTTATGTGTAAGTTGTGATACAGCCGAAGATTACAAAACTAGCCGGATTGTACTCATAACCCGGAGGTCACAGGATCAAATCCTGTCTACGCCAGTTTTTTCTTGCACAGGGACAAGTTTTGAAGCGTGTCCTTCTCTATTTTGACCCATAGTCAATTCACGTCGCTCGAAGCGTAATCCGGAAATTGTTTTTTTGCGCTTGCGGGGGGAAGGGATTTTTGTTAATCTAATCGATTAACATATAACGATTAGACTACGATGGTGAATAACAAAAAACCTGGAATAAAAGATGTAGCGAAGACGGCAGGAGTATCGGTAGCAACGGTCTCGGCCGTCATCAATGGGCGAAAATCCTTGATTCCGGTAAGTGAATCGACGCGGGCCAAGGTCCTTCAGGCGGTCAGAAGACTGGATTACCAGGTTGACGAACAGGCCAGGGCGCTGCGGCGGGGGCGGAGCAACACCATTGGAGTAGTTGCATCGGATATTACCCAACCGTTTTCCGGGCAGATGCTTCAGATCCTTCAACGAGCGGTTCGTGAGCGGGGATATCACTATCTCGTGGCTGACAGCAGCAACGCGTGCGAGGAAGAAAGGTCCAATCTCGATATTTTCATGCAGAAGAAGGTCGAAGGGGTTCTGTTTCTCGGTTTGCCGAACGATCCGGAGGATCAGGGGGTTCAGATGCTGGTGGAAAGCAACATTCCGGTTGTCCTGACCGAGCGACGGGCTAAGGGACGGAACGTTCCGGCGGTTCTGGTGGATAATACCGCGGGCGTGATCCAGGCGATGGAACATTTAATCGGCCACGGGCACCGGCGAATCGGGTACATTTCCGGACCCCACGAAAACAGTCTTTCCGAGAGGCGGCTTGAAGGATATTGCCAGGTACGGGCTTATCATCAATTGCCGTGCGAAGAATCGCTGGTTGTCGAGGGGGGATTGACACTGGGGGATGGTTATTCTGCCATGCGGAAATTTCTGGACCAACCGGAGCCGCCGACCGCAGTGTTCACATTCAATGATGCCACGGCCATCGGGGCGATGCGGGCGATTCGGGAACGTGGGCTATCCATTCCCGGACAGATGGCGGTCATCGGATTCGATGACATTCCCATGGCTGAGTACTGCGAACCATCGCTGACGACGGTTCGTCAACCAGTGGACACGATGTGCCGGGAAGGGGTTCGCATCTTGCTGGACATTCTCGAAGGCAAACTTTCAAAAGAGTATTCGGACACAACCGTGCTGGAACCAACGTTAATTATCCGACGGTCTTGCGGATGCCAATAAACTGTGAAAGGAACTTCAGTGACAAACGAGTGGTTCAAACGCGCCTGGCGGCGGAACGTGATCGACATGCACATCACCGAGGACGATCCACGATTTCTGACGGAATTTGATGCCAAGAAATATGTTGAGCTTCTGGCCCTTTCCGGCGCGCAATCGGCGGTGGTTTATGCCCACTCGCACACCGGGCTATGCAACTATCCCACCAAGGTCGGTCGAATGCACAAGAACCTCAAAGGCCGGGATATTTTCGGTGAGGTGCTTGAGTATTGCCGTCAGAAGGGGATTTTTGTCCAGGCCTATTACAGTCTGATTTTCAACACCTGGGCGTATCGGGAATTTCCCGACTGGCGCATTCGAAACGACCGGGGCGAAGGGGTTGCCGATAAGAGTCGATACGGAGTGTGCTGCCCGAATTCGCCGTATCGCGATCACATGGTTCGACAGGTGGAAGAACTGTGTACGAATTACGATTTTGACGGGATTCGATTCGATATGACCTTTTGGCCCGCGCCGGTCTGCTACTGCAAGCACTGCCGGAAGCGATACGCGACAGAGGTGGGGGGAAAGATGCCGACGGTGATCGACTGGCAGGACCCGAAATGGGTAGCTTTGCAGCGAAAGCGTGAGGCCTGGTTGGTCGAGTTCGCCGGTCTGGCCACGGGTACGGTTCGGAGGCTCAAGCCGGAGGCGACGGTGGAACATCAGGCGTCAGGCTATTTCCAGGGCTGGCGATTTGGAGTTTCCGCGGACCTGGTGGAGCATAATGATTTTCTCCAGGGGGATTTTTACGGTGGAACTTTGGAAGGGACGTTCGTCTGCAAGCTGCTGTCGAACCTGACGCCGAACAAACCGTTCGGGTTCGAAACCTCCGCGACGCTGCACTTGAGCGATCATACGACGTTAAAAACGTCCGATCTGATCCGGGCGAAGTCGTGCCGGGCGATGGCCAACGGCGGTGCGTTTATTTTTATCGACGCGATCGACCCGGTGGGAACGTTGAACAAAAAGGCGTATTCGACCATCGGAAAGATTTTTACCGAGATGAGCGTCTACGATCCCTGGCTGGGCGGCGTGCCCGCGGCGGATGTGGCGATTTATCTTTCCACGGAGTCGAAGTTCGAACCGGCCGACAACGGCAAGCGGTACGACGATCCAAAGACGAGTTGGAAAACCCCGCCGCATTTGGCTGCGGCGCTGAATGCCGCCCAGGCCTGCGTGGAGGCTAATATTCCGTATACCGTGATTACCCGCAAGAACCTGGCCGATCTGGGCAAGTACAACGTTGTGGTTCTGCCGAACGTGTTCATGATGAACGCAACGGAGGTTGAAGCGTTTCGGAATTTTGTGAAAGCCGGGGGAAATCTGTACGCCAGTAAATTCACTTCGCGATACTCCAGCGACGGGAAAAGAACCAAAGACGTTTTACTTTCCGATGTGTTGGGTGTCTCGCATATCGGCGAAACGAAAGAATCCTTTACTTACATCGCTCCGGCCAAATCCGCACAACGTCTCTTCGGGGATTACAGTTTAAAATATCCGATGAGCATTCAATCCTCGCAGATCAAGATCAAGGCTCATCGAGGAGCGAAGGTTCTCGGCGAGATGGTTTTGCCGTATACCGACCCTGCCGACCCGATTCGGTTCGCCTCTATCCACAGCAATCCGCCGGGTGACCCGGCCGGGTATCCTTCGATAGTGGAACACCGTTTCGGCAAGGGGAAAACGATCTACGTCGCGGGCGACTTGGAGGCGATGGAATCGCATCGTCGCATTTTCGTCAATCTGATCCGCCGGTTGGCATCCCGGCCCTTCGCCTTCGAAAGCGATGCTCCCACCCCGGTGGAAATTACCCGGATCGACCAGCCGGAACACAACCGAACTCTCATTCATGTGCTGAACTTCCAGAACGAAATGCCGAACCTGCCGGTTTGCGATGTGACCGTCCGGGTCCTGGCGGGCAAGAAGACGGTCAAGCGACTGACGCTTGCGCCGAAGGGGACCGCCGTTGCCTTCCGAAAGAAAAAAGGGTATGTGGAATTCACCCTTCCCAAGCTGGAGACTTATGCCCTCTATGAACTGAGCTATGAATGACGCACCCTTGATCGATCGATTGATGCCGTTAGACAAGTCTCGGAAAGCCCTGCAAACCGGGCTCGCGAAAACCGCTGTCCTCCGGTGAATTTCGCCATTGAGGACCCTATCGCCTGGACGATCCTTTTCGGATACAACGCCGTTGAGCGACGATGTGAACGAGTTCATCGACCGGATTCGCATCTGGAACCGTATTGCGAACGAGGTTTTTTCAAACGTTATCAACGTCGCGTGGGGGGAAGATGAAGAGAAGGGAGCTACGAAGGCACTGGGGAGAAAGGTTCATAGTTCATAGCTCATAGTGCGAAGAGAAGAGAAAGAGAAGATGAATTCCCGCCTGCGGAAATGACTGAGGGGGAGGGGAGAAGGAAAGATGGTGGGGTTGGGAAACCCGTCCTACGAAGACAAGAAGCTTGCGGAGGGTCATGAGCATTCGAGGGCCAGATTGCTTCGCTGTGCTCGCAATCACCCGGAGAGGAAGAGGAGAAGAGGGGGACATGCAGACGGACATATTTCCATCGCCAGAGTCGTGTGTTATTCGGGTTCTTTTCCGGCGTGGATGCGGAAGAGGGATTGGTTGGTTGCTCTCATTTCGTCGATCATGTCGTAGTAGGGGAGGTTGCAGATATCGACGAGTCCGAAGTTGTGGGATTCGCCTTTGCCGTTGAAATCGCGGCCGAGGGGGACTTCATCGCGGTACATGAACCACATCGAACCGACCCAATTGGGATGGGCAAAGAGGGCTTCGTTGATTTTTCGGTAATGAAGGCCCCGCTCTTTCTGCGAGGCAACGTTGGAGCCGAAGGGAATGAATCCGCGATCGCGGGTGGTCAGACCGTATTCGCCGATCAGAACGGGCTTGTCGGCGGGTACGGCGTACGGTTCGACGTACTGTTTGATGATCGGATCGGCGGCGGTTGGATACATATCCAGCATCATGGCATCGGTAAAGGGGATGCTGCCCTTGACCCATTCCGGACAGGTCCGCCACCAGAGGACAAAGCTCGAGCCGAGGATGAGCCGTCCGGGCAAGAGGCGATTGCGGGCGTCGCGCCAGGTGGAATAATATCGCCGGCTGGAGAGTTCGATGAATTCGGCGATCGCTTTGTCGATGCCTGGGCGGAGGGCGTTCAGGTCCTTTGTCAAAAGGTCCTGGACGGACTTCCATTTTTTGGGATTTTTCCGTACCAAAAAGTCGGCGAAGGCTTCTTTGGCGGGACAGGCGGGAACGGATTTCAATACGGCTTGCGTCACAGTCTCATGCCACCACTCCTCGTTTCCAATGGTGATGCCGATGAAAAAAGGATTCTTGCCGTACTGGTCGGCCAGCGATTTGAAGGTGTTCTCGACGGCGGCGGGGAAGTTCGTATCCCACGGATCAGCCAAGCCGTCACAGCCGCTGACCGGAGCGTTAGGGGCGGGCTGCGGGTTGGCGGTAATGATGAATGGAAGGTTCATGTGGTGGGCTTCATTCTGCCAGTTCCACTTCCCGAGGGAATTGAAGCCCCAGTCGCGCAGGCGGTTTCTTGCCAGTCGGTAGAACCGCTGATGATAATCTTTTCCGAAAACCCGCACGAGGTTGGCCATGAAAAAGCTGAAGCGGTCGATCCCCGGCTCGGGGCTCCAGAAACACGGGGCAAAAGGACCATCCTTCGGCGGAATCCATTCGAAATTCTTCTCCAGGCCGGGGATGTCCTTGTGATGGAATGTGTTCATGTTGATGCCGTCGAAAATGTTCACCGCGTCCACCGCAACCATCAAAAATGGATTTCCCTCCGGGGTAATGAACCACCATCGGCCAGCGAGCTTCTCCAGTCGCCAGGTATTGGCGGGCTTGGATTTGATGCCCAGGGTTTTATCGCCGCCGAAGCGGTCGAGTCTGTCCGGGTCGATTTTAACATCAGCGTACCGGGTTTCTTCGGCACGAATTCTATGAACCAATTCCGATTCGGTTTTGACTTTTCCGGACCAGTCTTCACGCGTCCACTGACCGAAGGCATCGACGGCGGGAGAGTCGACTTGGCATCTGTAAAGGTCCTTCAGTTGTCTTAAGTCAAAAGGCCCTTCGACCGGCAGGGATTCACGGGTCGTTTTGGCTTGGATGTCGATTTCACCGATTTGCACATCGTTCCAGGGAAAGACCGTGAATTGAATTCGGATGAACCGAGCCGCTGTTCCCCCGGCTTTCACCGGGCATCGGACATAAAGCCCCTCGGTGTGAGGTTTGGGAGGATATTTGCCGGGATGGTCCAGGAGACCCATGAAGGACCTTCCGTCCGTGGAGAACGCGACATTGAAACCACAGACGCCCCACCAGGCGGCCAGACGGCTTCGCACCGTGACGGATTCGACCGATACGGTTCGTCCCAGATCAAAGAAGACCGTTCGAATTTGAATGGAATTGGGATTCTGGCCAAAGCAGACGCTTTTGCCCAAATCTTCTCCCTTCGCATCCATCAACGCTCCGATGGAAAACGGCAAGAAAGTCTTCTCCACGTCGCCGTCGAAAGGATACCCTTTTTTCGGAGAACAATCATAAACATAGGCGCCGTACTGTGAGGGCTTGCCGTTGAGGAAATACGCTCCTGGCGCAGACCAGGGAAAGGTCAAAATGAAGAGGAAGCACCCGAGAAGAATCCGGCCGGTCATAAAAGCTCCTTACCAGGGGTCACTGGGGTCCCACTGAAAGTGGATATCGTTGAGCCAGTAATAGTAGGGTTTTCGGGGGACCCAGGCGACATGGAGATCGAGGAACAAAAAGTGTCCGCCGTCGCGGTGCGGGTTGAGGAGCGGGTACATGTTGTCGACGATCCAGGCAGAGAAGTCCCAGTGGCTGGACTCGGCAAAGAGAGGCTTTCGCTCGGGACCGGAAACCTGGGCCAAGGTTCTTCCATGTGCCCAGTAGGTGTGGCAATACGAGAATAGCCGGGCCGCCTCGGGGCACATCCAGCTTCGTCCCTCCGGCCAGTTGTCCCAGTAAGGCCAGCCGGCGGATCCTTGGCGAATATTCCCATACGGTCGGAGTCGATCCCACCAGGAGGTGGTGTCCGGGTCGTCCCATTGAATATATCGGCCGGGGTTGAAGAATTTCCCGTTTCCTTCCTGAAGATACTGCATCGTCGCCAGCCCCAACTGTCGGAGATTGGATTGACAAATCACTTCCTTGGCTCGTTCTCGAGCGGACTGAAGAGCGGGAAGCAGCATGGAGATCAACACCGCTATGATAGCGACGACAACCAACAGCTCTATCAACGTAAAGCTCGTGAGGTGTTTCCGTTTCATAAGCACTATCGTACTCGTTTCAAAAGCTTATGTCAATCCCAATAAATCACAAATTATGTTCGTTTGTGCTCTAATTGATCTGGCCCATATTTTTTGATTGTTTTATAGTGACTTCTTCATATAATATGATCAGATTGTCACAAAGTAAGGGCAGATGAACATGGAACAAGTGTCCCGACATGACGCGATATATGCAATCTTGAGAAAAAAGGGCAGGGTAAGTTGCCTGGAGCTCCAGCAGGACCTCGGTGTCAGCTTGATGACGGTCCGGCGGGATCTGGACAAGCTGGTATCGAAGGGGTTGGTCCAGAAATTCCACGGGGGGGCGGATTTATCCCGTCCGAACTTGCTTCAGGAGCTTCCGTTTTCGAAGCGCAAACGCGTGGAGGTGGAAAAGAAGGTGGCGATCGCCACCGAAGCGGTCAACCTGGTAGCGGATGGTGATCGAATCTACATCGATGGTAGTACCACCGGTGAGGAATTTGCCAAGCGTCTCCGCGGGCGGCAGAATCTGATTGTCGTGACGGACAGTCTGAGCATCCAACTTGAGCTGTTCCAGACGCCAGGCATCACGGTCATTCTGCTGGGTGGAACTCTGCAAGCGGATGGTAATACGATTGAAGGTCCGATTGCGATCGACAATGCCCATCGGCTCAAGTGCGACAAAGCCTTTTTCTCGTGCGCCGGGTTCGACGAATCCGGGATTACGAATCCGGGACCGATTGGTACGGAAATCAAACGGATCGTATCGACGCGGGCAGACAAAAGCATCCTGCTGGCAGACTCAACGAAGTGGGGAAAACGAGGTTTCATGCAGTTCATGGATCTTTCCGAGATTGATCTGTTGGTGACCGACGATTCGATATCGAACGAGGCGTTGGAGGTCTTAAAGCGCATCCATGTAGAGACTTTGGTGTCTGCGATCAATAAACGGCCAAATCTCTGACCAATCAGTCTATATATAAAAGAGAGCGACCCGGTAAAGGGTCGCTCTTCGATAGAATCTTTTTGTTGAAACCCTCATCTTCGTCGCAGGAATCCCAGAAGAGGCAGTCCCATCAGCGTCAGGGTCATCGGCTCGGGAATCACGGTCAAGGACGCATCGTCGTAGCGAATGGACCCCCAAGCATTGGGGTCCGTTCTTTCCACATACAGAGCCAGAAGCACTCTGGCCGTTCCCGCTGGGGCGACCATCTGAGCGGAACCCTCTACCCAGGTGCCTTCGGGAAGGTTGGCATTTGATCCATCGAGGATGTATGTGACCAAATAATCAATCCGACTTCCTCCCGCATCATAAAACTCAATGTTCATTCCTCCTTTGATGGCCTTTCCCTTGATCGTATCGTTCGAGTTCGTTCGGCTCCACACCGTGGCTTGCCATAATTCTCCCGCCGAAGCAGGCAGCGACTGACAGACGCCCGCATAGTTGCAGTCGGCGGCATACATCGTCGCGGAGCCGGGACCGCTTCGAGTCGTAACGCTGTCCAAGCCCGGGTACTGCCCGTAAAACGTCCAGCCGTCTCCCGACGGTGCCGAGCCGTCGCCGTCAAAGCCCGGATTGATCAGACTACCATACGCAGTCACACCCAAAGCCACCACACAACCCACCATAACCAAAACACACTTTTTCATAGCGATCTCCTTGTTTAAAAGTTGCTTTGATATTCATTTTAGGAAAAACAATCATATTTGTCAAGACAAAATACCATAAAATATCATCTTTTGCGTTATCTTGTGATTGATTAAGGATTTTCTATTTGATATGAACATGAACAACATTATAATATGTCTGTTTAGTGAGTCATTTCGGACTTTTTTGCAGGTTATGGATGGTGTTTTAATGAAAAGAGACGGCGAGATCAAAAAGCTGGTATCACGGGAAATCGATCGGACGGGTGGGGTTTTTCGACTGGCCCCCGTCTGGGTAGGCCGGCCTGGAATTATCGTTCCGGGGCGCAGGATCAAATTAAAGGACATTTACATCAATCAGAACGTTGTGGTCAACGAGCGCTGGCTGGCGTCGGTGACGTATTCGGATAACGGGGTATATAACAAGGTTTGTCCGAAGGATCACGGTCTGAGTCGAATGGTGATTGGCGAGGACCGTCCGCTACTGAAGGATGCTTTGGCGGTATGTGGAGATATGATTCTGGGTTCGGGGCGACAGTGGGACGTGCTTTCGAAGTTTTTCGACAACTGGCATCGGATTCCGAATCATCTGCATCCGTGTGCGGATCATGTCCGCAAGGGACTCAAAGGAAAACCGGAGTCCTACTATTTTCCGCAGGAACTGAATCTGAATCCTAATGCCTTTGCCAGTACCTATCTGGGGGTGGACCCGTCGTTTTCCGATCGTCAGATTCTGAATCATCTTCATCAGTATTTTAAGGGCGATAATCGGTTGACGGATTTGTCCAATATCGTCAATTTGGTTCCGGGGACGGGCATGTTCATGCCGCCGTGTACCCTGCACGCGCCGGGGTCGCTGGTGACGTACGAACTACAGGCGGCTTCGGATGTGACATGCATTCCGGAATCCCGGGTCAACGACATGCCGATGCCGCCGGACCTGCTGGATCGGGATTTTCCGGTCACCGTAAAGAAAGATGGCGAAGAAAAGGTCATGGAATACATTTTAGGCATGATCAATTGCCCGAACTCAGGGAACCGGGAGAATTTCCGCAAGGAGTACTTTCGGCCACCGGTGGAAGTGCTTACAACCGAAGAAGGCAGACAGTCGTTTGTGATCTACCGGACCGGCAGGAAGAGCGAAAAGAAGAATCCGGACCTCTACAGCGCCAAGCGAACGGTGGTGTATCCGGGAAAGACGATGCGACTTAGCGAAGGCGCCGCTTTTGGGATTATCGTGCTTCGCGGACACGGAACGTTCGGAGTCCCGGGAAAACATGCCTTTGAGATCGAATCGCCGTCGATGTATGAGACGAGGACGGAACTGGGGGCGGATGAGTTGTTCGTCAGTGCTGCGGCGGCGAAATCAATCGAGGTAACCTGCCGGAGCGCCGAGCCGCTGAGTTTCTGCCAGCACTTCGCGTCGGGCTCCAATCCAGAGTCGGGTCGATTGTCGGTTCCGGAATTTCTCACATTCTAAACGATGCCCAGGAAAGGTCATTTCACGTGAAAGCATTGGTGTTACATGGCCCGGGTGATTTTCGATATGAGGCGGATTGGCCAAAACCTGCGGTTCGGCCGGGATGGACGTTGGTTCGTGTTCGGTATTCGGGAATTTGCGGGTCGGATCTGCCGCGGATGATCGCCACGGGCGCATATCACCATCCGCGGATCTGCGGACACGAATTTATGGGCGTAATCGATACTCCCGACCCTGATTCGTCGGACTTCAAACGAGGCGATAGGGTTGCCGCCCTGCCGATCATCGGGTGCGGGGTCTGTTCCGCCTGCCGGGAGGCCGACTACTTCCACTGCCCATCCTACAACTTTCTCGGCTCGCGAACCGACGGTGGTTTCGCCGAATTGTGTCTGGTTCCAACCAACAATCTCCTTCGTCTGCCTGCAAATATCGACGAACGCGTGGGCGCTTTTCTGGAACCGATCTGCGTCGCCCTCCACGTGGTAAAGCGCTCCGGCTTTGCTCCCGGCGGTCGGGCCCTGGTATTCGGCGCGGGCGCGATTGGACTTTTGACGGGAATGTGGCTGAAAATCTTCGGTGCAAAAGAAGTCGTGATCGCGGATGTACGTACCGAGTCAATCCGCATTGCGCGCAATGCAGGTTTCGAACGCGCCGTCGACCCGCGAGCCCCGGAATTCCAGACGTGCAAGGACTATGATCACGTTTTCGAAGCCGCCGGCGCAAATCAAGCCCTCCTGAACGCCATTGAAAAAGTGCGTCAACGGGGAATCGTCACCGTTGTCGGACGCGATACGAAAGACACCACGATTCCCCTGACGCACTTTGAGACCGTGATGCGAAAAGAAGTCGATCTGCGCGGATGTTGGGGATATCGCACCGCCGGACTCGAATCGCTGATCGCTCAATCGATCGAAAATGCCCGATTCAATCATCTGCCGCTGATCACGGCGGAGATTTCACTTCAAGACGGAGAAAGAGTCATTCGCCAAATGGCCAATCGAGAACTCTTTTTCTGTAAGGTCCTGTTTAAGATTGAGGATGATTCATGAAAGCTGCATTGGTCAACGAAAGAAACGTCATGATGGTGGAAGACATTCCGGTTCCCCGGGTCCCGGAGGACAGTATGTTGATTAAGGTTCATGCCTGCGCGATCTGCGGGTCTGACGTGCGGATCTTCCGCAAAGGCGATGCGCGGGCGAAATACCCGGTGGTGATCGGTCATGAGATCGCGGGGGTGGTGGAAGAGGTTGGAAAGAAGGTGACCGGATATCGGCCGGGAGACCGGGTGTGCGTGGCCCCGGGTCACGGCTGCGGGGAGTGCGTGTATTGTCGGACGGGCCACAGCAACGTGTGCATCAGGCCATGTCCATCGATCGGGTACGCCTCGAACGGCGGGTTTGCGGAGTACATGGTGCCGCCGGAGAACGTGGTTCGCCTGGGGTTCGTCAACAAGATTCCGGACGGTGTATCATTTGACCATGCGTCGATGTCGGAACTGCTGGCGTGCTGTCTGAACGCCCAGGAAAACACGCCGGTTAACGAAGGGGATGTGGTGCTGATCATGGGCGCCGGACCGGCGGGTTGCATGCAGATCGAACTGTCGCGGATCAAAGGGGCCAAAAAAGTAATTCTCACGCAGCGGAGCCCCGACCGCTTGGCGCTGGCGAAACGATTTGGCCCGGACCGGGTGGTAGCATCGAACGAGGAGGACTTGATGAAGGTTGTGATGGATGAGACGAGCGGAGTCGGCGCGGACGTGGTATTCGTTTGTGCCCCGTCGAAAGAGGCGCAGGAACAGGCACTCACCCTCGCCGCGCCACGGGGACGGGTAAACTTCTTCGGCGGACTGCCGAAGGATAATTGCCGGATCACCACCGACGCGAACGTGATCCACTACAAGGAACTGTTCGTCGGTGGAGCGTCGTCGTCGCTGGCGAGGCACAACCGCCAGGCACTGGAGCTGATCGCGGCGAACAAAGTCACGGCTGAGAACTACATCACGCATCGATTCTGTCTGACTGACGTAGTCCAGGCATTCGAAACGGTGGAAAGCCGAACGGCAATCAAAGTGGTCGTGAATCCGAAATAGGAGTCCTGTGAATATGGATCTCAAGTTAGGTTTTGATTTGAACTGTTTCAGCAACCGATACATGGAGCCGGAGGCATGGACGGATTTCGTCGCTGCGTGTGGTGTGCGGGTGGTGCAGTTCAATTTCGACATCATCGATTTTCTTCTGCCGCGACCAATTCAGGAACGCCTGGCGTCGCGGACTCTGGATTGCTGCCGAAAAAAGAATATCCGCATCAAATGTGCTTTTGGCGGCCACAATCACCATCAGAATTACCTGGGCCATCCGGATGACGAAGCGGCCCGGGCGTATGAGGACTTTTATCGAAAAATGGCGGACTTGACAGCCGCCCTGGATGGCGAGGGATTCGGAACCTGCTTTGCGATCACGACCACAGCCGTTCAAAACGATCCGAAGCGACGCGAGGAGATTCTCAACCGTGCTGTCGAGGCTTATCATCGCCTGGCGAACTATGCCAAATCCGTCGGTTTGAAATATCTGCTCTACGAAACCACATCCGTCCCGCGGGAGACCGGCGCAACGTTCGCGGAAAATGATTGGATCCTCTCGAGGCTGAAAGACGCAGCCCTGCCCATGATGCTCTGTCTGGACGTTGGCCATCGCAACCAGGAGATTCCGGGAGCCCCGGAGACCGATCCGTATGCTTGGATTAGAAGGTACGGACAGGTCTCTCCGCTGATTCATATTCAGCAGTGCAATGCCGGCGCAAGTCATCACTGGCCTTTTACTCCGGAGTGCAACGCCAAGGGCGATATCGTCCCGGAAAAGTTGATCCAGGTCGTGGAAAAGTCCGGCGCCACGCACGAAATTCTCCTGGCTCTGGAAGTTCGGCACCGGGCATATTACCCGGACGAATACAAACTGGAGGCGAATCTGAAAGCCTCGGTGGATTACTGGCGAGAGTGGATCAAGGGATGATGAACACAAGTGTGAGGCCGACCCGGTCCGGATCGACGAGGAACTCCAGCGAGTCCTGCCCCCTCTGCTTAAGCGTGGTGGATATACGTTTGCACTCGATCACTGGGTTCATCCCGATATCCCTCTGTCCAATTTCACCTATTATGTCCAACAGGTCCGGACATTCCACCGGCCATAACGAAAGGTGCCGATCATGAGCAACATCTATATGGGGATCGACGCCGGCACAACCGGATGCAAGGTCGCCGTTTATGACGCCGATGGGAATCGCTTGGCCGTGGCGGTCGAAAAGTACCAACCCGCATACCCGCAGCCTGGCTGGATTGAATTGGATGCTGAAGCAGTCCTTGCCGCGATTCAGAAAGCCATGGCGATCGTCCTGAAACAGGTTTCCCAACATACTCTTGCTGCCATCAGTGTTTCCTCCCAGGGTGAAGCGGTCATCCCTGTCGATGACAATTACCAAGCCCTGGCCCAGGCCATCGTCACGTTCGATAACCGCACGACGCCGTACGTCGACTTCTGGGAAAACCGTCTCGGCCGAGACCGAATCTACGAAATCACCGGCGTTCCCCTGCATGGAATCTTCTCGATCAACAAGATCCTCTGGTTTCGCGATCACCGGCCCGACGTCTTTCAAAGGACGCATAAGTTTCTCTGTTTCGACGCCTTCATCCTCGCCCGACTCGGCGCCAAGCCCTCCACCGATCCCTCGATGGCCGGCAAAACCATGATGATGCATCTGACCGAGCGAAAATGGTCCAAAGAGATCCTCGATGTCGCCGGCCTTCACGTTGATCTGCTACCAGAAATCAATGAAGCGGGCACCATCGTCGGAAAGACGAACCAGGGCGTACACCTGGTTCAGGGAGGTCACGATCAGGTGGCCGGTGCGCTTGGATGTGGTATTGTCCGTCCGGGTCAAGCCGCCTGGTCTATCGGGACCACAACCTGTCTGACACCGTGTTACACGGAATGCCGATGCTCAAAGCTCCTAATGGACAATAATCTTCTAACCTACCCATATCTGCTTGCGAATACCTACGCCACCAACGCGTTCAACTTCACCGGCGGTATTCTCTTCGATTGGTGTCTCAATGAATTCTTCCGCTACGAAACCGAGACCCGTGCCGCTCGAGGCGAGGAGAAATATCGTTTTATTTTCGACCATCTGCCCTCGGAGCCTTCGTCGCTCTTCGTCCTACCATACTTCGCGATTTCCGGCACACCACACTTGGAAACCCAGCCGATGGGCGCGATTCTGAACATGAGTCTTGCCACCACCAAATGGGATATTCTCAAGGCTGCCCTGGAAGCGATTGTCTACGAGATCAACCTTAACGTCGATATTCTCGACGCGGTCCAGTCGCCTATCACGGAACTCCGTGTCATCGGCGGCGCGACTCATTCCCCGATATGGATGCAACTGTGCGCCGACATCCTCGGCCGCGATATCTTCACCGTCGAATCGACCGACGACACTGCCTGTCGGGGCGTCGTTCTTCTTTGCGTCGCCGCCCTGGAAACAAAAGATGTCCGATCACTGGCTGCCGCATGGACGAAAACCGCCCGACAGTACACTCCAAATCCCGTTCGACACGCCATCTATTCGGAGAAGATCGGAAAATACAAGACTATTTATCCGACCTTGAAAGGTATACGGCACGGTTGACTTTCAACATTGAAGAACAATGGATAAGTACCACGTTAATGAAAGAGCCCCCAGGAATTTCAATGTAAGAAACACAAACACCTGGTAGATCCATCGAGGAAAAGCGGTGAACTCAAAGGCTGCAGCCACACATGTTCCTGATGGATCATCTTCAGCTACGGACGGGACATCTTCGGGTGGTACCGTTGGCGATATTGGGCGGGGGTCATGTCGTATTCCTCGCGGAAGAGCTTGTAGAAATAGCCCAGGTTATCGAATCCGACCCGATAGCAGATATCGAGTATTTTGCGGTTGGTGTCGCTGAGCAGTCGGCAAGCCTGTTGAAGGCGGTGTCGAGCGATGAATCGCGAAGGAGTCACTCCTAAGAACTTACGAAAGGTTCGCGACATATGCTCGGCGGACACGCATGCGTCCTCGACCATACCGGCAACCGATACAGGCCGGTCGGGATTGCGCTCAAGTTGTTCCGTTATCTCCATCAGCCAGGCCGGCCGGCCATCCGTCGGCTTCGGATCGGAAGTCAAGGCGACGAAGTGGTCGAGCATCAGTGTCGTAAAGATTCTGGAAATCTCCAGAAAACGAGCCTCGGTTCCTGTCGTGACCATGGCCTTATTGAGGCGTATCTGAAATTGGTCGAGTTCGTCCGCCGAAAGCATAACGACAGGCGGTTGCTCGCCTTTGAGCAGTCCGGATCGCAGCCCCTTCATCCCTGAGACGCCTTCGATATGCTCGAAAATGTGGTTGGTGAATCTCATATTGTAATATTTGACATCACTACTCCGGAGATCGTGAGAATCGTTTTCACGTATCAGGATGATATGGCCTGCCATGAGTTCGGTCTTGATGCCGTTGATGGTCTGCGCAAGGTGTCCGCCAACCAGGATGACCAGCTCGCAGTGGCCTTGGTGTACGTGCATCGGATACCGCCATGGTTGGTCTGTCTCGAAGAAGCTCAGGGTGTAATCACCGAACCCGGCCATGGTACTTATTGCCGGGACGCGCTCTACCATGCCAAAACCTCCAGATCAAATATGTGTAACATTATATCATATGTGTGGAAGAATTGCGACCTAATGAAGCGGTATAATGACGGGCAGCAAAGGCATAGGAATCTTGTTCGTTGTTATTTTGTTACCTCATTTATATCAAGGTGTTACTGAAATGTCTCTACCCGTCGGATTACAGTTGTGGTCGATCTATGAGGCCGTTGACCAGGACATGCTTGCCGCTCTGCGTCAGATCAAAGCAATGGGATACGAAGGAGTCGAGTTCGCGGGGTTCGGCGACCATGGTGCCGGTAAGGTCAGGTCGTGGCTGGATGACGTGGGTCTTAAGGTGGCCGGCTCACACGTGCGGGTTCCCGGGATCCTGGAGGATTTCGACGCAACGGTGGCGTACCACAAGGCGCTGGGCTGTGACAATCTGACCATCGCAAGCTTACCTCAGGAGTATATTGGGAGTCTGGATGCTCTCAAGAAGACGGCGTCGATGTTTGATGAGTTATCAAATAAGTTGAAGAACGTGGGCATGTCGCTGGCGTTCCACAACCACGACAGGGAACTGGTTCCGGTGGAAGGAAAGCTGCCGTTGGAGGTGCTGTTTGACAACTGCAGCGACGACGTGTTGGTCCAGTTGGATATCGGCTGGGTGATGACGGCCCGGGCGGATGTTTCATATCTGCTGAAGAAATACGCCCGGCGGATAGCAAATGTACACGTCAAGGAAACCAAACAGCGACTCGCGGTTACAGGCGAAGGCGACATCGATTGGAAACCGATTCTGACCCAGGTCGAGTCTTCCACCACGGCAACATGGTTGATCATTGAGCACGAAAGGTACATCGAAAGCCCCATGATCGACGTGAAGAAGTGCATCGTCAACCTTCGGGCTATGATGCCGGTGAAATAACAGGATATACATTCAAGGTAGCAGGAATAATTGTTATGCTAAATGTGGGATTGATCGGCGCGGGCGCCATCGCGGGAATAAACTGTACCCAGATCAACAGCCATCCCGACGCGAGGATCACAGCGGTTGCGGACCCGTCTCTGGGACGCGCGACGGAACTGGCTAAGGAATATGGTATTGGAGAGAAGTACGAATCGATCGATGACCTGCTGGCCAAGTCGGACGTGGATGCGGTGGCGATCAGTGTGCCGAATTTTCTCCACGCGGAGTGCGCGATCAAGGCTCTTGAGGCGGGTCGGCACGTCATGCTGGATAAGCCCTTCGCGCTGAACAGCGGTGAGGCGAGTCGGATTGCCGATGCGGCGGCCAAGAGCAGGAAGGTGTTTGCCCTGGGGATGAACCACCGGTTCACTCCCGAGACACGGGCTATGAAGGCGATGGTCAACGAGGGTCGATTGGGGGAGATCTATTATGTATCGGCATACTGGCGGAGGCGATGCGGGAGTCCGAAACACGGCACGTGGTTCTGTCGGAAGGACTTGGCCGGTGGCGGAGCGATGTTGGATATCGGCGTGCATGCGCTGGATATGTGTCTGTACATCATCGACAATTTCGAGCCCGTGAGCGTAATGGGAGCGGCCTACACGAAGTTTGGAAACCGCGGTCTGAGGCAGGGCGATTGGGGATTGAGCGAGGTCGGCGAGAAGGTGTTCAACGTCGACGATTTTACGACGGCGATGATTCGCATGAGAAACGGTGTGACGATCAGAATTGAGGCCTCGTGGGCGATGAATCAGAAAGAGGCCAACGTCAGGGACGTGGAGATCTACGGTACCCACGCGTCGGCCAGTGCGTTTCCCATGAAGATCTACCAAATGGCAGATTCGGCGGACTATAATACCACAATAGAGCTTCGACCGGCCGGCGAGAACGCGCCGAACCGGTTCACCAACTGGATCGACGCCATTCTCAACCGAGACGAACTGGTGTGTACGGTCGAACAGGCGTTGACCGTGCAGAAGATACTCGATGCAATCTATGAGTCGTCCGACCGCGGTCATTCCGTCGCGGTATAAAGGCAGAAGCCTTCATTTTGTGGCCTTGGAACATGTGTTTCAGTGAGGAGAGACAAGTGGCCAAGCAGAAGCATTTGGCATTCACGCTCATCGAACTCCTCGTAGTGGTGACCATCATTGCGGTTCTGGTGGCCATCCTGCTGCCCGCGCTGCAGCGGGCGCGGTCGTCGGGAAGGGCCGTCGTCTGTGCGAGCCGGCTGAAACAGCAGGGCTTGGGCATGATGATATACCTGGAGAATAACGGCGGTCGGTGCCCTCCGTTGGCGTATCCCTCGGCAGATCCCAAGAACCCCTACATCTGGGCCGATTATCTCTATCCGTACGTGGGCGGTGGAGATTGGACCGATCGCGACATGTATCGGATCTACTCGTGTCCTGAAATGGAGCCGGACCACCGTTACCAGTATCTGTCCTTTCCCACCAACGTCCACATGAGTCATGGGTTCAGCATGATGCTGGATGGGAAAGTTCTTGCGAGTATCCTTTCCTTTCGGGGCGGTTTTACGTTCGCCAATACCATTCTGATCGGCGACGGCAACGGCTGGCGTGACGCGTTTCATGGATACATGTTGCGATATTTCCACCCAAGTTACGGATGGACCGGCCTGGACAACGAACGTCACCGCGGTGTGGCGAACGTGCTCATGGCCGACGGGCACGTGGAAAATGGTCCGGACGAGAAATATCAGGATGAACATAAGTACAATTGGGGGTTCGAATAGGTCGATGGACCGAGATCAAACGATGAAGAGCATTGTCTGCGTACCATTTTTCTTCCTGTGCTGTGCGGCAACGGCGTTTGCCGAGAACGCACTGACAGTCGACGATTTTTCCGCGGACAAACTCTCTGCCACCTGGTCCAGCAGCGCCAGCCCGGAGTATTACAGGGGCGGAGGAGGACAGAAGGGGCTCAGCCTGATAACCGACGTGCAGCAGGGGCGGGCCATGCGGGTCGAATTTGCCTTCGGTGAGGCCGTGGCCAGCAGTCCGCTGTTTGTCAGCAGGAATCTGGAGACCAAGCCGACCTTCAGAATGATCAAGGCCGTGCGGTTTCGCCTGAAAGTCGTCGGCAAGGTTCCCGATCGTTTCGGCTTTCGGCTTCGCACCGGTCCTCAGCAACACCGCAACTGGGCGATCGGCGACCTGGTGGGCGGATCGATTCCCGTGGATCGGTGGCTCGACGTCGAAGTACCCACAGCCTTCGACAGCAACGTCTGGGCCGACATCGACGCCAAGATATACCAATTGACCTTCTGGTTGGGAGGAGGCAATTGCCGGGGGGCGTTCCTTGTCGACGACATCCAGTTTGTCCTTGCCAGCCCAGTGGAGGAATCGCCCTACACGCCCAAAGCGTCTGTCCGTCCAACCAACGCCGCACCGAAAGTGCTCCTGCTAAAGCTCCGTGCCGCCGGGTTCTATTGTCTTCCGGAGGCCTTTCGAGCGATCGCACCTGACGTTCAAATTACCGCCTGCGACTATTGCGGTCCGCAGTTCGAATTCTTCAATTTCCCGAAAACACGGGAAGAGTTGCTGGCCTACGATACGATCGTCCTGTTGGACATTGATCCGGTTGTGCTGACCGACGAGCAAATCCGTTGGCTCACCGATACCGTCCACAGCGGCAGCAGAATGGTGATCTTCGGCGGAACAACAACCTTGGCCCGATCACGGATGTTCCAACGCCCACTTCGCGACCTGCTGCCGGTCACCTTCGAGTCAGGCTCAGACCTAAAGACGGTCAACGCCCCGCCGGCGCCGGCTGCGCCGCACCCCCTCAACCGCGGCTTGTGCCCAGCCGGACTGGGTAGGGTCGGCAGCATGCAGTCACTGAAGGTCCGACCCGGCGGCGTGGTCTCGTGGACCGCGGCAGGCGAGCCGCTCGTGGTCACCGGTCAAGCCGGCAAGGGCGCCGTGACCGTGGTCAACGCCATGATCCGACCCGGGATTGGCCAGGATGATTTCTTCACCGATGTGTTGTCCGACGACCTAATCCGCCAATTATGCCGCTGGTCCCTGAATCAACTTTCCGACGTCGGAATTGAAACACTTTCGCTGCCGCAGGATGCTTCGACCCTGCAGGGCTATTCTCTCACTGTTACTTGCTCCAAGGGCACCACTATACAGGTGTTGGTCGACGGCAAGGCTCAGTCCGTACAGAAACACAAATCGGGCTCGTTCAAAGCCGACCTCAAATTCCCCACGCCAGTGCAGGTCACATGCGATCACACCGTGCGAATCGCATGCCTAAAGGACGGGAAAGTCGTCGACTGGCGCGCCGTGACCGTCACCGTCCAGACTACGGTCCAACTCTCCGGATACTGGAAGGCCGACCCGAATGCTTTCGCGCCCGGAAGTCCGGTAGACCTTAGCGCGGCGACATCATCGCTGGATCCCTCCGTCAAACCGCCGAGTGCTGAAACCATCACCGCTCGGGTGATCACGGCTGGTTACGAATGGGACATACCGCGCGTCGACGCCAAAGGTAACGAAGCTGTCTTTTCCGGCAAGGTGCCGAATCTGGCCAGCGCCCCGGCCAAGGTGGTCGTTCGGGCCGGCGACCGGGTCATACTCGAAAGAGAATGCCGGATCGTCGATCCTTTCGATCGCACGGACTTCTTTCCCATCAAATCGACAATCGGTTTGGAGTACGCAGGGCACGTTCTGGACGACGTCGGTATTCGCGAGGTGGTCGACGACCTCAAGGCCCATGGGATCAACACGATCCGCGCCACGAACCCGAATGATGGCAAGGGACCAAAACAACAGCGGGAAAACTGGTACAAGCACCTCGCCGCCGGTTACGCACAGCAGATTGGCATGGTTCTGTTCTACGAATACACCAACTTTACCACCTTTCAACGGAATTCCCCGGTGTCTCCATGTCCGCTGGCCCCCGGATTCAAGGACAAGTTCCGAGACTATATGGCGGGCATGGTCTGGCCGGCGGCGTACTATCCCCGGATGCTCAGCGCCAAGGTCGTCGATGAACCTTCGATCGGTCCGGACAACTTGTGTGGCTGCGAGCACTGCCAGGCGACATTCCGCAAGCGGTACGGGATCGAGTACGAAACCGCGCGCAAGAAAGAGACGCCCTATGCGCGTTGGGCCCTGGGCGATTTTCTCGGGTTCTACGTTGGCGAAGTGTTTGCCGCCGGACCGCCTTTCATTAAAGAGCAGAACCTCCGACTCGATTTGGTTTTGACCTATATGGTTCACGGTCTGGGCTACCAGCATCCCCTCAGTTGCCAGCAGGACTGCGTCGAGTGGACCAAGCATGTTCAGCTCGCCGACTTCGACGTCTACCCTTACGCCCACCCCAACCCGAGCCGCATTCGCATGGTGGCGGCGGCATTTTGTATGAGCGCGATCGAGGACATCGCCCGCGCAAGAAACATACCTTGGGGATTCTACGTCGAGCTCGGCGACCCGGACTGGCCCTTCGTGAAGAACCCCAAACAAGCCAGCGCCGAGTGTGCGTTCACCGCCGTCGCTCACGGGGCCAGGTATCTTAATACCTTCATGCACCAGCTCGTCGGCGACGGAATCGGTCCGGAGCGATGGGACGAGACCGGCCGGGCCTTGCGGACGATCGGTCGATGCGGACCGCTGCTAGTCAACATGCCTGCTCTGCCTGCCAAGCTGGCTGTCTATTTTCCGGATGCCCATGAGTTCATCGAGGATGGCTACGATACTCCCGAATACACGCTTTCGATGCTGAAAGGAACCTTTGGCACGACGGACATCCGCCGCGAAGAGCTCATCATCGAGCGAGGTACAGTCGGCTGCCCGGTCATGCTCATGCTGTGTACCAAGTGGCTGCACGAGGACGCGGTGCCCATCCTGCAACATTGGCTGAAGACCGGCGGCGTTCTCATCACCGACGGGCTGCCCGAAAAAACGCATCGCGAGAAGAAAATCGATTGGCCGATCGGTCCGGCAGCGCTTAAGCACAACAGCCAATTTGCCTGGACCGAAGCGTCGTTTGGAAAGGGTCGGGTGATTATCCTCGAAACGAATATCGAGAAGCGATTCCACGATCTTTGTCAGGCAAAGACCCTGGAGCCGGCGACCTTGCGCAGTCTGCGCTACGCCTTCCGCGATCTGATCGAGACCTTCGTCAAGGCTGACCTGGTCACCCGTTACACGGAGCAAGGCGACAGCGTCGACATCATCGAGCCCGGTTTGCGAGGTAACGGCAGTGGCATCTTTCTGACCGTCGTCAATCACCGCCCACAGCGAGAGACCGTTGAAACGATCCTGCGGCGCGACGATATTCACTGCCTCGTGGATATGGAAACGATGAAACCGGTTCCCTTTACCCGGACACCCGAGGGTATTCGCATCGAGCTCGACGTTCCCAGCCGATGGGCGCGTCTGCTGGCGGGCTATCCGCGGAAACCCTCGGGTTTGGAACTGAAGCTGGCCAAGACGGTGTTGAAACCCGGCGAACCGTTGGTCTACAGCGTCCAAAGCCGTGACTGCGCCGGGGTCCTGCTTGACGTCAGCGTCCGAAACTCTCGCGGGGAAATTGTCACGCGATTGGGCGGCTCTCGAGCGCCGGCCGACGGCAAGGCCGAATTTTCCATTCCGCTGCCTATCAACAGCGCCCTCGGTATGTATACTATTCATGCCGAGGTACCCCAGTTCGGATTAACGACCGAGGCTCAGTTTGAGGTACGCCAGTAAATAGAGGAGAGGAGATTTTCTTCCGTATGACAGAACGCTGGCCTTTCCGTGCGAACCTTGGCGCCTTCTATTTTGCCGCGGTCTGCATTTTGGCGTCATCTTTGACGGCTGAGTTGCGGGCGGGCTACGTCGAGGACCGTAACGGCAAGACGATTATCTACGTCAAGCTTCACGATCTTCCGGACCCGGCCATGACCGATACGATCTCGCTGGCCAAGGCCGCCGTGGTTCGGAGCTTTGTTGAGAAATTTCCCGCAATCTTCAAACAACGCCACGCCGATCGTTACAAGGCGGATCCCAAGCGATACGGGAACCACAACTGGGACAACGTTGAAATCCGGCTTCGCGCGTTCACCGGCATCAGCATTGAAGGGGCTGACATGGACTCCCGCCCCTTAATGGCCATCGCGGGAGGCGTTGCGCCGGATGTCATCTACGTCAATTTCCGTCAGTCCGAAACCTACATCTCCCAAGGCTTTCTTTATCCTTTGGATAAACCGGAAGATCGCTATTTTACCGCTCTGAGCGAAGAGGAAAAGCGGTTCTGGGTACACCCGAAGATCATGCCGGTCATTCATCGCCGCGCCGAGCCCGGTCAGAAAAAACACATCTGGGCCGTACCGATGGGCGGGGTGATGGGCAAGGTCATGCTCTACCGCAAGGACGTCCTGGAGGAGGCCGGGGTTAAGTTCCCCACCAATGATTGGACCTGGGAGGATCTCTATCAGGCCTGCAGAAAGATATCCGACCCGGCCAAAGGACGCTACGGCATCGTCTATACTCGCGGGATGGGAGGTGGCGACTCGCAATGGACCAACTTCCTCTGGAGCGCCGGTGGCGATGTCATGGAGTACAACCCGCAGACCGATCAATGGCAGGCCACGTTCAACAGTCATGCCGGAACCGTCGCGCTGGACTTCTACCTGAAGCTTATCGCGGAGCCTTGGGTCGACGACAACGGCCGGAAGCGTTACGGCTACGCGGCCAGAACGATGGAAGATAATCCGAAATGGGAACTCGGACAGGCAGGCTTCATGCCCGCCTTTATGGACGATCGACTGTTCTCGATCATGGACCCGGCCACCACGGGCATGGTTCCCGTCCCCATCGGGCCAACGGGCATCCGCGCGGGTGAGCTGAATTGCCGAATGCAGGGAATATTCTCCGGAGTCAAGGACGCAGTGGTCCGTGACGCCGCCTGGGAGTATCTGCGCTATACCGAAAGCAAAGAAGGCATGCGGATTTATACCGAGAAGATGGTAGAAGGCGGGCTCGGCCACTTCGTCAATCCGGAGTATCTCCGCATGTTCGGCTATGAGTCTGTTGTCCGTCTGGTCCCCAGGGAGTGGAAAGACGTTTTCAGGATCGCGATTGACACGGGCAAACCGGAACCCTACGGCAGGAATTGCCAGTTGATCTATCGGTTGCTGGGCGAGCCTATCTGCGAAGCCGAACGAATGGCGTTGGCCGGGGAGCTTCCCAACGACCGGGAGAAACGCATGAAGGTGCTGGCCGCGCTACTCGATCGGACAGCGCAGAAAGTTAACGAAAAGATGATCGGAAACATTCCGCCGGACCAGATGCAAAAGCGGCGACGTGCGGCCGGAGTTGCCCTGGGTCTGCTTGCGGTGACCTTCTGCTTTGTCTTCCGAAAGGTTGCCGTCGCGTTCTCGCCTCCGAGAATCGAAGGGCCGGAGAAACGCGGCCGTTGGCGGTTCCGAAAATACGCGTGGGCGTATATCCTCCTGATCCCCGCGGTGTTGTCCATCTTCCTCTGGCAGTATCTTCCGCTGGCCATGGGGTCGAAGATGGCTTTCCAGGATTATCGGATCGTGGGCCAGTCCGTCTGGGTCGGGCTGGACAACTTCGCCAACCTGTTGTGGGACGCCGACTGGTGGACGAGTGTGTACAACTCGCTTCGCTACAGTGTGCTGGTGATCGCCCTGACATTTCTGCCGCCGGTGACCTTGGCTGTGGTCCTTCAGGAGATCCCCAGGTTCAGTGTGTTCTTTCGCGTCCTGTTTTACCTGCCCGCGGTGATCTCCGGGCTGGTGGTCATTTACCTTTGGCGTTCGTTCTATGAACCGACGGAGTTCGGGGTCTTAAACGCGGTGATCATGCAAATCCCGGCGATCGGATTTCTCGCGATCGGGCTTGTCCTTTTTGGAATCCTGTTTCTCTTCGCCAAGCGTCTCTGGCTGCACGAGATCCGCTGGGTGTCGGCGCTTTGTTTTCTCGCCGGTGTCGTTTTGTTTGCTTTCTTCTACCGCTTTGCGTCGCCGATTCTGTTTCCTTCCGGTACGTCGGGAACCAGCTTGACTGAGTTACCCTCTCTTTTTCATCGTCTCTTTATGACCTTGCCGCAGCCGTACCGCTGGCTGCTCGATCCGGACACCGCGATGTTCTGCTGCGTCCTGCCGATCGTCTGGGCGGGTATGGGCCCCGGGTGTTTGATCTATCTAGCTGCGCTCAAGGGCGTCGCGCCGGACTTCTATGAGGCCGCCGATATCGACGGGGCCACCTTCATCGATAAAATCCTGTTCGTGGTTATCCCAATCCTCAAGCCGCTGCTGATCATACAGTTCATCGGCGTCTTTATCGGGGCATGGATGAACTCGGCCTTCATCCTGGCCATGACCGGGGGCGGCAGCAATACCGAGGTCGCCGACTTGCACATCTTCTACAAGGCATATATGCACCTGAAGTTCGGTCCGGCCACCGCCATGGCCTGGATCCTCGGCTTCATGCTTATTGGCTTTACAGTCTATCAATTGCGAATTCTTTCGCGACTGGAGTTTAAAACAACCGGTGATAAGCCCTAGGCGCACCCGGTTGGAGAAGGAAACAAACGGATGGCGATCATTTCAACAGTCGGACGAAAACACTGGAAGGTACGGACGCTGTACGCGGGAATGTACGCGTTCCTGATCATCGGCGGCTGCTCGATGGTCTATCCCTTCCTGCTGATGATCTCCGGCAGCACCAAAAGCGCAGTCGACATCCGGTACTTCGACGCTGTGCCCCGGTTTATCTATAGCGACCTCTGGCTTTACCGCAAACACATGGAGGGGTTGTTCAATGAGTCCTTAAGCGATTACAACCGAACGTACGACAGGGATGCGATCAGCTTTGACAAAATCGAACTGCCGCCCGCGTACAACAACCGTCTTGCCGAACACTGGCTGGAGTTCCTGAAAACCCATGACCTTCCGGAGTATGCTTTCGAGTGCGGGTATACCCGGGCCCAGTTCTCCGGAACTGCCCCATCGAACCTGCGACGATACAAGCAGTGGCTGCAGGAACGTTTCGGGGAGGACATCGATCAAGTCAACCGTAAGTTCAACGTCGAATACGCAGGATGGAATTCTGTCTATATCAACCTGCGTGCTCCGGTCACCCGAAGCGATCGGCTGATGGACACGCCCGTGGCCAACGCCATCCGCGAATTCTTCAGAACCGTTCCGTGGGAGCAACGAATTTTTGCCTCAACCGAGGGAGCGTTTAAAGAGTTCCTGAAGGTAAAATACTCAAAAGATATTCAGAAATACAACCTCGCCCACGGGACCGATTACCAGTCATACCGTCAGGTGCATCTGGCCAGACGATACCACGACCTTGCCAACTCGGTTGAACGGGCAGACTGGCAGGAATATGTTCGCTACCACATCGCCATTTACTGGATGCGCGCCAACGACCAGGCCCTTCCCGCCTACCACGAATTTTTGAAAGCCAAGTACGAGCGGATCGATGTGGTAAATCATCTCTACCGGACCGGATATGCAAGTTTCCACGAGGTGCCGGTGGTAGGCGAACCCAAAGCCGGTTCGCTGGCCGCCATCGACTGGGACTTTTTTATCTCCGGCTGGAAGGCGCCGGACGGCCGGGAACATGCCGTTCCCATCACCGCCCTGGAAATCCGGTCGGTGGAAACGGCGTACCAGGACTGGACGCTCGGGAAATACAAGACACTGGCCCGGGCCAACGCGGAACTGGGTACGAACTACCGAACGGTAGCCGAAGTCCTGCCGCCTCAAGAGGATTTCCACCTGCGGTACTTCCATTCGAACAAGTCCGCTATCAAGTGGGAATTTATCACTCGGAACTACAAAACAGTCTGCGACTATCTGCTGTTCCACGGACGGGGCGTCTTCAACACAGCCGTCTACTGCACGATCGCCATTCTCGCCGCCCTGATCGTCAACCCGCTGGCCGCTTACGCCATGAGCCGTTACCGAATGCCCTCCACCTACAAAATCCTGCTCTTCTGCATGTGTACAATGGCGTTTCCACCCATGGTGACTGGCATTCCAAATTTCCTGTTATTGCGTCACCTCAACCTGCTCAACACATTCGCCGCCCTGATCCTTCCCGGTCTGGCCAACGGCTATGCCATCTTTCTGCTCAAAGGCTTCTTTGATTCGGTGCCCCGCGAGCTCTACGAAAGTGCGAGCCTGGACGGAGCAAATGAGATCCGGATGTTCTGGAATATCACCATGGCGTTATCGAAGCCCATTCTGGCCGTAATTGCCTTGCAGGCGTTTAACCTGGCGTACACGAATTTCATGTTCGCCTTCGTCGTCTGCCAGGACGAACGGATGTGGACCTTGATGGTCTGGTTATACCAACTCCAGCAGCGGTCCGGCCAGGCGGTGGTCTACGCCTCGCTGATCGTCGCCGCGATCCCGACGCTGCTGGTTTTCCTCTTGTGTCAGAATGTCATCATGCGGGGTATCGTCGTCCCGTCGGAAAAATAGGTGAGAAAGCACTACAGCAATCTTCGATTTTACACAGGAGTTCAAACATGGCAGGAATTAAGGTCGAACGAACGATACACATCGAGCAGCCGGACATCCTGGAAGAGGCCCAGGTCCGCTCCATCGGATATGTTTCAGGTCAGGCCGACGTACTGCAGGAGTGCGTCTCGTTCGGCGGGCAGCGGTGGTTGTATTTTCAAGTAAACAAGAAATGTGACGTCGGCTACACGCCGCCCCCGGCCCTGATCCGGCGGAGCGAGGACAACGGGCAAACCTGGCGGGAGGTGGGACCGCGCGAGGAGGTTTTACCGCTGCATGGAAAGTGGCGGCTGTGGGTCGAGGAACCGAACTACATCGTCCGGCCGGGGACGCAGACGGTGGCGGAAATGTACGCCACCCGCGAAAACCACGCCGACCTGCTGCCATGGGACACAGGCTCGCCGTTTTCACTGACCACGCTGATCTGGACGCGAGTCTCGCACGACGCGGGCAGGACGTGGAGCGAGCCGGAGCAGGGGGTCATTGAGGGGCCGGAGTTCAACGTCACACACTGGGCCCCGGGTGTCTGGTACGGCCGGAACAGTGCGGGCTGCGAAGGCGTCGAGCCGGTTTATCTGCCGGACGGGCGGTTTATTCTGCCGGTGTTCGTCCCGGTGCCGGATCAGCCGCAGCAGTGGCAGTCCGGAGGATTGATCGGCCGGTGGCGGCCGGATGAAAGCGGAATCGACTGGCAGATGACCGCGACCGCCACCGTCGGCCCGGAAGGCTCCAACAACGGAGGCGATGAACCAAGTATCGTCCTGCTGCCGGACGGGCGGCTGCTGATGTCGATGCGGGTGCGGGTGGACCCGAACGACGGAACCACAATTCCCAGCGGCAAGTTCTACGTGGTCAGCGACGACCTGGGCCAAACCTGGTCCCAGCCGCAGCCGTTCCATTACGACGACGGCCGGCAAGTCTACTGCCCGGCGAATTTGGCCCACCTGTTTCTCGGCCGCAATGGCCGGCTGTACATCATCACAAACATTCTGGACAAACCCAGTTATGCCTGTGACCCCCGAACAGTCCTGCAGATCGCCCAAATCGATCAGAAGACGTTTCGGATCGTTCGGGACAGCATCACCGTTATCGAGCAGCGCCAACCGGGACAAAACGATCTGATCCGGTTCTCAAACTGGCGGCGATACGAGGACCGCCGGACCGGCCACGTGATGCTGTACATGTCGGCGTGCCCCGGCATGGAGGGACGGCACGAGGGATGCAAGTGCCCGCCGCACAGCTACCGCTACGAGATCATCCTGCCGGAGGAATAGCTGTGCTTCCGTGAAAGTGGGGATACGATATGAATGGGACCACTACTTATGACGCGGCAGTAGAGGCAGGACTTAAGAAGGAGTGCGCCAAAAACCTTGCGTTGGGAGATGAAAGAACTGATACGGGCCTCAATAGTTCCGTCTTCTCCCCTCAGAACCATTTGCAGCGGCGAGAATCGCGACAACAGGACCAAACGGCAGGATAGGCCCCCGCGCACGACGTAATCGACTTGGTATAAATCCTCCAGGTATTTCTAAACATGCGTCTGACGACGGGTGTTGGCGAGTGAAAGGCGGTGGAAGTTGTCCATGGTGAGGAAGGCTGTTGATTGATCGCTCATGACGCCGAGCCATCTGTCCAGAGCGCTGAGGACTGATCGTCCGCAGTTTTTGTGGAGGAACGGTTTCAAGGCGATCTCGGCCTCGTCTGTGCGAATCTTGCGGGGCATCGCGATAAACTCCCACGGGTGAAGATAGACGCACAAAACCGAGTTCCCATTTTTGTCTTGGACCTTGTCCATCATTCTTCGACACAGATCGGCAAAGTACTTTCCCCCTTTCAACCGCAGCACCGGCCACTGATCGCGAGCGCGATGCTTTTCATCGTCCGCAGCGTCCATGTCGTAAAATACGGGAATTTCGAGGATCTTGAGCTTTCCTCTTCGGGACCAGTCGCGGGCCGAAGGGTGATACGGCAAAAAGTCTCGAGCATAAAAATAGGACGGAAACGACGAATCGACGCGGTAGCCCAGGTCGTCCAGGGCATTGATCATCGCCGTCGACCCGAACAGCCGGGGAGCCCGAAACGATACCGGCCGAATGCCCGCGACTTTCTGGATAGTCCGAGTGGCCAGCTCCAGCCGACCCTTAATCTCACTGTCCAGAACGATGTTTGCCCCGGGCATATCGAATACGGCAGTACCAATCGTTTCGTGGTACATGGTATGACAGCCCACTTCATGACCTTCAGCCAGTACTCTGGCGACAATTCCGGGATGATTCTGAGCCTCCCTGCCGGTAAAGAGAAACGTTGCCTTCACCCGGTGATTTTTCAGGACTCGCAGGATCTCGGGCGTACCGTCCTTAACGCCGCGATCCATGGTTGTCCACGAGCCGATGTCCGGCTCCATGTCGAAACTCAGAATGATCGTTTTTTTATTCATATCGGTTCCACCATGTACATCAGGAACGTATCCAGCACACCTGTTTTGAACACGATTGTTTCGCCTTCCACCATGTGCGGCACTGCGGTGCCTTCGGGGATCTTCGTCACCTTCACCTGACCGGTTCCGCCTGTTTTCAATCGAATGGTCCTCGAGCCAACCGGCACGGCAGGCAGAGTCTCCTGGCAGTTGATCAGATTCACCGTGAATTGTCTCTTTTCCTCATGATACAGCGCCGTCACCTCGACGGATGGTGGGGCATCGGTTTCCACGGTCAGACTCCCGGTCAAGGTTCTGATCAGCCGGAGCAGCGTTTCCTTTTGAACGTGATATTTCCCCTGCTCCAGCGTGCCGGAAACAAATACGGCAGCTCCTTTTCCAAATCGATTGCTCACCACCGCCGGCAGCGGAGTCACTTGCCAGGGCGGATTGCTGATCGCCGACGAAAACCGTTTGGGATCGGCTTCATCCCGATACGGCAGGATGATCGTCGCCAGCGTTCGGGCCTTACCGGTCACTTTGACCTTGGTGTGACTGCCGTTGACCGCCAGCGGATACTCCGATGTATGATCCGGGAAAAGACTCTTTCCTTCCGGGGTTGGGGCAATATAGGTGGCGGTGTCGGGGGTTTCACCCAGATATTCAATACCCAGCAAGGAGGCAAGGATGTCTCGGGCATCGGAATCGGCCGTCGGTCCCAAAAGGTTCTTTCCGCGAAAAACCATTACATTCCCGCCTTTATCCACATAGTCCGCCAGAGCCTTTGCTTCCCGCTCCGAGAGTGCCACGAAATCAGGAATTAGAACCACTCGGTGCCGGGACAATTCCTTCAAATTCCTGTCCGAGATCCATCCGAAGGGAATATGCCCCTGGATCAGCGTCCGGGTCAGGCCGGCCATATCGCCGACTCCGGGAATCCCTTTGCAGTCCGCGGTTATTGCTTTTCCCTGTTCGGCCGGGTTGATCAAGGATTCAAAATTGAAATATGCGACTACGTCCTGCACCAGTATTTTGTCGGCGTCCAGGAAGGGTTCGTATCGCTTGATTTCTCCATACAGCCGGCCCATCATTTCGTAGACCCGCCGGTCGAGTGTGCCAACGGGATCGATCGCGTCGATGAAAAAGAACGCCCCGTTATGGGCCAAGGTCAGAAAGATCTCCGTGCGGATTTGCTCGACGGGCTTGACGGTGGTGTGCTCAGTCAAATCCGGACAACGGGAGGTCATGAATTCAAAGGGTTTGTTCTGGGTCAGGTTAGCCAGGAACTTGCAGGCCAGGGAATGGTCCGAAATCGCGCCATAGAAGTCGCCACCCAGATAATCGCTCTGGGCGAAGTACTCCTGAGAAGCTCCGCTCTGCCAGCCGGTGGTCCACGCGGCCGATTGATGTCCGACGCTGATCCCGGGCTTGCAGGTCTTGGCGGTGCGGGTGACCAACTCGGTGTATTCGGCCAGCCACTGATTTCGCACACTCACAAATTTCCGCCAGACCGGACTGTTCCAATCCACCACCGTCGGAATTTCTCCGCCGATTTCCCGAGCATACCGATCCCGGCAATGGCGGCAGTAACAGATGGTATGAGGCCAGATCCCCATGTCGAACCACATTCCGGCAAACTCATACCGGCTGCACAGGTCTTGGATCTGACCGACCACGTAATCGCGATAGGGGGAATTCGGGCAGCATACCCCGTAATGGCCCGGCGACCAAAGAAAGTCCAGGCTCCCACGCCCGTCGATGCTTAGGATCTGCCAGTCAGGATAAGTCTCGCACGCCCAGCGAGACCAGTGATTGTAGTAGGCAATCACGTTAATGCCTCGCTTATGGCACAGGGAGAAAATCTCACCGACGATGTCCCGGCCTTTGAGTCCGGCGTGCATCTTTCCGAGTTTCGTCGGCCAATAGCACAATCCGAGCCACGACGTGGTATAGACATAGGCCGTATCGACCTGCGCCAGTTCCAGCATCTCCACGTAGCGCTGCGGATCGAATCGGGAAAGGAACGCATCGTTCCAGTCCGGAATGTGCATGTCGATCAAGTTGCGGCGATAGCTTTTTTTGAACCACATGATTCTACTCGTTTCCTAACAGATGGAGGATTGCCTCACAGTTCAGGACCTTTTCTTTCAGATCGTTTAATGTATACGCATATTGGTTGCTCGCCTCAAACCCGATCCGCGAATCTGCCCTCGCCAGCCGGTAAAGGGTCTTGGCCAGTTCGATTTCCTCACCGAGAATCTCGATCATGCGAGATTTCTTCATCTCGGTTTGTCCATCGCGCAGCCGGACAAAGGCGATCTGAAGATACGTGCTGCGGAAATTGCAATACACGGCCGTCGCCACCCGCTTTAAGTCCTCAAAGTTGGCTCGGTATCGTTCTTCGATGAGCGATTCCGTCTCGTCCAGAACATCCAGTCCCTGCTTCCAGATCACGCTGAGCTTGCGAAATTGATCTTCAAAAACATCTTCCGGATACGGTCCCCGCCACATGCCCAGGTTATCGTAGGGAAACCCGACCATGCTCGCAAGGTATCCGGTCGGCTCGGGCCACA
>CAZLZE010000051.1:0-33987 GCA_964563935.1 uncultured Phycisphaerae bacterium | reverse complement strand
GAAGTTGCAGAACGACCGTTAGAGCAGGATATGCGAAATAGGTTGACGGAGCAACCAATGACTGAAAAATGGACCAAGTTCAGTAAATCACACCCTTGCCCGATCTGCGGAAAGCCGGATTGGTGCGACCACTCGCCAGACGGGAAATTCATATGCTGTATGCGAGAGGGTAAGGGGGCTATCAAGGCACTACCGAACAAGGGATGGTTGCATCATGGCGAAGGCGGCGGCAACGGACAAGTTCGCATTCCTGCCGGTAAAGACAAGGCGTGGAAATCGGCGGAAGACATTCGGGATTACTTCCTGAGAAAAAACCCGTCCTGGACGTTCAATTGCTGGTGGCCGTATCACAGCAAGGCGGGCAACGAAGTTCTCCGCGTTCTTCGGTTCAACCTTCCGCCAGGGAGTGGCCCGGACAAGCAGTATCGCCCCATTTATCCGGTGGCCGGTGGATGGTCTATCGGAGATCCACCTGGACCCTTGCCCCTGTACAATTTGCCGCGTCTCGCGGAAGCCACGACCATCTATGTCTTCGAGGGCGAGAAGGCAGCGGAGGCGGCGCGAACCATCGGATTGACTGTTACGACCAGTGCGCATGGCTCCAAGTCTGCCGGGAAATCGGACTGGACACCCCTTGCGGGAAAGGACGTTGTTATCTGCCCGGACCATGACGAGCCGGGCGAGGGGTATCTTGATCACGTGGCCGGAATTCTGGCCGCTCTTGATCCGCCCGCGAAGGTGCGGGCGCTCCGTCTGCCCGGTCTGGCTGAGAGCGATGATATGTATGATTTCATCGAGCAGCGGGACAGTATGGAGCCGGAAGCGATCCGGGCGGAGGTCGAAAAGCTGGCGTCTGAGGCTCCCGTACTGACTGCCCCAGCGGTCGAGGCTTCCGGGCCGGTGCTCAAGTGTCTGGCCGACGTGGAACCAAGAGCCGTATCATGGCTCTGGCCGGGACGTTTCCCGCTCGGACGGATTTCATTGCTGGTGGGACGACCGGGAGAGGGAAAATCGTTTCTGACAACCGATATGTCGGCACGGGTGAGCACGGGAACACCGTGGCCGGATGGTTCTCTGTGTCCCAAGGGGAGCGTGATTCTGGTGTCTGCCGAGGATGACCCTGCCGATACGATCCGCCCGCGGTTGGATGCTCATCATGCGGATTGTCGGAGAGTGCATCTACTATCCGCGGTTCGTCGCATCGATGATAAAGGAAAGCCGCATGAGGTGCTATTCACTCTTTCCGATATGGAAGCACTGGAGGCGGCGCTGAAGATTCATCCCGATTGCAGGCTGGTGATTGTTGATCCTATCGGTAGTTTTCTGGGCGGGGATACCGATGCTCACCGTGATAACGAAGTTCGCGGAATACTGGCTCCAGTGGGAATGCTGGCCGAGAAATACGGGCCTGCCGTTCTGGTGGTTGCCCATCGACGCAAGAGCGCGGGCACAAGTGCGGATGATCTCGCCTTGGGGAGCCGGGCCTTTACCGGGATCGCCCGCGCGGTCTGGCATGTATCGCGGGACAAGGACGATAAGAACCGTCGGCTATTCCTGCCGGGTAAGAACAATTTGGCTCCCGAAGGTGACGGGCTGGCGTTTGCCATTCAAGGATATCCCGCGTCGGTCGTGTGGGAGCGGGACCCGGTGACGATGAACGCTGACGATGGACTGGCAGAGGAAAATGGGGAAGGCAAATCAGAGTGGATGACGCCTGCGGCCGAATGGTTGCTGGAAGAGCTGAAAGACTACCAGGAGCACGCCGTCAATACCGTGAGAAAGGACGCAGACGCCGCGGGGTTTGCATGGAGAACGGTCCAATCGGCATCCCTCAGACTGGGCGTACAGAGAAAGCGATTAGGGTTCGGCGGGGGCTTCACGTGGCGACTTCCCAAGCAAGGCACTCCCATACGCGCAGGTGGTTGCGCGTATGATAACGATTGCGCGAATGGCGCGAATGGCACGAATGGAGAGAAAAGATAGATAGATAGCATAATATCACTCCGGGACTCCCATACGCGCCATTCTATTTCTCCTAGCACGAATGGACAATGAAAGGAGCGTTAGAACCATGAAACTACGGAACAAAACGACAGGACAGGAACACGCGGCGCGAGTGGTGGCACTGGACAATAAACCGCTTCCTCAGTGCAAACCGGAGATCCTGCTGGACAACGGCTGGATGCTGGAGCCGGGAGCGTTCAGCCAGTGGGAAATCATCGAGGGCCGGAGGTTCGATTATGAACTGGCCGAGGCCATCGGGATCGAGGTCCGACAGGGCGAGGCGGTGCTGTAAGATGCGGTTTCCCGTCCGGCACGGCGCGAACGGCGATATCCCTCACCTCTGGGTCGAGGGCGGGCGAGAAGTCGCCCTATAAACGATTCTGGAGTGTTTTTTCTTCACGGAAGGAGTTCGGAATATGGATTTGCTGCTGAATGCGACAGAGGCGGCGCACAGCCTCAAAATCAGTGACAGGACGCTATGGAGTATGACGAAAGCCAAGCAGATCCCTTGCGTTCGGATTGGCAACAGGGTACTCTACGACCCCAGAGACCTGCTTCGATGGATTGACTCCCAAAAAGAACAACCCAAGATTGGAGCTTAGGACATGGCCAGCATATCGACCGACCCTACGGGATACAGGCGGGTAATCTTCACGGGTTACAATGGGAAACGCTGTCAGATACGTCTCGGCGTAATCGGTGAGACACGCGCTTTGGCTGTCAAAATGCATATCGAGGAACTTGTCACAGCCAAGAAGACAGGCTCTTCCCCAAAAGGTACAACGGCGGAATGGGTGGGGGGGCTTAACGACAGAATGCATCGTATTCTTGAACGCGCGAAGCTTGTTGAGCCGCGTGTCCGGCGCGGCTGTCCTGGGGTGGGTGATTGGGTGGACGGCTATATCAAGAGCCGCCCCGACGTGAAGCCGGGAACTAAAGTCAGGTTCACACAGATCAAGAATAAGCTTGTCGAGTTCTTCGGCCACTCCAAGAGGCTTGACGAAATCACAGCCGGGGATGCAAAAGATTTTCAGGCCCATCTTAAGGGAAGTGGGCTGTCCGAGGGAACGACGCGGCGGTTCTGTGGGCTGGCCAAGCAGATATTTTCCGCAGCCGTCGACAAGGAGTTGATCGACAAGAACCCATTCAAACGCCTGAAATGTGCGAACTTTGCCGATGAAAAGAAGCGGATATTCATCTCGCGTGAGGCATCTCAGGCCATTATCGACGCCTGCCCCACGACTGAGTGGAGGCTGATTTTCGCACTATGCAGATTCGGCGGGCTAAGGTGCCCCAGCGAGGTCTTCGGGCTGAAATGGGAAAGCGTCGATTGGAAGCGGATGCGACTTATTGTGCATTCACCGAAGACGGAGCATTGCGCAGATGGCGGGATTAGAGAGGTGCCGATTTTCCCTGAACTGTACCCGTTTCTGATAGATCGGTTCGACGAGGCCGAACCTGGAGACGAGCATCTGATTACCCACTATCGAGACCCCAAGCAGAATTTGCGGACTCAATTCGGCAAGATCATTGCGCGGGCCGGATTAACACCATGGCCGAAGCTTTTTCAGAACCTTCGTTCCACACGTGAAACTGAACTGGTTCGTGATTTTCCCCTTCATGTTGTCTGCAAGTGGATCGGCAATAGTCAGCCGGTGGCGATGAAGCACTATCTGAAGGTGACGGATGAGGACTTTCAGAAAGCGGCGCGCATTCCGGCGCAGCAAGCAAAAGAAACTGATCGAAATACTCCGAACCAAGAAAACGAAAACCGCGATTTCGAGTCATTGCGGGGCGATTCTAAGTATTGCGGGGATAATGAGTTGGAAAAAGTGGGCGATACTGGATTCGAACCAGTGACCTCGTGGGTGTGATCCACGCGCTCTAGCCAACTGAGCTAATCGCCCAAAACGAGCAACGGCAAAAGCCGTACTTAGATATTTTATTTTACAGCGACGATCCTATTTTGCAAGCCTTGACGGGCAAGAAGTTTTATTTTTTGTTCTTTCCCGCGGTCGACGGTTGGGTGGTGGTCGGCGCCTTAGTCGCCGCAGGCTGAGTCGTTGCCAGGGGTATGCTTGCTGACTGCTGCAGGGCGGTCAGGTTCTGCAGGCGATTCTTGGCCAGGTTCTGAATGCCGGTTCCGGCGATTGCATTGTCAGCTTCGATCTGCTGGTATATTTGTTTTGCCTGATCCCACTTTGCCGAATTCTCATAGAGCGCGGCCAGTCCCATCTTTGCTCCGGCGGCCGGGATCGGAAAGTCGGCGTATTTTTCCAGTACCGTCCTGTAGGCATCTTCCGCCTGTTGAGTCATGTCCTTTCGTTTGGCGGCCTGATCGGTGATCAAAGACTCCAGCGAGAGGGTGTCGCCGAGTTCCTTCCAGGCGAAGGCGGCAACCTTGCGGTCGGAGGTCTGAAGGGCCAGATTTCGCAGATCGTCCGGACGGGCGGCTCCTCCTCGTCCCGCCTTTATGGACAGGAGCTGTTCCCAAGCCTGTGCTCGGGCCACGGCACTGCTGTGGATGAAGTAGGCGACGGCGGTGACGACAACGAGAACCAGAATGGCCACCGCGAGGATTTTGGATCCATGGACATCGAAAAATACCCGTATTCGTTCCAGGGTATCGGCCAGGTCGTTTTTCTTCATGTCCTTCCGGTCATTCGCTTTCATTCAATATCTCCTGCCAAAAGATTGGTGTGAGAAAACTATAGTAATTTCAGCAAGTTACGGGATATCCCGGCTTGGATGCTTTTGGGTTGCATTAGAACCGAAGCGGTTCTTTTTTGCAAGTTCAAAGCCGCCAACAACAACTGTCGAATTGTATTATTTGTCGGTCCGTTTGTCCAATATCATCAACAAAATCAGGCGGGGGACGAAACAATTGGCATCTGTGGGAATTGCGGATTGGCGGCACTGTATTGGCCACCACCATATTGCGGGAACGTTGGAGGTCCTTTGAGTTTCCTGGGAGGCGAAGTATAATGAAGACGCCATGAGCATATAAAGGGGAATAGCCATGACACATCGACTGATGATTGGATGTTGTATGCTGGTTCTGGGAGGGTGTGGGGGGCCGGTGACGATCACCATTACGCCGGGTGATTACGGGTACGAAGACGAAGTCGTGGTGGGCGACGATTACGGGTACTACGGATACTACGACGGCTGCTATGGTTATTACGACTATTATGACTACTACGACTACTATGACTGCGGGTACGACTACTGCGATCCGTATATTGGAGAGGAAATCTACTACGACGATGTTCTCTATGGCGATGTATACTACGACGACTACTACGATGACTACTATGGCGACTATGTCTGGTACTATTGATCGGGGAGAAGGGAAGCAGCCGGCAGCAAGAAGCAAGTAGAGAGAAGATGCAAACCAAAGCGTGCACCACAAAAGAAGACACGGGACCTTCCGCTTCGACTATTTTTCTGCGGAATTGTTTTTGGATGAGGCCAGACGCTGCTTTTGTCCCTTGCGGATGCTGGCCCAGGCACCGGCGGCCAGGACGAGGAAGCTCAGGACGACATAACCCCAGGCGGAAATGTTTTTGCCGTAAATCCACGCTCGCCACGTGAGCGGAATTCAGATGGGGATGATGGCGGCGAGGTCTTTTGTGCGGAAGCCCAGGGCTGTTGAGAGTCCGACGATACCGATCACCGCCGGCAGGTCCTGCCATCCCATCTTCGACGGGAGGAAATTGAAGAGGAAGATCATCAGCGCCAACGCGGCGAGAATGGCGATGGCGCGTTCGAGTTTCTTGTGGCCAATGACATAGATGAGAAGCGTCACCGAGGCGATGAGCCCCGCGACGGCGATGGCGGGTTCGACGCGGAGCGTTCCCTCAGCGAAATCCTGGAATGGATCGGTCGTGCCGAGTCCGATGGTGGCGATGAAGACGGCGATAAAGCACAGATTCCCGTTTCGTAGCCAGATTCCCAGGCCCATGAGGATGAGCGTGAGAGCTGCGCCCGTCAGACGCCAGTTGACCTCGTAGGGTTTCAGCGGCGAAAAACCTAGCGTGAAAATGACGCCGATACCGTAGGTGGCGGCGACGTACAACATCCACGGACAGCGATTGAGCACAGCAAGCCAGCAGAGTCCGGCCCCGGTCAGGGCGAGCATGACCGGCGGGTACCACAGGAGATTGAGATTGATTGCAGCGGAGGCGGTGATGGCATTACCCATAATGCCAAACAAGGTCGCCCCCAGAGGGATACAGGCCACGATGATCTGTGCCTCCGTGAGCGGCTTGCCCGTGTGTCTCAGCAGCTCGACGAGCAAGAGCGAACCCACGCAGATGAGGGGAATAAAATCGCCGAAGGAGTATTTCTGTGTGAACAGGTAAGCCAGCGTATACTGGTGTATTCCCGCCGCTGCAAGGACAAGGAGCATGAAAATAAGCCCCATGAGGTATGTGCGGAGGAATGGCTCGGAGTTTTGGGCAGGCTCTTTTCGAGTGGGTGTCTTGGCCGCTTCAGAAAAAACCATGACGGCAGCGCCCAGAACCACGAACCAGACGGCGACCCAAGGTTCTCGCCGCAACCCGATCTCGGCGGTTGCTCCCATCTTCTGAATAGCGAAGATGGGGCCGCAAACAAAGTTCCATAGCAGGATAATTCCTGCCGCAACCAGGGATATGGTGCCCAATCGCGCCAGGATGAACCGCTTGAGAATGCCCAGTTTGACAATGGCCAGCATGAAGCAGACGATGCCGATGTGGAGAACGGTTCTGGGTCCTCGGGGCGCCATGGTATCCAGGGCGATACCATTTCCCAGCAGGAACAGGGTGGTCAGAATGACCAGGGATATGGCATCATCGGTGACATTGCACCAGACGACGATGAGCAAAAGCACGCCAAGTAGCGAGACCTCGTATAGATTCAGAACGCCGATGTATGGCAGGCATTCTTTCAGTCCGTTGTTGGCGGCCAGTACCGAGCCCATGATCTGCACGATTCCGTACATGATGAGCAGGGCACTGAGGCAGTAGAGAATGCTTCCGCCGGCGAGGCTGAAGAAGCTTTTCCAGGCTCCGGGATTTTTCAGGAAGTCAGGCGTACCGAAAGAAACGGTCTGGCTGACGGGCCTGATATCGGTAATCGATCCGGTGGCGGGGTCGAGCTTGCACAGACACTTCGATTGCGAAACGGCGTAAATGGAATCGCCTTTGAGGATAAGGTCGGTGTACACGTCGATAATCTCCGGCTGGTCCGCCGTCCATCGGCGCCGAAGATTTTCGTCGAGGGCGTAGACGTTGGATTTGCGAGGGGGAAAGTTTTCAAAATCTTCGCGGACGATGAGCAATCCGTGCAACGGGACAATATCGACGACTTGGGTGTCCGTCGGCTGCCATTCGGCGAGGGTCTGGCCCGTGGCGGGATCAATCTTGACCACTTTGCCGTCTTTGATATCGAATGCGAATGGCATGGTTCCTCCCTTGATACATCGGCATTCACGTCTTGACCCGGTTGAAGCGAGAAGCGATCATACTGAAACGCGCCCGATAGGATTCGAACCTACGACCCTCGGTTTAGGAAACCGATGCTCTGTCCTACTGAGCTACGGGCGCACCTGCGTTAACTATAGCGTTTCGGCGGCGGGTTTTCCAGACTCTCGTCGGTCACCCGCCGGACCGTTAGCCTTTGCCTTTGGCGTACCAGTCGGGGTCCTGGGCAAGTTTGGCCTTGGCTTCTTCGATCATCATGCTGAAGGCTGGGTTGTCGCTGTTCCAGGCACGGTCCTGGAAGCTCGATTCCTGCATCTTTCGGATCTGGGGCAGCACGTCCTTGAAGTAACTGCCGTAGATGTGGAGCGAATCACTGATATCGACGTATCGCCCGACCTTGACCGGACGTTTGATCTTCTCGGAGATGCGTTGGGCGATCTGTCGCTGCAGATCGGTCAGCGCATAGACGTTCATGAACCAGGCCTTATACAAATCACGGCTTCGCCAGTGACTATTCATGTTCAGGACGGGAGTGCCGTCATCATCGACGAGGATACGGAACCAGAGTCGCTGGAGGCAGGGGGGATCGTCGGTCGCCGGATCGGCGGTGGGCATCCATGTGATGGCCTGTACACGCCGGGAGTAGAACGTCTCGGCTGACTTGTTGATCACGTATTCGATCTGGTTTATGGGCCCAAAGGGCTTGGGGGCCTTGGGGTTTCGAAGGTCGTTGGTGGGTGCGTAGGCGAAGAGCCGTTCGTGGTAAGTGTAGGTCCATTTCCCTGCCACGGGGTCAATCCAGTGATCATGAATCCCGTCTACGACTTCCTGACGATAGGCTTCGAGTTCTTCGGGTCCGCCGGGGAAATTCTTGTGGATTCGGGGCTCGTTGAAGGGGTTTTCCACCGTGATCATGACTGTGGCGTCTTTGCTCGGCGGATCTTCTGGTTTGTCGTATTCCGTCTTGATATCAACCCCATGGGTCCAGACGGCTAAGACTGCCTTTTCCCAAGCTTCAGGCAGGCATTTGGCGGTAACGCTAAGGGTTGGAATGTTTCCCTGGTTCATCTCGTGATCTCCTTTGCACCCAAGAATTTGAGGCATAGTCTATGGGTGAAATCGGATTCGTGCAAGGAAAAATCGAACGGAACGAGCGGAAAAGAAAAAGGGAGACGATCGTATAATCGTCTCCCTTTTCGTTTTTTCTTGTGTTGGGAATAGGCTTATCGCCGATTGAATCCGCCACGGCCACCGCCGCCGCCGTAACCACCGCGACCGCCGCCGCCACCACCGTAACCGCCGCGCCCGCCACCACGCGGACGATCTTCACGGGGCTTGGCTTCGCTGACGTTCAGCTTACGACCGTTGTTCTCGGTGCCGTTCAGTGCATCGATAGCGGCTTGGGCTTCGGCGTCGTTTTCCATTTCAACGAATCCGAATCCTTTGCTGCGTCCGGTGTCGCGGTCGGTGATCACTTGTGCACTCGTGACCGCGCCATAGGGCGTGAACAACTGCTCGAGAGCAGTGTTATCGACATCGTAGCTCATGTTCCCAACATACAATTTCTTAGCCATGATTCTTTCTCCGATCAGGCGTTTAGGGACCTTGCATTTTGTTTTCCAGGTCCAGGTGGAAAAAGGCTGCCTTCCAGCCTAACAGAGGTAGGGTAGACGACTAAGAGAACCGGAGAGGGGCATGAGCGACTTGTCATACAGCACACACACAGCACACTTATTCGACTATCCAACCGACTTGAATTATATCACCGCCTGATTCCCAAGTCCACTTAATTAGCAAAATTTATTCACTTTTTTCATGTCGTTCCAGGTCAAACATTCAATAGACCCAAACGCCCATTCAAAGGTTCATGGCGGTCAGCGTTTGTATTAACCGGCGAACATGGTTAGAATTCCGGAAAGTCAGGATTTCTACAATGGTCAACACATTGCGAAAAGGGATTGTTGTTGTCGTTCTCGCCGCGGGTGTCGTCTGCTCCGGATGCCGACAGGGCGAAATGACGGTATCGACGCGGGCTGTGAGCAAGGCCTCCGGCCGGCTGGATTACCATGATTATGGACGAGTGCTGACCAGATGCGTCGACAAAGGATTGATCAAGTTTCGTTCGTTGCAGAAATGCAGCGGATTGCTCGACGGTTTCATCGCGTCATTGGCCGACGTGGGGCCGCGGTCGACACCGGCGTATTTTTGTCAGCCGAACCAGGAGCTTGCGTTCTGGATCAATGTGCATAATGCGGTCGCTCTGCAGGCGGCGGTCAGAGACTTTTACTATTGCCGTGAGCCGGGCAAGACGAACAAATTACCCGGGCGAACTTTTCCGGATAGAGTGTGGGTCCGGGTAGATGGCCGGGACTTGACGCTTTCGGAAATCGCCGATCTGGCCCGGCAGGCGGGAAAGGGAGATCCCCGGGTCGACGTCGCTCTGGTTTGGCCGTGCAAGGGTTCGCCGGAGTATCTGCCGGAAATTTACCGGGCGGACCGCATCGAATCGCAGTTGGCTGACGCGGTGCGACGGGCGATGGATAATCCCAACGTGGTCAAGGTCGACCACGAACGACAGACACTCTTTCTGGCCGAATCGATCTATCGGAATCGAGGCCGCTATATCGAGATCTATGAGAAAAGATTCTGTACTGAACATGCGACGATCGTCAACGCTCTGGGCATGTACGCCGACGCCAAGCAGCGGCGACGGCTTAGCGCCGCCGTGGCGTATCGGGTCGCCCAGATTCCGTTCGACTGGTCGCTGAGCGAAAAGGAAGAGCCGGCGTGCTCGCTGGATAATTGACACGAGGAATTTGTTTCCCTTTTTGTGAGGAAGATTCCAAAATGACACCCGACATCGTTGAATTTGTGCGTGAGCGGGCGAAGAGCAAAGAATATCGCGATTACATGGTGAAACTGCTGTGCGAACTGGTCGACATCAACAACACGACGAGCGGCCAGCCACTGAAGGACATTGTTACCAACGAACATAAGGCGTTTGACGTACTGGAACGATCGCTTCGGCAGTTCACGGGCCCGGAGGTGACCTTTGAGCGGTCGCCGATCGACCCGGCCATCGCCGATCATCCGTATTACACGCGGACGTACTACACCGCCGACGCCGAGCATCCGCAGGGCCTCGACGCCAAGGCGTCTTTTCGCGACCGATTCAATCTATTGGCCATCGTCAATCCGAAAAAGCAGAGTCCTTCCGGTCGATCCGTTCTCCTCAACGCGCACATCGATGTGGTGTCTCCACATTATCCGAGCCGCGTGGATGATCAGTATGTACACGGTCGCGGGGCGTGCGACGACAAGGGATCGGTGGTGTGCCTGGCCGCGGTGATGAGGCTGTGGCACGAGGTGCAGGCGAAGTTTGGGTCGCTTGCCAGCCGTCCGCACGTGTATCAGTTCGTCATCGACGAGGAACCGGGCGGAAACGGGAGTCTGTCGGCGGCGATGGACAAACGATTCAGCGGCTACGAGGCGATTATCAGCGAATGCACGTCGAACATTCCCTATCCGGCCAATCGCGGGGCAATGTGGTTCCAGATGGACATGAACACCTCAGCGGGCGGATTCAACGCGGCGGAAATTGTCCCCTTCATCATGCTCGAACTGGCGAAGGAAGGCCAGCAGCTTCGCGCGGAGACGAATCAGCCGCTGTTTCCGCGGGAATACGTGCAGGTGAACCTCGGTTCGCTGAACACCTTTGGCAAACACCCGGCCACCGTCAACGATTACGTGGCTTATGAGATCGTGATTCCCGCCAACCCGGGCGAGGGAAGAGACACGCTGACATCGCGACTGACCGCGATTATCGATCAGGCCGTTACCCAATACACTCAAAGCTACGCCGATCGAACAAAGGAGCTTCAGCCCGATACGCATCAGCCGAAGCTCAAGCAACACTACAAATTGACCGACCTGTCCGACACCGACGGCAAGCGTTGCTATAGACTGGAAATTTTCGGAATCGGCGGGCACATGAGCGCACTTTTGCTCTGCGACAATGCCTTGATCAAGTCCGGGTATATCCTGTCGGCGATGATGCGGGAACTTGCGTCCAAGCAGGGGAGCAGGGTGGATGTGCGGCTGGTGGAAGAAGGATTCAATCCTGCAAAGCTTGTCCTGATGGGCGGGGTCGGATTCACGCCATCACATCGCATGAGCGACCTCCAGGGCCGGTTACGCGACGCAGCGGGCCGGGGAATCAAACAGTACAATCAGCTTGCCGGAACATCCGTGCCCGAGCAGGCGGTGACGATGACCTTCGACAAACTGCACAACGAAGCGTACACCTCACCGACGGATTGCCCAGCCATGAAGGCGTTCGAAGCCAGCTATCATGCAATAGGCCTGACCTGGCCCAAGCCTATGGCCTGGCGGGCAAGCTGCGATTGCCGCATCTATGCAAACAGCGGGTACAACACGGTAACCTTCGGACCAGGCGAAATCGCCGACGCCCACGGCGATCACGAAAAGATCGCCATCACCGAACTGCAAAAGGGCCTGGAACTCCTGACGCTGACGCTGCTGAATCTGACGGCGGGGGAGTAATGACGAGGGTGGGCACCGTCGACCCTGCGAAGGGCCTGGGGGTTTTCCGTGAGGCGTTCAATGACGAATTCCTAATGCCGAATGTCGAATCAATGACCAATCACGAATGACGAATCCCGAGCCGCCTGGCCGCTGTTGCTCCTTTTAGTCCTTGTGCCATTGGCCATTTGCATTCTCTTCCCCTATCTGCCTCTTATTGGTGTCCATTTGCGTCATTCGTGTCTACTGCTCGTCTCTTCATCCGTGTCCATCTGTGTGATCTGTGGCTGAACTACCCTGCTACCCAACGGCACAGGTGGCTGCAGAGGATGCCAAAGTACGTGCCGACGATGTTGCCGAAGATCGCCAGGAGCAGGCCCACGGGCGCCAGTGCCGGTTGATAGATCGCGGCGACGACGGGCGTCGAGGCGACGCCGCCGACGTTGGCCTGACTGGCGGTGGCAGCCAAAAAGAGCGGGGCCCGCAACAGCCGCGACGCGACGAAGACGAACAGGCCGTGAATCAGCATCCACGTGATCCCGGCCAGAATAAGCACGGGGGCAGATTGAAGGTCCGCCAAGCTCGCCCTCGCGCCGATGGAGGCGAGCACGAAATACAGCATGACAAAGCCGATCTTCGACGCTCCGTATGATTCAAGCCGTTTGGCCTTCGTAAACGACAGGATCAGGCTGAATGTGGTGACGAGAATGATCGTCCACGTGTAGGGGGAAACGACGCTCTTGATCTGCGGAAGGTGTTGGGCTGCGCGGGAGGCGACACACGTCGCGCCGAAAGCGAGGGCGAAGATAACCGCGGTAGACTTGATTGTGATCGGTTCGGCCCGCGTCTTATCCAGAACGGCCAAGTGGGCGTTAAGATGATCCATGACGGCCGTGTCCGAACGATTCCAGCGGTCGTAGACCTTCTGGAAACCCGCGAGGGCGATCAGGAACGCCATCCAGATATACGGTACGATGGCGTCGACGACGACCATGGGCGTGTAGATGTTGTTGGGCGTTCCGATGGCCTCCTTGACCGCGATCATGTTGGCGCTTCCGCCGGTCCATGATCCTGACAGGGCGCCGAAACCCATCCACCACGGTCCTTCCGGCAGCCAGGGCCGAAAGATAAGCAGCACGATCGGTCCGCCGAGGATGATCCCCGCGCTGCCCGCCAGCATCATCAGCAGGGCGGTCTTGCCCAACCGTGCGATGGCCAGAACATCCACCGACAGCAGGAGCAATACGAGGCTGGCCGGTAAAAAATTATCGGAGATAAATTTGTACACCTCGCTCTTTTGCGGAATGATGTGGAACGTCGTCGCCAGCAGCGGCAGAAAGTAGATCCAGAACATCGAGGGCAGGATATCGAAGAGCTTCTGCGTCCGGCGGTGCTCGGAAAGATAGAAGATAATACCCTCGATGAAGACCAGTACGGTCACGATTCCGAATGCGTCATTGATCATAGTACGAATTCCGGTGCTTTGATTTGGATAGGGTGTGTGGCGGACCGCTGATGGAGAAAGAACACGCCGTCGAGATCGATGTAGTCGAACGCGTCCGTTCCCGCGGCGCAGTAGATTCCCGCCGACAGGCCCACCATAGTCTCGGTCATGCATCCGACCATGAGCGTGAGCTTGCTGCGCCGGGCAATTTTGAAAATCTTCTCAGATTCGGCGATCCCGCTCTTGGCGAACTTGATGTTGATTCCGTGGCCGAGGTCACGGTCGACAACTCTTTCCGCGTCTTCGCCGCAAAAGACCGTTTCATCGAGAATGATCGGAATGGGCGATCGTTTCTTCACGAACTTCAGACCGTCGTAGTCATGTTTGGGCAGCGGCTGCTCGAAGAGTTCCAGGTCGAACCGGTGTTTTTGCACGAGGTCGGCCATCTTCAAATACGATTGACGTGTATAACCCTGATTGCCGTCGACGCGGATGGTAAAGTAGTCGAAACGGTTGGCCAGATAGTCGCGAACGAGCGATAGCAGCTTCAGATCCGCCTCGATATCGCCGCTGACCTTGACCTTGTAGATTCTGAATCCCAGCCGCATGACGTAACGCATCCATTTGTCCAGATCGTCGGCGTCGGTGATAAAGGGGATGGTGATGTCGGTCTCGATTCGCCGGGTCTTGGCACCCCAGTACTTGTGCTCGGAGATGTTCTTGCTGGCCAGGGCGGCGCGAAAGAGGGCGATTTCGAAGCCCGAGGCGGTCATCGGGTTATCCGGGTACTTCTTCCGCATTTGGCTGATTTCGGCGGAAAAACTGTCCTCCGCGGGACGGCCCAGGAACCGCGGCGCGATGGTTTTCAGGATGGCCAGGATATTGGGAACGGTTTCGTGCTTGAGAACGAAGCTCGTGGGCACTTCGCCGAGAACGGATCGTCCGTCGTCGAGCGTGATCTTGATGATTACGCTCCGCATGACGGTCTTCTTGCCCAGCGAGGTCGAAAAGAGCGTTCGCAGGGGTCGTTCGATTGCCCGGTACGTGATCCGTTTTATCGTATTCATAGTCAGCATCCTTGCCGATGGTATGTTCAATGATGAGAATACTACCGCCCGAACGGGTATTCTGCAATTGCCAACCCGGCGAGGAAGCTGTCGGGATGCTTACTGATTGATGTGGAACACCTTGGCCGGCGGGAACCCGTTGAACCAGGTGGACGACGCGATGGAGTACGCGCCGATGTTCCGCGTGTAGAGCAGATCGCCGATCTTAAGGTCGCCCGGAAGATTCTCCTCGAGCGAAATCTTGTCGAACCCATCACAAGTGGGTCCGACGACGGCACAGATTTCCTTCTTGCCCTGATTCTTGCCCTTGAAGTAGTTCAGGTGATACGGGCAGTGGTCGTAGACGATGCCGGAGTACGTGTGATAGACGCCGTCATTGACGTGATAGAACCGCTTGCCCGCCCGCCGCGCCCGGCCGATGATCCGCGTGACAAGCGTTGCGGCATTGGCGACCATGAATCGCCCCGGCTCCGCCAGGATTTCGACCTCCTTTTCCGGGAAGAGTCGATCGATTTCGGCGTTGATGATGTGCGCCAGCCGTTCGAATCGCGGAACGTTCTCATGGTAGGGCACGGGGAATCCGCCGCCGAGGTCGATGATGTTGAGCTTCTTCGGATAGCTGCGGGAGTTCGCGTCGCGGAAGATCTGAGCCGCCGTATCCAGAGCTTGGATGTAATTGTCGAAATTGGTGCACTGGCTGCCGACGTGAAAGCTTAACCCCTCGACGATCAGGCCCGCCTTGAAGGCCTTGTCAATCAGGTCCGCTGCCTGGCCCGGATCGACGCCGAACTTGGACGTCATTTCCACCATGGACCCGGTGTCCGAAACGCTAAGCCGAAGCACGAGACCAGCGGTGGGGCAGTGTTCCTTTATCTTGATGATCTCGTCTTCGTTGTCATAGGTGACCAGCGGACGATACGGCTTCAATTTCCGCAGCGTTTCCTCGTCCTTGATCGTGTTCGAGAAGATGATCTTGTCGTAGATGAACCAGTGACGCTCCTTCTTGGGCCACTTCTTAATGTACTTGTGGACCTGCATGAACTCGGGGAAGGAGGCGACGTCGAAGCTGGCGCCCTCATTGAACAGCGTGGCAATGATCGGGTCCAGGGAGTTGGCCTTGACGGCGTAGTAACACTGCACTCGCGGCAGGGCCTTCTTGAACCGGCGATAGTTCTGCCGGAGCTGCTCGTGGTCGACGATGAAGAGGGGAGTGCCCTCCTCGCGGGCCAGCTTTGTCAGCATTGCTTCATTCAACTTGATCATCGTTTCTTCCTCATTTCAGGCCGTTGCCCAAAACGAAATGAAAGGCGAACGCAGGTCCATCCTGAAAACCTAAAGCCCAATGTCTGGAGTTCAAAGCCTGTTTACAGTTTCTGGGCCAGCTTCTTCAGCCGGGAGATTTCCTTGTTGTTCTCCGCGTAGGCCTTCTTGATCTTCTCGTACAACTCTTCCCGTTTGTTGTACAGCCGTTTGATCTTCTTGGCCGGGGTCGTCTGCAGAACGTACGACGTGATGAACGGCAAAGCGACTGAGGCGTCGAGGTAAACAACGATAGTATCGTCAAGATGATCCGGATCGATCTTGCCCCACGAGACGGCTTCGCTCGGAGTCGCGCCCGAGAGTCCGCCGACGTCCGGCCGGTCCGTCGTAAGCTGGACGAAGTAGTCCTGGCCGACCTCCGGGATCTGCAGGATTTCCTGGATCTGAGGCTCCGTCTGCAGACCGAAATTCTTCGGCGATCCGCCGCCGACGATCAGCATGGCCGACTTGCCGCCCGACTTCTTGGCGTCCAGCACGATGGCCGTCGACTCGTTGACGTCGATGCTCGGATTGATCTTCAGCTTGAACTTTCCAGGGAAGTAAAGCTCGGAGCAAAGCTCCAACCCGGCGATGTTCATTCCGATGGTCGAGTCGCCCGGCGAGGATGTGAACACGGGGATGCCCAACCGGTAGGCCGCCGCCAGTACGCTCACCTTCTTGCCCACCTTGATCTTCTCCACGTCGTTTACGACCTTGCCCAGCAGGTGATAAAATTCCTGCGTTCCCATCTCCTTCTGGAACTCGGGGAACATGAGGAATTCGCGGAGCATATAATCGGTCTTCATGAGCGTGTCGTCATAGTGCAGCAGAATATCGTAGATGCGGGTGACGCGATCGTTGCGGAGGACCCGGTCGTCGACGTTCGGCCTGGTCTTGAAGAGCGGCATGTGCAGGGCGTAATGCAGATCGTGGTACATGTTGGCCACGGGGGCGACGATACAGTCCACAAAACCATGCTCCATCAGCGGAATGACGGCCTTGGCGCCCAGACCGCCGGGCGTCATGGCGCCGGCGAGAGTCATGCCGATCGTAACGTCGGGCTGAGAATATTTCTTCTCAATGAGTTCGCAGGCTTCGCTCAGACGGCCGCCGTTGTAGACCTGCAACTTCTTGATCAACGCGGCCACCGAATCCTTCTTTGAGATCGCCTCGGTGTCAATCCGCTTGCCGTAATGTCTGACTTTTCCATAAAGAAACCGTTTCGGACATTTCTTGCTATTCTTCATTTTGTCTCTTCCTTCTCTTTCGGGACGGTAATAGCTATGTCCCAGCAACTGAGTCAAATGGTTATTGAGTCAACGCAATAATTCGAGCCGCAAGCTTCGCGGCGAGAAACTCCGTAACAACCTGGCCGGGGATCGGTAGCACCTCGACAATATCGGCTCCGACGATGGTTCGCGTCTCGGCGATCGCCTTGAGCAATCCGTTCACCTGGTACCAGTCGAGTCCGCCGGGTTCCGGGGTGCCTGTGCCGGGGGCATAGGCCGGGTCGAACCCGTCAATGTCGATCGTCACGTAAACCTGGTCCGTCAACGGCTCGGTTGTCCGGGCGATCCAGTCCGAATTTCCCGCCAGGCAGATTTCCTCAGCCGTCAGAATAATCTGTCCGGTCTTCCGAATGTGGGGAAACTCCTCCGCTCCGGTGTTTCGGATACCGACGGAGACCGTTTTTGCCCCAAGCTCCTGAATCCGACGCATCACGCACGCGTGGGAGTATGGACTGCCTTGCCACGTGTCCCGCATGTCCGAATGGGCGTCGATGTGGAGCACGGAGAGCTTCTTGTACCGGGTCTGAACCGCCTTGACGAGGGCCGACGAGATCGAATGCTCCCCGCCGAGCGTCAGAAGGAACTTTCCGTCGCGGACAACCTTCTTTGCATGGTTGAACAACCGGTCCATCGTCTCCTTCGGACCGCGGGTGTCGGGCTCGACGGGATCGAGCGTGGCGATGCCCGGCAGATGGATCTCCCGCTTCAACTGCGGGTCATACAACTCCACCTGACGCGACGCGTTGATGATCGCGGACGGACCTTCTCTGCTGCCGGTTCGATAGGACACGGTATGGTCGTAGGGAACAGGCAAAACAGCGTACTTCGCCTTCTTATACGAGCTAAACTCCGCCGGTAACCCGAAAAAATTATAGGGAATCGTAGTTGCCATGGTTCCTCCAGAGATATGAACATGGACAGTCCAACTGAGGATCGATTCAATCGCGGAACTCAGCAGATGAAGACGGCGGCGGCCACCACCGTGGTCCACAACCCGTTCTTATCGCCTTCCGCGGTCTGAACGACGTTGCTCGTCTTGACGATCTGCCCGCTCATGCGGTAGATCTCCCGCCGGGAGTCATAGTCGATGTCCGGATCGAACTCGATACCCAATGTCGTCGCCAGCATGCTGGCGGCCATATCTTCCACGAGGTCCCCGCACTTCTTCTCCGTCATGCCGAACCCGTGATGCTCGGAAATGTATCCGTATTGTTCACCGGAGGCTGGGATCGCCAAACCGATTCCGGCGCTCGCCAGACGATTCGGCTCGTTCGTTCGTGTCTCTGCCATAACCACGAACGCGATCTGTCCGGGCTTGAGCATTTGCACGCCCCGGGCCCTGGAGATGATCTTGCATCCGGGCGGAAAAATCGAGCTGACCTTCACCAGGTTCAGCGGCGCGATGCCCGCGTCCCGCAGCGCCACTTCGAACGACTGCAGACTGTGCTTGTGCTTTCCGGCGCCTTTCGTGAAAAACATGTACTTCGGTACAATCGGGCCTTCCATCATTTTCGGGAACCCTCACACAACAAAAAAACTTGAACTAATACGGAAATTGACGACCAATTATATTCACATTGAAAAGGTACAGCAAGAATCCAAACCGGGAAAATCCCGTGAAATAGGAAAAATTTTCACGTTTTCGTCGGACCGGATCAGTTCGCCTCTGGTCTGGCTTGTCTCGCCAACGCGATCCGCTCGTGAATGGGGGGATGATCGTAGTACAGCAGGACCACCCACCGTGGCGGGGCCGGGTCAGCAAGGTTCTGCTCCGCCAGGGCCTCGAACGCCGTGGCGAACTGCTCGGGCGCCTGCGTCCGCGAAAGGGCGTACTTGTCGCACTGCGTCTCAAAGTAGCGGGAAACGGCATAGATAACGGGTTTCCAGAAAAACGTAAAGAGCGACAGCACCAGGGCCATCAGAGGCAGCCGTTCCACAGCCGAGGTGACATGATCGGGATTGGCCCCGGCGTAGGGACTCAGCACCAGGTAAATCAGGGCGAAGAAGGCGATGCTGGAAAGTGCGTGCAGCAAGAGTGTCTTGCGGAAGTGGCGAAAGACGTGATGCCCCAGTTCATGGGCGTAGACGACCTCGATCTGTTCTTCGCTCAGCTTCCCAAGCAGCGTGTCTCCAAGCAGGACTCTCCGTGTGCGACCCAGCCCGGCCAGCATGGCGTTGCCTTTCTTGGTCGATTCGCTTAACTCCAGGCTGTAGACCCCCTCGACAGTGATTCCCGTGCCCTCAGACAGCTTCCGCAACCGCTCCAGCAGGCTTTCATTCTCAAGCCGCGTGCTCTTGTAGAAAATGGGAAGGATCACCACCGGAAACACCTGGGCCAGGACGATCGTAAACAGAATCCAGCCCGCCCAGCACCAGACGTACCAGTAGGGGACGTACCAGATGGCGGAATAAAGCGCGACGATCATGACACCCAGCATCAACCCCGCCAGACTCATCGATTTGGCATGGCGCCATAGCCATTTGCCAAAAGTCTCGTTGCTCAAGTCGAATTCGTGCTCCAATCGATAACCTGAAAGGTAATCCAGAACGAACAGGGCGACCTGGTAGGAAACATACATGATGACGGCCGTCATAATGAGCTGGGAATATCGGCCCCACGCGGAGAATTGGGCAACGAGGTGAGGGGCGATCCACACCCAGACAATCAGGAACAGGAACGTCGAGATCTCCTCGATCAGCCCGAGCTTGAGTTGTTTGCGCTGGTAGTCCTTGGCTCGTTTCTTCGTCGTCTCACTCGTCATGGCATTATCGTTCATTGTGATTCCGCCTTATGCAAAAAGTCTTTGTATAGTGTGTCGATATCCTGGACTAATCGATCCGGGCTGAATCGTTCAATCACCCTTGATCGTACACTCTCGGGAGCATTTCCCGCCCGAGGCCAGTTCTCAAGGATCGGCCGCAACGCCGCCACATAGGCCTCTACGCTGTTGGGGCTCACCAACACTCCCGCTTCCGGGTCCAGCACGTCGGCGATCCCTCCGACATCCGGGGCGACGCAGTATTTCCCCGCCGCCTGGGTCTCCAAAAGCGTGACCGGCGTCCCCTCATTGTCGCTGGTGAGGATCGCAATATCAATATCGGCATAGAACGCCGGAAGATCTTCCACCCTGCCGAGGAAATGAACGTGACTGGCAATTCCAAGTTCCCGAGCCGCCTGCCGAAGGTCGCTTTCCAGCAGCCCCGTCCCGCCGATCATCAAATGTGGATTGACGCCTGGAAGTTTCATTAGCTGGGAGAACACTTCGAGCATTCGGCGGTGATTCTTTATCGGTGCCAGCCGCCCCAGGCTGCCCAGGACGATCGCCTGTTCGGGAATCCCCAGCCGTCCTCGCCATTGACCGCGTGACGGCAGCTTTGCGAACCGGTCCAGGGGAAGCCCCAACTCGATAGTAGCGAATTTCTGCGGTGGGGCGATGTGGAATCGCTCCGACAACTCCGCCGTCAGCCTTGGGGATACCGTCACAAGGCGATCGGTTCGTCTGGCCAAAAGCTGTTCAGTCGCGATGATGCTCCATCGCATCGGGCCTCGAAAATAGCCTTCCAGCACGTGGCCATGATACGTGTGGACAATCGTCTTTGCCCCCGTGATCCCAGCCGCCAGCCGGCCGAGAAAACCTGCTTTGGCTGTATGAGTATGGACAATATGAGGCTTGTACTCACGCAAAATACGAACAAGTTGCCGCAATGCCGCCAGGTCCGCCAGAGGTGAGATGGACCGGCTCAGAGACGAAATCTGCCGCACCTCGCCTGGGTACTTCTCCAGAAGTTCGTCAAAAGATGTTTCACCGGGAGCCACGCTGCCGTGGATCAGGAGGCACTGGTAGCCGCAGCGGGGAAGCATGTGATTGAGCAGGGCAGCCTGATACGCGGGTCCGCCGACGTTCAGACGGGTGATGATCCGGGCGACCCTGATCGTGCCCATGGTCTACCTCCCGGTCGGGGCGGAAATGTACTGTACAATTCTGGCTGACAAGTAGCCGATCATCGCGCCGAGAAGTACGTCGCTGATATAGTGGTATTGCGAGAAGATCCGTTCCGCGGCACACCCGACGGCGAGGAAGTACAGAATGAAGCGGTGTCGGGGGAAGTACTGGGCGAGGATGAACGCGACGGCGAAGGCAAGGGCGGCATCGCCCGATGGAAATGAGTCGAAATGAACACGCTTGGCGTCGTTGAAGTTGGGAAAAAAGCCGGTAAACGTCTCCTGCCACTGCGACCCGGTAAACCATCGGGGACGAAGCCGTCCCACCGACAGTTTCCCAGCCCAGACTGCAGCCAGGGGACCGATGAGCATGGCGAGAATGAGTCGTCCAAGCATGCGCCACTTTTCACCGTTGACCGCGATGGCCGCGGCAAGAACCAGAACCACGAGAGGAACCGCTTTGGCCATGGAATTGCACATGACCAGCGTCTCCTCAAGATGCCGCGGCATCTTGTACTCTCGCATGTACTTGGCAACGGGAATATCCAGAAAGCACAGCGACACGAACCACAGGCAGAAAAATGCCAGGGAAGGCAGCAACCACCAGGGAAGGTGACCGCGGGTCCCCGCGACGTGTCCGTGCTCAGCCTTTTCCGCCATGAATGGAAGACCCCCGTGTTACGCGTGAATCTGACGGGTGAACTCTTCCACGTTGAAGTGCTCACCAAGGTACGTCTTGCGAACCAGTTCGTTCTGAACAAGATCGACCGGTTTCCCCTGGGCCATGAGCTTGCCCTCGTGAATAATGTATGCCCGGTCGGTGACTCGAAGGGTTTCGCGGACGTTATGGTCGGTCAGAAGAATGGCAATATTATGTTCGTGCTTAAGACGCATGATTTCCCGCTGGAGATCCTCGACTGCCTTGGGGTCGACCCCGCTGAACGGCTCGTCGAGCAGAATCAGCGTCGGGTTGATGACCAGCGACCGGGCGATCTCGAGCTTTCGCTTCTCGCCCCCGGACAGCGTCCTCGCCTGTTGATAGCGAACCCTCGTCAGACCGAACTGTTCCAGAAGATGATCGCAACGTTCCTTCTGGGCACGGTGAGACATACGGAGCGTTTCCAGAATCGCCATGAGGTTCTCTTCCACCGTCAACCGCGTAAATACCGAACTCTCCTGGGACAGGTATCCCATTCCCAGTTGAACGCGTTTGTACATCGGAAGATGGGTAATGTCCTGCCCATTGAAAATGACGGTTCCGCCGTCTGGATCGATCATGCCCACGGTGATTCGGAACGATGTGGTCTTGCCCGCCCCGTTGGGTCCCAGCAGACCAACGATCTCTCCCTGGCCCACCTGATACGTCACCTTGTCTACGACGGTCCGTCCGCCGTAGCGCTTGATCAGGTCACGTGACTCCAACAAAACCAAAGGTTCCATCATTATCTGCTTCCTCGTATTCGACCAGACTCATACCGTACCAACCACGGGAGTAATCGTCAAGATATACACTCATATTCTACCGCGCCGAACAAGGCGTATGCGAACAAAATCAGTCCGAAGGCGATCACAAAAAAAGTGGAGGTCAATCGGACCTCCACTTCCTATTGTTCCGCAAACTATCCGCCGATGCAGCTCGAATCGAGGCATAGCTCCACGTCTGACTGCACGATCACTACACCGGAATTCCCAGCAATCCCAGTACACTGGCGACAATCGAGGATGCCAAGGTGTTTCCGACGCCGAAGCCAAAACCAGGAGCGATGCCCTGGAAAACCTCACAGCCGCCGATCATAGTCAGCATTCCCAGAGCCAACATTGCACGTCTGACCATCACAAATCCTCCGTAAAAACGAACAACAGACCTTATATACAGATATCGCCTCCGCTCAGGATTGTCCGCTGAGCAGGGCTGAAACCAACAACCTGCCGAAAGCAAATCCGATACCCGAGCCAAACGCTTCCTGCGAAGATGAGCCCAGCAACGGAATACCGTCACATCCCAAAGGAGAGAACACAGTCAGAAAAACTAACATACCGACCACTTTCTTTATTAGCCTGACCATCGTATTTGTCCCATCCTGCTTGTTTTCTATCGCTTCATTGGAGTTATTCAGTGCTTACTAACTTTATTTGCCTGGAGGTAAGTTTAAGTATGTACCTTTGCTGTGGCCGTATGTCAATGAAAAAACGGCTTTTATGGGTGTCGCGATGTACACTTCAAGCCTTTTCCCTCGGCGCGGACCCGAGATTGAACTTGTTCTCGGTTCCCTGGCGGAGCCGCTGAATGTTGCTCGAGTGACGAAGGATCAAAACACCGATCATCACGGAGGAAAACACAACCAGAGGCCACTGGTCGCGGAATGACCACGATGGAATCACCCCGACCAGAATCAGGTAGCTGGCCAGAAACGTGGAGGCGGCGATGATCGAACCCACCGAAACGTACCCGCTGATCTTCACCAGGATAATCCACACCAGAAACGCGATCAGCCCCGGATACGTATAATATGGGTAGATCGCCAAAACCATGCCCAGACTCGTCGAGACTCCCTTGCCTCCCTTGAATCTGAGCCAGCAAGGCCAGTTATGCCCGAAAATGCTGCACGCCGATGCCACAAGCCAGGACAAAAATAACCAGTGCTGGGAAACGGTGGGCTGACCCTGGAAAAGAAGCTGTCCCGCGATGAGAGTAGGGATGAATCCCTTGGCCAGATCGAGCAGGAATACGATGATGAAATACTTGCGACCCAGGACGCGCCCGGCGTTGGTGGCGCCGATGTTTTTGCTTCCGAGGAGACGTAGATCAATCCCCTTCAGCCGGCCGACAAGCAGACCGAATGGTATCGATCCGCACAAATATGCCGCGACAGCTAGTCCGATCGCCTTGTAAAGCCAATACATGTCACTCGCCATATCACGCTCAACCTTTTTGCGCCAATATCTTCTCGTAGAATTGTATCAACTGGCCAACATGATGTTCCATACTAATCTGGCTGCGAAGCGTCCTGGCGTTGCGGGCGAATCGGCTCCGCAAATTATCATCCAGCAGGCGAACCCAGAACTCCATCAGCATCTGCGCATCGCCCGGATCGTCCAGTACAAACCCGCCGTCGACTTGCTGAATTAACTCGCTGGCCCCGTTAAACCGGGTGCTGATCGCGGGCACGCCGCACGCCAATGCCTCCAGCACGACGCGGCTGCAGGGGTCGTACCACGTGGGGTGAATGAGAAAATCGGAAATTTCGTACAACTGGCCGATGCTTCCCGTCGGTCCCAGGAGCAGAAACGTTTGCTCCAGACCCAGATCGCGAATTCGCTCGAAGTGCGGGCGCGGGTTGTCGGGTCCGCAGATGAGGAATTTGAACCGCCCGAGAAGTTGGGGGTGCTGATTTCGGAGGAGAACGGCGGCCTCCAGGATCGTCCCCAGTCCCTTCAATCCGAAATTGGTCGCGGCGAAGACCCCAGCCAGTTGATCGTCGCGGATTTTGAGCATCGATCGAAGGTGCGATCGTCGCTGTGGGTCGGACTTCTCGGGCAGGCGGCTGATATCCACGCCGTTGAAAATGACATGGACTCTCTGGTCGTCCAGATGCAGATGTTGCTGGCACTGCCGGCGGACGTAATCGCTGACGGCTAGAAACTGGCAGTTGGTCTTGCTCGCCAACTCACGTTCCGTTCGCCGGAGCATCCGCTGTCGGAAATTCGGACCGATCAGCCGGCGGATCCATTGCGAAAATCCCTTCCGCCGGGCCAGATTGCGCTCGAACGTCTCCTGGATCAATCCGCCTCGCGGCTGATAGACATCCGCGATTGGGATGGGAGTGATCGCGTGAACAAGATCGATCTTCTCGCTGCGGATCACCTTCCCAGCCCGTTTGACAAATTCCAAATATCGCGTGAATCCCGGCGGGTAGGGGAGCTTCAGATCGATGATCCTGGACTCACTCGTCCCCGGAAGGTTGTCCGTCAGACCCGCGATGAGCGTCGTACTGATTCCTCTCGCCGCCAAACGTTCCGCGATTTCCAGCGTGGATCGTTCCTGGCCACCTTTCTGAAGGTCGAGTTGTTCAATCACCAGGGCCACATTCATGATTCCACCGCTCGTTCTCCCGTCCGCTTCGGATGTTTGGCGTCATGGCGGGCGATTGATCGCGTCTTGCGAAGGATCTTTCTCAAAAAACGCTTCTCCCGTTTGCCGAATTTGCCGGCCGCGAGGTACGTATGGAAAAAACGGAAACGATCGGTTATCGAGATGTGCTCCTTGGCGGAATAATTCAGAGCAGCCAGGTCCTTGATGATCCATCGTTCTTTTCGCCAGCCCATTTTGAATGCGCGGGCAAGATCGATCAGGGAGAAGACGGGTTTGCCGCTCTTCCGAAAGCTGATGAAAATGTGCGCCAGGTACAGGTCGCGGTGGCAGAATCCGGCGTTATGGAAACGGCGGATCAGGTGTCCGACTTGGCATATCCACTGTCGCCGGCGGATAATTTCCTCTCGGTTGGGCGTCCGAGAAAAATGCTTGGGAACATATTTCTCCAGCGACTGCCCGATGATCCCCTGGGTAACCAGTGTCCCGGCGATCTCGTAACCCAAAAACATCTTCTCCGCATAACCGACGACGACCGGAGTGGGAATTCGGCACGCACCAAGTTGCTTGATCATATATCGCTCATGCCAAGCCAGGGAGTGTCGAACGGTTCCGCACAGAATGCGGTCGATCTGATCCGACAACTTGGGGTGACGCACACGCTTCATGTAAAGCCAGATGCGGTGCTCGCCGAGAAGTGTCTCGAATCGCATTCGCACTCGACGGCCAAGACCCGGCTTGTGAAGTTCACTTCCCTGCTGAAAACTAAAGGCGGCGTCCTTCTCCAGCAACCCCAACTCACGCAGCGGCTGCTTGAATCGCATATTGATCGTAAATCCATTCACCCGTTCATAGATTTCCTCTTCCGGAAGAGGCTGGTCTTCGGGCATGGTGCGAAGGGCGGCCATTTCCTCTCTGGCCCGGTTCAACCATGTGACGCCCTGCGGGAAAAATTTCTGCCATAACCGCCGCCGAACAGTCTTGGGCTGGGTCCTGTCAATGCTCAGGTATCCCCTCGCCATTCGGACGAGATCTGTCGGGCTCAGTAATCCGCGGAGCGACCGCAGGAATCGGTCCAACTGTCGGCTCCGCTTCTTGGCGTTCAAACCCCGTTCCGCCCGCTCCACGTCGATCAGTGTCATCCGCCACGCGGGACGCTCCGAGGGCAGTTTCTCGACGAGGATATGCTTGGCGACCAGGTCGGGCCAGTAGATACGCCCGTGGACCATCTTGGCTAATAACTGTCCAAGTTCGTACAGCAACTGCCGTCGGGCTGGCGGATTTCTCCTTCGCGCGTCCGGTCGGCCAAAGGAAAGCAATTCATTATAGATGTCCCGGCCGGGCACATGGGCTTGCACGGCCACGGCGCGCGTCGGCCATTCCAGAAACCGTCGCTCAATCAGACCGCAGAGCGGGGCAACCCCGATCCCCGCTCTCGTGAACAATTCCGTGGCACGCAGCATCTTCAGTCCCCGGCTGGCGGGCCGGCGAAAGTGGAAAATGTCCTCCAAAATCTCCGACCAGGGAACGCGATGCTCCTGGCGAATATAGAACGTCGCCGGTTGGCCCTGCTCGTCCGGCAGGGATGTGCGCCAAGTGGTCCGCGCCGCGTGCTCGCCCACGAGGTCGCCCGTCGACCAGCGGAGCAACCGCTTCAAATCGACCAAGCCCTGCCCATTCAGCAGGGACGCATAATCAGAATTCAGAAAAATATGATCCGCCATCGTCTCTCAACGTCAATCTTACTCATGCCGCCGGGATTCAAGCTCCCGGGTAATCCAGCGAATCAGAAGGCGATCCTGCCAACCGAGCTTCCGGATCCCGGCATACTGCTTGAACCACTTCAATCGATCCTTCGGACTCAAGTATAAACCGGCGAGCTTGTCCAAGCCAGCAAGATCATGCATGCGCCCATTCCAACTTCGTAGCGCAAACCATCGCCTTCCGCCTCGCGGGCAATCGATCAGGAAAACGCGGATAGGGGGGATCTGGCCCTCCGGATTCCGCTGAATGAGCACGTTTCGCCATTGCAGGTCGATGTGGTAGAAATTCCGGCGGTGCATCGTCCCGACGATATCCGCAAGTTGATCCAGGACCATCATCATCTCCGCTGGCGTGAGGGAGGCATCGCTCTTCTGGAAATAATCCTCAAGCGATCGAGCGTTCTCAATGCCTGCCGTGATGATAAATGCGTCGATCAGCCCTCCGAATGATCGCCGCTGGCCTATCGCCAGGACCTCCGGAACGTTCAGACCGATGTCGCGAAGGAACCGGTAGTTCCGCTGCTCAACGTGAGGTTTGGCCGTGCGAAGAAAAAAGCGAATGCGGGAAGAATAGGCGAATTTCTTGAGAAATACCCCTCCCGGCCAGACGGCAGGGGCGGGATGCAGGTGGTAAACCCGGGTCGTGCTCGTCGCACTGATAAACCCCGTGTCGCACTCGATGATCTTCTCGTAACTGTCCAGACCCGCTTCGCTCGCCGCCGCCGACCATCGCGGATCAAAGACTTCTATTTCCGTTCCGTGAATCACCAAGTTCTCGATTCCCGCCTCTTGTCATCTCTTTACTGGCCCAGTTTCTTGATCATGTCCGTAGAGGAGTGGCTCTTGACGTCGCCCACAATGGCGATTCGTCCGCCGTAACTCAAAACGGTATCCCGTTCCGGAACCGTCTCCACCGTCCACTCTGTTCCTTTGGCATGAACGTCCGGCTTCAGCAATGCGATCAGATCGTCGCACTTGAGGGTGTCGAAACTGGTCACAAGGTCCACGCCCGCTATACCGGCGATGATCTCCATTCTCTCCGCAAGCGGCGTAATCGGTCGGCCTTGGCCCTTCGTCTGGGCAATCACCCGGTCCGAATTCAGGGCGACCAGAAGAATATCGCCCTCTCTCGCCGCGCCCCGCAGATATCGAATGTGTCCAACGTGCAACAGATCGAAGCACCCATTGGCGAATACGATCGTCTTGCCTGATTCCCGCAATTTCCGAACCCGGTCCAGCAATACCTGGTGATCCGGAATGATCTTCGTCTCATTAGGCAACATACTCATCGATGACTTCCAGCAACTCCTTGGGATAACAACACGCGCACCCGTACTTCATCACGACCACCGACCCCGCGCAGTTGGCAAGAGTGGCGGCCTGACAGAAGTCCGAGCCGGCGGATAATGACATGATCAACGTCGCCCCCGCCGTGTCTCCGGCGCCGGTCAGATCGATAATCTGGTCCGAACCCACTGCCGGAACGAATTTGTGCTTCTTCGAGTCCTCATAGACCAGCATTCCCTGATTGCCCAGCGTAACGATGATGGCTTGCGTCTTAACCTGCTGCTTGAGCTTCCCGGCGGCCTGAAGCACTCCGGCACGACCGTTCTCTGCGACGCCCGATGCCTCCAACGCCTCCTGCTCGTTCGGTTTGATCGCCGTCAGCTTGCCGAATCGGCAGATCTGGTAACGTGAGTCAGCCAGCACAGGCTTGCGCTTGGCGACCGATTGAAAGAACCGGATCATATCAGCGTTGATCAGGCGATATCCGTAATCGCTGATGATCCATCCATCCACCTGCTCGTCCGCCGCCTCCAACTGCCGCCTCAAAAGCTTCATCGTGGCGGCCGATGGTCCGGATGTCGGCTCGCGATCGACTCGCAGAACCTGCTGGGCCAATGTATGTTTCGCCCCAGCCAATATCCGTGTCTTGCTGACCGTTCCATAATCGGCATCGGAAACCACGCCGCTCAGGTCGATCCGATACTCCCCCAGTTTTTCTTTCAACGATTCGCCCGCCGAGTCGCAGCCCACCACGCCCACCAGATGTGCAGTGGCCCCGAGCGATCCGATATTGCACGCGACGTTGGCCGCGCCCCCAGGGACCAACTCCTCTTTCTCCGCGCGAACGATCAATACGGGCGCCTCTCGGCTTACTCGCTCGGTCGTTCCTGTCAGATACGTGTCCGCGAGAAGATCGCCGACGATCCCTATCCGAAGCCGGCTGAACCGGCCGACTAGTTTTTTCAGTTCCTCGCGACGAGACATGGTCACCAAAGTCCCAAAACTAATTGGCTGCCACTGACTCCGACTTCTCCGCCAGCAGTTCGTCCACCTGTTGCTTGACCCGGTCGGGCCTCAAATCCACCATGCACCTGTGGTGCTTTTCCGGGCACGTCCGCTTCATGCAAGGTCCGCAATCGACCTCGATTCGAACCTGCCGCTCGCGGACGAATAACGTCTCCGACCACCGGGGATCCGTGGGTCCGAACATCGTCACCACGGGTACCCCGAACGCAGCTGCGAAATGCCGCGGACCGGTGTCGTTCGTGACAAGAATCCGGCAACGCTGAATCAACGACTTCAGTGTCCCCAGGCGGACGATCGGGTCCACCATGGCGATCCCGCGACGCGCCATCTTCGACGTCACCGCCTTCGCGATCTGGGTCTCCCGCGGACCGCACACGACCAGCACGGGCAGATCGTATTTCTCCGACAGGTGATCGCCGATCTTCGCAAAATATTCCACCGGCCAGCATTTCGACGGTCCATAAGACGCGCCCGGATTGATTAACGCGAAACGCGAGTCCTTCTTCAGACCGTAGCGCTGCAGCAGGCTGCTAGCCTCCTCGTCGAACTCCGGCTCCGTGAAAAGTTGCAGATGATAGTTCTCCGTCCGACACCCAAGGTAGTCCACAATGCTCAGATAGTATTTCAACGCCGAAATGGGCAAATATCGTCCATTGTAACGGTCCGGAAGGAGCTTGTCCGTCAGCAGTATTCCTCTGCCGTCACGCTCATAACCCACACGCCGCGGAATCTTTCCCAGCGAACCCGTCAACGCCGACCGGAAGGAATTCGCCATCAGCACGGCCAAATCAAACTTCTCCTCGCGCAACTGCTTGAGCATGCTTAACGCGGTTTGCTTCTTGACGCCCTTCTTGACGACGCCGGGCCAGAAGAGGTATTGGTCCACCCACGGACATCCTCCGAAGAGTTCCGAGAGATACGGTTTGATGAGATAACTGATTTTGCTCTTGGGGTACCCTTCGCGAAGAGCGCGAAGCGCGGGTGTGGCAAGTACTGCATCGCCAACCCAATTCGGCAAAACCACCAGGATCTTGTCTGCTGCCATTACCATTAAAAATACCCAACCTAAATCACAAAGTGTAAATCCAAAGTGGGTATTGTAAAAGCACCGATGGGGAATGTCTAAGAAAAAGATCGGACGGACACCGTTTGCAAACAGCATCCGTCCTGATGTGATTTTCTTGCACTACTTCTGTTACGCCGTCGCGGGTCGCAATTCCGCCACACGCCGCTCGGGGGCGGGGGCGCTCGGTGCGAACACGCTGAGCTCCTCGCCGAAACGCACCAGCCGGGCGCTGTTGAACGCGACAATCGCCGATCCGATCGTGTGCAGGATCACACCCGTAATCGGACCGATCTCGCCCAACCCAGCCAGCAGCAGCATAATCGCGATAAACAGCACGCCAAACCCAAGATTGATCCAGATGACCTTCGTCACCCCGCGGCTCAGGCGGATGAGGAACGGCAGCTTCGTCAAATCGCTCGACATCAGCGCGACCGACGCGCTGTGAATGGCGACGTCCGAGCCGGCCGCGCCCATCGCCACGCCCAGATCGCCTGCCGCCAAGGCCGGAGCATCGTTCACGCCGTCGCCCACGACAACCACGCGATGTCCGCTCTGTTTGAGCTCGTCTACCAGCTTCAACTTCTCCTGGGGCAAAACTTCCGCCTGAACTTCATCGCAACCCATTTCCGCCGCTACACGCTTCGCCACCGACCAGCGGTCGCCCGTCACCATCGCCAATCGCTTGATGCCCAACTGGTGCAACTGGGCAATGGCAGCCTTCGCCTCAGGCCTCGCACGATCCTCGAGCCCAACCCAGCCGATGCACTTCCCCCCCCGGCTGACGTACAGCACGCTGATCCCTTCCGGTTCCACGTATTCCTGCGCACTTACGGGTGAAAAATCCACGCCCTGACCCTCGAGCCATTTGCGGCGCCCGACCATGACAACCTGCGAATTGAGTTTTCCCTTCACGCCCATGCCCGGAACCTCTTCAAAGTCGACAGGTTCCACCAGGGCAACTTTCGCCTTGTGCGCCACGTCAACCACGGCCTTGGCGACCGGATGCTTGCTCAAATGCTCCAATCCCGCCGCCGCCGACAGCATGTCCGCCGGATCCACTCCCGCCGCCGGTTTGAGCTTCGTCACCGTCAGTTCCCCGGTCGTCAGCGTTCCCGTCTTATCCAAAACGATCGCCGTCATATTTCTCGCCGCTTCAAGATCGATCACCGATTTGATCAAAATCCCAAGCCTCGCCGCGCACGCCAGACCTGCCACCATCGCCGTCGGCGTGGCCAAAATCAACGCACACGGGCACGCCACGATCAGCATCGTGATCGCCCGATAGGAATCCTTCGTAAACGCCCACACGATGAACGTAAGCATCAGCACCGTCGGAACGTACCAGTGGGCATACTGATTGATCAGACGCTCGATGGGAATCTTCGTCCCCTCAGCCTGCAGAATCAGCTTCTGCACCTGTCCCAAAGTCGTATCGCCGCCGATACGCGTCACCTTGATATCCATCGACCCGCTCAGGTTGATCGTTCCGGAAAAGACCTCGTCGCCCGTTGCCTTGTCCACCGGCATCGATTCACCGGTAATGCTCGCCTGGCTGACGCTCGATTCCCCGCTGACCACCTGTCCGTCAGCCGGAATGTAATCGCCCGGTCGGACACGAACCATGTCGCCTGTCCGCAGTTCGTTCACCGCGACCTCACGCTCCTTACCCGACGCGTCGATCTGATGCGCCGTCTTCGGCGACAGTCGGATCAGCGACTCAATCGACGCCTTCGCGCCCAGCGCCGTTCGCCGTTCGATCAGATTAGACAGATGGAAGAAAAAAGACACCACCGCCGCCGTCTGATAGTCCCCCAGCGAAAACGCCGCCACAACCCCGATCGCCACCAGCACGTCCAAATTCACTTCACCGTGCCACGCGGCGTCGAGCGCCTCTTTCACAATCGAAAAGCCCAGCAGAATCGCCGCCATCATGGCCATGACCGTACCATAGAACGGATCGCCGTAAATCCAATCCGCCAGATACGAATTCAGAACCAATACTCCGCCCATCAGCGTTCCAATGAGCAGGAACGATGCCCGACCCGTCTCTGCCTGTATCGAGTGCTCACCGAAATAATCGTGTACATGTGCCATCGATCGTTTTCCCTTTTCAAAAACGGTCCAAACCTTGCCTTCCTGATGGACAAGGGCTCTCTCTTATCTTACGTCACCGGTAACCCTGAGTTCAGATTACTTTTACGTAAATTTTCCTGATCGTCCCGATGATCGAACCGGAATTATAACGTCCTCACCGCCCAATGACAATCAGAAGCTGACAACTCTCTTCTCTCTTCACCGGCTACGCCGGCTAGCCCCCAACGTCAGTTGGGGGACTTCTTCTTCTCTGTGCAGGACAGTCCTGTAGGGTTTCTTAACCCATCATCTTTTGCTTTGCGTGGAAATATATAAGGCATTTATAGATTTGCCCCATATTTATGCCATAAATATAGAAAATACTTGAAATTATTCCTAAATACGTTATAAATATGGATATGAAGCCTGTGCTGACTCCAATCTATCGTAGCAAGTCGCTTCGTGTCGCCGACGTCCTCGCTGCCGACATTCAGCAGAGGCGTTTTCCTGCCGGAATGCTCCTGCCGACCGAAAGCGAGTTGGCCCATATGTATCACGTATCTGGAATGACCATGCGAAAGACGCTGTCTATCCTGGCCGAGAAGGGCGTGGTCGTCCGTGTGCCGCAGAAGGGGACTCTGGTCCCGAACCAGGAGCCGGCTAACGGTCTTGCCGGACTAAGAGAGCAAGTCCGAACATCCTCGCCCGCGACAACCCTGACCATCTCGGCCGTCTGGGCAGCAAGCCCCGATACCCACCTCGTCGGCATCAGCGAAGGCGTCAAAAAATACGCACGGGAGGCAGGTCTGCATCTGCAATTGATCCTGTCCCCCGAAGGTCACGACCGGGCCCTGAATTTCCTCCAAAACGCCGAAAACTATCCGGTGGAAGGGGCTCTGGTCCTTCCCTACAGTAATGAAGAATACGTGTCGGCTCTGAATCGGTTGGTCGAAAAATCCTTCCCGCTCGTCTGTGTGGATCGGCATGTCGAGAACGTGCCCGCCAGCTTTGTCGAGGCCGACAATGCCGCCGGCGAGTATCAGGCGGTTCATTACCTGATCGAAAAATATCACCAGCCGGTCTACTTCTTCTGCTGCCTTCCCGAGCACAGCACCACCCAGGACCGATTCCACGGCTACAAACTCGCCATGACCGACGCAGGCTTCGACGGACTCATCGACGAATATACATTCTTCTTCAAGGTGAGCGACAGCGACCCGACCTACTGGCCCAGGACGAAAAAAGCGTCGTCGTCCTTCGCCGGAGCCGAGGAGTTTCTCGACAAAGCCCGGCTTCCCGCTTGTGTCGTATGCATGAACGACTATGCAGCCAGAGGTCTCTACGAAGTCGCCGAACGGCGGGGAATGGCGGTCGGAAAGGATCTGCACATCATCGGCTTCGACGATCAGTCGATCGCCAAGTTCCTCAAACCCTCGCTCACGACCATTCGTCAGCCGAGCCTGCAGATCGGATACGACGCTGCCAGATTGCTGCATCACATGATCCTCGGAAAAATCAAACCGCCGGTCCATATTCATCTGCCGGTGGAAATGGTGGTGAGGGAATCGGCGTGAGAAGAATTGTTGATTGCCAATTGTTAATTGCTAATTGAAGGAGAAGGATATGATA
>CAZLZE010000050.1:0-34166 GCA_964563935.1 uncultured Phycisphaerae bacterium | reverse complement strand
TGCTTCGCCCCGCCGGGCAAATCGCCATGCCCAATTGCCCCACCCAAATTGGCCAAGTCCAATGACGGTGACGACATGGCTATCCGAGGACGTACAGCCATGCCACCCAGAACCAGAGGGACCTTACAAGACTCACGTGAAACCGCTTAAAGTTTCCAGTTGTGGTCTTTGATAGACTGGACGATGCGTTCGGCGGTTTCGACGGCGTAGAATCCGGCCTGGGCGGAGACTTCCGGTTCCGTGTTGTTGACCACGGCGCAGATGAAGGCTTCAAGCTCGGCCTTTAGCGGTTCCTCGTCGGTGATGACAATCGGCTCGACTTTAACAAGCTTGGAATAGTCAAATCCGGCGAGCTGGGCGAGGTCATCGATTTTCTTCTCGTGGGCCAGCTTGAGAATATCGGCATTGGCATCCTTCGTGATCGCGATACCCGTCTTTTTCTGATAATCGAGACTCAGGTACGCCTGCTCGGCAAACACGCGGATCTTTCGTTCCGTTTTGAGCGCCAGTCGGGACGCGGTGAGGTTGGCCACGCAGCCGTTGGCGAAGGTCAGCCGGGCATTGGCGATATCTTCGGGACTGCCGAGGACAGCCACGCCGACGGCATCGACCTGGGCGGGCTTTTCGCCCATCAGGCTCAGGACGATATCGATATCGTGGATCATCATGTCCAACACCACGCCGATATCGGCGGAGCGGAAAGTGAACGGACTGATGCGATGCGTTTCGATGAAGCGGGGATGGATACCGAGGCGGCGCATGGCCCGAACGACCGGATTGAATCGCTCGGTGTGCCCGACCTGAACGACCGTCTTATGTTTCTGAGCGAGATCGAGAATCTGGCGAGCCTGAACGGAGTCCGGCGCGAGCGGTTTTTCGATGAGGACCGCCTTTCCCGCGGTGATGAGCGGCTCGGCAACGGCGAGATGGTGGATCGTGGGAACGGCCACGGAGACGATATCGACTTTGTCAAGAATATCCGCGACATTGGCGAAGGCCTGGCAGTGGTACTGACCGGCCATCTCGCGGGCCCGATCGCCATTTGCGTCGACCACGCCGACCAACTCCACCTGCGGAAGCTGCGAATAGATGCGAACGTGATGCTTTCCCATATGACCGGCGCCGACAACGGCGGCCCGGAGTTTTTTATCGCTCATGTGGTCCTCTTTCAGGAATCCTTGTAGAACTTTCCAATATCTTCAGGCGTGTCGCTGCGTGTGGTTTCCAGATGGCGGCCGAACTTTCCGCCCGCGCTTCGTCGCATGAAATCGATCAGGTATCTGATGTTCGCGTCCGCTCCGCTTCGCTCCATATCCTCGGCGACAGTGACGAAATTCTCGGTCTTCCGGAACAGTCGTTTGAAGGCCTCTTTGATCGCTTCGACCTGCGCGTCGGTAAAGCCGTTGCGTTGAAGACTCTTGACGTTGATGCTTCGCACGGAACCTGGGTTGCCCTCGAAGATCATAAACGGTGGTACATCGGCCACTACGCGGGTAAGCCCCCCCACCATGGCGTTTCGTCCGACGGTGGCGAAATGATGGATGGCCGCCCCGCCGCCGATAACGGCACAGCGCTCAAGTTTCACGTGCCCGCCAATGAGTACGTTATTGGCGATGATGACATGGTCCTCAACGATCGAATCGTGCCCGACGTGTACGCCGGCCATGAAGAGGTTCCCGTCACCGATCACGGTCTTTCCGCCACCCAATTCGGTGCCGCGATTGACGGTGACGCATTCGCGGAAAATATTCTGGGCTCCGACGATCAGTTGCGTCGGTCCACCCTTGTACTTCAGATCCTGCGGTTCACCCCCGATAACACAATTGGGGAAAAACTTGTTGCCCGGTCCGATGGTCGCGGGTCCGTAGATGGTGACGTTATTCAGAAGGACACACCCGGCGCCCAGAGTCACATCGGGACCGACGACGCAGAAGGGACCGACGACGACATCGTCAGCCAGTTGGGCCTTCGGATCGACACACGCATTTGGAGCAATTCTAGCCATACCCTTCCTTATGTTGCACTTCGCGTTTGCGTATTTACACCCCTGCTATCCGTTGTCGGCGTCGACGAGCATGAATTTGATGACGGCCTCCGCCGCCAGAGCGTCACCGACGCGGGCATTGCACCGAACATGTCCCGTCCGCTGTTTGACGCGCACGGTGTAGGCCTCGAGGATCAGTTGATCTCCGGGGATCACAGGCCGGCGCATTTTCACATTATCCATGCTCAACAGGACGGCAAGCTTTCCCGTATGTTCGAGTTTCTGGCTCAGGAGCAGACCCGCAAGCTGGGCGAGGGCCTCGACGATAAGCACGCCGGGCATGATCGGCTGCTGCGGGTAATGGCCCTGAAAAAATGGTTCGTTGATCGTGACGTTCTTAATGCCGACGGCTTTGCGGTCGCCGTCGATCTCGATCACGCGGTCGACGAGCAGGAACGGGTACCGATGGGGCAAAACCCGCTGGATCTGGCGAATGTCCATTTGCGGCTTGGCGGTGATTTTGCGGTCCAGTTCGATCTGGCGGATCCGCGAGGAGAGTTTCTTCACCAGGGCCTGGTTCAGCGAGTGGCCCGACTTGTAGCACACGACTCGTCCGGCGATGCGTCGTCCGAGGACGGCCAGGTCGCCGATGAGATCGAGAATCTTGTGCCGCACGGGTTCGTCGGGGAATCGATATTCGTTCTCGATGGGCGTCCCGTCGGGTCCGAGGACAAGGATGTCCTGGTACGTCAGGTGCGTACCGTATCCATTCTGCCGCAGGTATTCGGCTTCATGCTGAAGGAGAAAGGTCCGCGAGGGCGCGACCTGGGCGATGAACTGATCAGGCGTAAGGTTAATCGCATAGACCTGACGTCCCAGCGCATTATTGCTGGAGTAATCCAGGTCGTAGAGAATGCTCAGTTCGTTTTTCGTGTCGCCGGGCAGGGCGGCAATCATGGCATCGCCTTCGCGCACGGTAATGGGGTCGGCGATCTGGTAGATCTCAGAGGGAACATCGAGTTCCACCGGCTGAGCTTCCTGTAACGCCAGCAGGAACGGTCGGCAGGAACCATCGACACCGGGAAGTTCCGGACCGGTCATCTCGATTTCGATATTGTCGATGCCCAGACCGGAGACGGCGGCCAGGCAGTGTTCCACGGTTTCCACGGCGATCGTACCGTTTCGGAGGCTCGTTCGCCGCGGTCTGCGGGCAATGTTCTCGGGACGCGCGGGGATTCTCACGGGGCTTCCCTGGTCCGTGCGGACGAACACGATTCCGCTGTTCGCCGGGGCGGGCTTGAACCGCACGCGCACGGGCTCCGAGGTGAAGAGTCCCTTACCCTCGATCGTCGCTTCTTTTGAGATCGTGTATTGTTTGTTCGAGCTCATTGATCTTCTTTGTCAACTCCGTCACCTTTGCCGCCAGTTCCGGCAGCCGTCGGAGCGCGGCGTGCTGGCGCAAATAGTCATGGTTGTCGATGGCCGGGATGCCGTTGACGACCAATCCCGGTGGTACGTCCTTGCTGATGCACGAACAGGCCATGGCGGCGGCCTGGTCGCCGATCTTCACATGATCGCGGACACCGACTTTTCCGCCCAACACGACATACGCGCCCAGGGTCGTGCTTCCCGCAATACCTACCTGGGCAACGAGGATCGAATTGGGACCAATCCTGACATTATGCCCGATCTGCACAAGATTATCAATCTTTGTACCCGCGCCAATCACGGTGGCGCCGGCTTTGGCGCGATCGATACAGGCTCCGGCGCCGATTTCGACGTCGTCCTCGATAATCACCGTGCCGATATGAGTAATCTTGCTGTGCTTTCCGTCGACTAAATTATAGCCGAACCCATCGGCCCCGATGGTGACATTCGGATGAATTGTCACGCGGTTGCCGATAGTGGCGCGTTCCCGCACCACTGCTCCAGGCCAGATCACGCAATCCTGGCCGATGGTTACGTCAGGTCCGATAAAAACGTTCGGGTAGATCACCGTATTGGCGCCAATTCTGACGTTCGGCCCGACATAGCAGTTGGCCCCGACGGCCACGCTCGGGTCCAGACGCGACTCGACGACAGCCGACGGGTGGCATCCGGCGGCCGGGTGCGGCAGCGGCGGAGCGAACACGGCGAGCATGGTCGCAAAGGCGAGATCGGGACGCGGAACGACGATGGACGGCTTATCCACCTTGATATCCGCCCGCGTCACAATCGCACAGGCGCGGGTGGCAGCCAACTCCGGCAGGTATTTCTTGTCAGCGATGAAACTGATCTGGTCGTCCCTCGCTGAAGCCAGATCGCCCACGCCGGATATGGGAAGTTCGGCCGGTCCAGCCAGATCGCCCTTGAGTATCTCGGCCAATTGACTCAGAGTGAGAATTTTCGAGGACATGGGGTTACTCTACTTTCGCCGCGATTTGCTGCTCTTCTTCGTGGTATCGGACTCCGGTTCATCCACGTCGGACTGCGATCCCTTGAGCTTGTAGGTCTGATTGAGCACGTCGAGCACGTTCTGCGTGATATCGATGTGCTTGGCGGCGTACATGACCTTGCGTTCGCGAATCTTCTCCAGCAACGCCGGGAAACTGTCGCCCTTGATTTCCATCATGTCCAGGTAGAGGACCAGGTCATAGCCCATGTCCTTGGCGGCGTCCTCGACGGATTTGAGGATCTGCTTGTAGATGTCCTCGGTCAATACGCGGAACTCGCGTTTAACCTCTTCAGATTTGATGTCCGTGAAATTCTTCAGTTCAATCGAGGCTTCCAGCAGTTCCTTCTGACGCTGATAGTAGTCCTTGCTGTCGGGATTGAGACTTTCGAGCTGGGCCTTGAGCGCCTCCACTCGATCAAGCTTCGCCTTTCGCTGATTCTGCAGATTGATCTGTTCCTTGTTCAGGCGTTCGTTGATTTCCTTGGTCCGCTGATACTCATTGAACACCTTGACGATGTCCACCACGGCGACCTTGGTGGCCGCGGGCGACGCCTTTTCCTGGGCATTGACGGACGACATGAGCCAGCCGGACACGGCCGTCAGAACGACGACCACCACAGCGATCGCAAACATCTTCTTCATACTGGTTCTCCACTCTACATATAAAAAATGACTAATGACGAAGCACGAATGTCTATTCAATAACCAATGCCTAATGACTGTTCTTATCCCTGCTCCTTTGGATGGCGGCGAAGATCAAGTGCAGTTCCTTTGCTTCCTGCCATAGCTGCCTGGCTTGGTTCTTCAGGTCCGGTTCCGCCGCGGCGATCATTCGCAGCCAGTGTTTCGTCTCTCGGGTCTCCTTTTTACCCAGTCCAATCTTATGATGGAAGTCTTTTTTGGATTCTCCATCGTCGGCTTCACAATAATTCGCGCCGATACTCGTGCCTGACCGCACCAGTTGCCCTATCAACGGCAAATTGACAGGGTTTTTGGGAATTCGTTGAGCGAACTGAATAATCGCTATCCCAAGCTTCGCCGTCCGTTCCTCAAGGTCGAATTTTCGGCCCTTTTCATTAGTCATTGGGTATTCGTCATTGATTAGACATTAGTCCTTAGGAATTAGTCATTCTAACTCGTCAGTCTAACCTCCAGCAGAGTCGTTTGCGAAGTAAAATCAGCCCGCGCAGATTTGAGATGCGCCGGAATGAGGACCGTCTTTCCCGGCTTCAGATCGATCCGCACATTTCCGTCGGTCATGGTTCCCGACCCGCTGATGATGACCCACGCGATTGTCTGACCGGTCTGAATGTCGATGGTTTCGCCGGCGCCGGACATCACTTCGCTCACACAGAACGTCGGAGCGCAGGCAAGTTGAATGCGATTTTGTCCCGGCTGAAGTTTCTTCGCCTCAGCCTGATTTTCCAGGCGGATGCATTGGATGGCTTGTTCGACGTGCAGCTGTCGGGGCTTGCCGGTCTTGGCATCGACGCGGTTCCAGTCGTACAGGCGAAATGTCGTATCCGAAGGCGTCTGCACTTCCGCGATGACAAGCCCTGCCCCGATGGCATGAACTGTCCCGCCGGGCAGATAGTAAAAGTCGCCCTTCTTGACCGGCACCTTGACGAGTAAGTTCTCCAGCGTGCCGTCCTCGACGGCGCGTCGCACCATGTTCAGATCGGTTCCGGGCTTCAGACCGATGTACAAAAATGCCCCCGGCTGAGCTTCCATGACGTACCACGATTCATACTTCGGACGAATCGCCCCTCCACCGAGCGCCTTGGCGCCTTCGTAATCAGGATGGATCTGGACCGACAGCGTATCCTGCGCATCGAGCAGTTTGATCAGAAGCGGAAATTGTCCGTCCTCAAGACCGGCCTCGCCGAGCAGATCCGTCTTCCACTCTTTGATGAGTTGCGTGAGGCTCTTCCCGGCTGCGGGTCCGACGTTCACGACAGACTTATCGTCCGGCAGATCGACCAGTTCCCACGACTCACCGATCAGCACGTCCTTTGGAATCGGCTTGTTGAACAACCGCTCCAAATTTCGTGCGCCCCAGATCCGTTCCTTGTATATCTCCGTAAAAGTCAACAGATGCAACATGGTATCTCCCATCGTGATCCATAACGGACATGTCCAAAAATCCCGGCGGGATTATACCACGCTGCTCAGCCAAGCGAAAGAGTGCTTTGTCCTGAACGCCTCGCCTACTTCAGCTCCGCCAGGGTCACCGTGAGCGATTCGCGCCGGGCCTTGAGTTCCTCGAGCTTCTGGCGATGCTCCTCCAACACTTTCGGCGGCGCCTTGCTCACGAAACTCTCGTTCGAGAGGCGTGCTTCGGATCGGCTGATGTGCCCTTCGAGTTCCGCGAGTTCCTTGGCGATGCGTTTTTTCTCCTGCTCGATGTCGATCAGTTCTGCCAGGGGAACGATCAGGTTCATCGCCTGTCCGGTTCGATCGGTGAGCACTTTTACCGAGCTTCCCGGCGGAATTTCCGCGTTCGGGTCGATCTTGACATCGCTGAGGTTGCCCAGTTCGCGGATCGATCTGCCGGCGGCTTCGAGGATGCCCTTCTGCTGTTCGCTGCAGCGAATGATCGCAACAGGCAGTTCGTTGAGCGACTTTTCCTTGTTGGCGGAGCGAATGCGATTCACGGTTGTCCGGATATCACGAGCGGAGCGGATGAGATCCTGCAGCAATTCCATCTCCTGCTCCACAGCCGCGTCCGTGCGATCGGCGCACGCCTTCGGCCAATCGGAAACCACGAGCGGCTTATCGCACGAAACCGGCGTATCGAGCAGCCGATTCGGATACAGTTCCTTCAGATACTGCCAGAGTTGCTCGGTGATGTACGGCATGGCAGGATGCAGCAGCCGCAGCGACTGATCCAGGCAAAAAGCGAGCACTTGCTGCGCCTGGGCCTTGCTCTCGCCCGCCTGGCGCATTCGCGGCTTGATCCACTCCAGGTACCAGTCACACAGCTCGTTCCAGAAGAATTTGTAGATCGCCGAAACCGATTCGGAAAATTCGTAGTTGTCCAGCGCAGCTGTGATCTGCGAGACCGTCTGGTTAAGCCGTGAGATGATCCATCGATCCTCGCGGGCCAGCTGCTTGATATCGAGCGGCTTGGGCGCCGGTGCGTCTTCGAGATTCATCATGACGAATCTCGCGGCGTTCCAGATCTTGTTGGAGAAATTGCGGCCGATTTCGAAACGTTCGGACGTGTTGATCTCGCGACCGTCGGCCAGTTTCTCCTTCTTCACCGGCATGCGAATGTCCTGCGTTCCCGTGGTCAGGTAGGCCAGCGAATAGCGCATCGCGTCCGACCCGTATTTCTCGATAATATCGAGCGGATCGACACCGTTTCCGAGCGACTTGGACATCTTTCGTCCCTGGCCGTCCTGCAGCATGGCGTGAATGTATACATCCACGAACGGCAGACGGTCCAGTAAGTACAAATTCGTCATCACCATCCGCGACACCCACAGCGTGATGATCTCTCGCGCGGTACACAGCACGCTGCCGGGGTTCCACGTCTGCACTTCCTTCGTATTCTCAGGCCAGCCCAGCGTACTGAACGGCCAGAGCGCCGAACTGAACCATGTATCAAGAACGTCGGGATCCTGTTCGTAGCCAAGCGTGTTGAGAATCTCTATATCCTTCGCTTGTCTGTCAGGGTCTCTCAAACAGACGAACACCTGCTCGCCGCCCTGAACACACGCATCAGAGCTTAGCTGCTTCAGCAGAGCGTCATCACTCTGCGTGTCCTTCACCTTACGCCACACCGGAATCCGATGCCCCCACCAGAGTTGCCGGCTGATGCACCAATCGCGAATATTCTCGTGCCACGTCTGGAACGTCCTGGCATAGCGTTCGGGGAAGAATTTCAGTTTGCCTTCCCACGCCTTGCCCTTGGGCTGGCGTTTTCCCGCGTACTCCGTGTTCTTGTCGTATTGATCGTCCGCCATCGCGCGGAGAGCGGCATTGGCAAGTCGGTCGTCGGTCACTTTCACGTACCACTGATCGGAGAGGTACGGCTCGATGGGCACGTGGCTGCGGTAGCTGTGGCCCACGCTATGGCGATACGGTTTCACTTCCTCAAGGAGTTCATTGTTGCGGAACCACTCGACGATGGCTTCGCGGGCCTCGTAGCGGTCCATGCCGATCAGGTTCTCCAGGTCGGTGTTCTTCACCTCGTTCCAGTCGGTCCACCCGTGCGCGTCGCTGATCGTCCCATCGGGCGCCAGCACGTTGACGATGGGCAGATTGTGCCGCTGACCGATGTCGTAATCATTCGGATCGTGGGCGGGCGTCACCTTGAGGAACCCTGTGGCGAACTGGGCCTTGGCGTCCTCGCTGTTCGGGTCCGGCAGCACCACGTAATCGTCTTCGATAATCGGAATCACGCGATCCACGATCGGCAGCTTCACCTTCTTGCCCGCGAGGAATTTCGCCCGCGGGTCCTTCGGATTCATCGCGACAGCGGTATCGCCGAGCATGGTCTCCGGCCGAGTCGTCGCCACCGTCACATACTCGATCTTCTCCCCATTCATGTCCACCGGCTCGACCAGCGGATATTTCAGATACCAGAAATGCCCATCAATTTCCTGCATTTCGACTTCGTCATCCGCCAGCGCCGTCTGCGTGGCCGGGTCCCAGTTCACCAGCCGTTTGCCGCGGTAGATCAATCCGTCCTTGAAGAGCCGGAAGAATGCTTCACGCACCGCCCTCGCGCACGTCGGGTCCATCGTGAACCGCGTCCGGTCCCAGTCGCAGGAACAGCCCATCGACTTAAGCTGGCCGAGAATGCGGGCCTCGTATTCGTCCTTCCACGCCTGAATCTTCGCGACAAATTCCTCACGCTTGAAATCCGTCCGCCGTTTGCCCTGCTCCGCCAGCACCCGTTTTTCCACCACCGTCTGCGTGGCAATTCCGGCGTGATCAGTCCCGGGAATCCACGTGGTATTCTCACCCAGCATGCGATGATAGCGAATGAGCATGTCCTGCAGAGTATTGTTCAGCGCGTGTCCCATGTGCAACGCCGCGGTGACGTTGGGCGGGGGTATGACGATGACGTATGATTTCTTCGTCGGGTCCGGCTCGGCGTGGAAGTACTTGCCCTCCAGCCAGAGCTGATAAATTCTCGGTTCCACATCACGCGGATTGTACTGCGATGGCAATTCCGATGCTTTCACGTATCCTACCTCATAAATGGCGACACATCCCCGGCCAATGCAGGTCCACCGACCTCCGGGAAAGAACAATGCAAATCATATAAAGAAGGACGCCATCTCTCAAGGCCAAGTTTGGGTTTGGGTAAAACGGCATGAGGCAGCGGTCATTACCTCCGCTGCCTCAAACCAAAGTTCACGATCGACATGGAAGACAAGTAGGTGTTCTCTGGATGTTTTATGGATACTTCAGACACCTTCCGTCGCTTGCTGCCGCGGGAGCGGAGCAAACGCCGTTAGCAGACCGGCTGCGATCTACATTCCGCCCTGCTTCTGCCCACTCTCCGTGCTCGCTTTGCGTCCGCCCTTTCTCGTCTTCGAACTGCCTTTTTGCTTGCCCCGTGCCATTTCTCTTCCTCCTTGGTTTCGTCGCGTCTTTTCCCGTTGCTTCCGGCTCTCGCGACGTCAGGCCGGAATGCAAACTCCTGTTACAATGGGAATCGCCGTAGCGCCTCTTCGCTGATGACTTTTTCCCCCATGATGGTTCTCATTGTAACGGTCTTTTTAGGTCTGTAAATAGAGAATTTGCGGAAAAAACCGGCGTGCGCAGACGGCTGCACCCTGCCGACGGAAAAAACAGGTCCGCCGTACGATCATGTCCTCTTGTGGCGCACGCACTCTTGTGTATCCTATCAGTTTCCCGTCTTTGACTATGTGGAACAAACACGATAGAATTCCAGCACTCAAAAGGCGTGTGAATTTATGCGGATACTGGCGACCAGCGACCTGCATTACAATATCAAGCGATCGAAGGAACCGGCCCGGGACGTCGCGAGACGTGTGGTGAACCGGGGCGGGGACATTTTCATTTTGGCCGGTGATATCGCGGGCGTGGACAGCGAACATTTTCTCCGGGGCCTGGAGCTTTTCTCCGGATTTACGGGCAAAAAACTCCTCGTGGCGGGCAACCACGATCTGTGGATCAAGCCCGGCGAATGCTCCTTCGAAAAATGGTCCAAACGTCTTCCGCAACTGGCGGCCCAGGCGGGGTTCACCATGCTGGACCATGAACCGACGGTGATCGGCGATCTTGGTTTCGTGGGCAACGTCGGCTGGTACGACTACGGCTTCCGCGACGACCGCCTGGCGATCCCGATGCGGTTTTACCAAGCCAAAGTGGCGCCCGGACGCGCCGCCCGCCTTTCGGAATACCATCACCTGCTGGATCCCGTCGATCCGATCCTTCCCCAGCATCACGCCATCACGACGGCCTGGCGCGACGGGGAATATGTCCGTTTGTCCATGAGCGATTTGGACTTTGTGGACTACCTGGCCGGTCGTCTCGAACGCCATCTGGCGCAAATCGAACCACGATGCAGAAAAATCATCGCCGTCATGCACCACCTCCCACACCGCGACCTCGTCTGGTATCGCGGAGACGCCAACTGGGATTTCGCCGCCGCATTTCTTGGCAGCCAGCGATTTGCGGATGTCCTCGATCGATGCCAGAATCTTCGCCTCTGCCTGTCCGGACACAATCACCGGGCCAACGTTGTCAAAGCCAGAGGTGCAGAGTATATTAGCATCGGCAGCACCTACGAAGACAAAGCGCTGCTGGAGTTTGATTTCTGATGCTTCGCAAGAACTATGACAAGATCAAGGACATCGTCCTTCACCACATTCTGCACGTGGAGGATTCGCCCCACCGGATCGCACTGGGCGCCGCCGCGGGAATCTTCGTGGCCTGGACGCCCACCTTCGGTCTCCAGATGATCCTGGCCGTTGCCCTTGCCGCCGTCCTGCGGGCGAACAAAGCCGTCACCATCCCCATGGTCTGGATCACCAATCCGGTTACCAACCCCGCGATCTACGGGTTCAGCTACTTCGTAGGCCACTTTCTCCGAACGGGAACCTGGAGCATCGATCCGGCGATGAAAGGCCAGATGATCGGTGTGATGAAGGAATCCATACAGTTGGATATCTGGAATGCGCCCTTCTGGTCCAGGCTCGCCGACATCACCTGGAAAATCGGGCTTGAACTCTGGATCGGAAGCTGCCTGATAGGTCTGATCATCGCCCTGATCACGTACCCCGCCATCTACTACGCCGTCGTCAGCTATCGCCGGCACCGGGATAAAAAAAAATCTTACATCATAGACGCGGCGACCCTGTCGACGGAAACGTACGTTAGCCACAACCAACACGATGCCGCCTGAAAAGAACACAGCACAGAAAAGAGGTATCCCTATGACGCATTTGAACGTCCAGACGCCCCCCCTCGGTCTCATCCAGACAAACTGCTATCTCATCTGGCCCGAAGGAGAAACCGCCTGCTGGATCATCGATCCCGGCGGACTTCCCGGCCCGATCATCAGCGTGATCGAGCGAAACAAGCTCGAACCGAAAAAAATCATCATCACCCACGGCCACTGGGATCATTTCATGGGCAATCGCTGCCTGAAGGATAAGTTCCCGCACGCCAAGATCGCCATCCACGAATCCGACGCACGCGTCCTTCCCGATGCCGACGCGAATCTCTCGCTGGCCCTGATTGGAAAAGCCATTCTTTCACCCCCGGCTGACGAATTCCTGAAAGATGGGGACAACCTCCAACTCGGATCGCTCACGTTCCGGGTGATACATACTCCAGGCCACTCGCCGGGCGGCGTGTGCCTTCACTGCGAAGATCCGGACGTCAAATCCGTCTTCGTCGGAGATCTGATTTTCGCGGGCGGCGGCGTCGGACGAACCGACCTTCCCGGTTCATCCACGCGAGACCTGCATCAGAGTATCAAGCGGGTTTTCAAACTGATTCCGGACGAAACGGTCGTCTATCCCGGACACGGACCGACAACGACGATTGGAGAGGAAAAAGAATCTCTCAATGGTCTGCTGTAAGCGGCTGGCGACGGCTACCCGCGCCGGCGAAGCGACACACCGGCAGCACCGAGAAGCAGCAAGAGACAGGTCATCGGTTCGGGAACGCTTTCGCCCGCAATACCCCCGCTGCTGCCGCCCAAAGCACCCGAAGATCCGAAATTCAGCGTAAACACCAGGTAGTCGGCGAAATTCACCGTGTAGTCGCCGTTAAAATCGCCTTCGGCCAGAGTCACCAGCGGACCCTGTCCGAAATGGTTACTCATAGCCAGGTAATCGCTGAAATCGACATTCCCGTCTCGCGTCGCATCGCCGGGCGTCGGAAGAACTTGCGTGCGGTAAAACGCAAGATCGCCAAAATACGAACTGTTCCCGTAGACTGAAGTATACGTCGGCTGGTTCAAATACAGGTCCCGCGAGATAATGATCCCCGATAGCTGCCAGGCGCCGTCTACATTCGCATAGACCGGTCCACCGGAATCCCCTATCGCCACAGCCGCCTCATTGGACCCGCCGTTGCTGTCAAACTTGCACTTGTAAGTGAGCGTATTGCCGTAGCCGCTGTCCATCCACTGATAGTTGAAATCGATCGTATTCGTTCCCCACCGCTTCGATCGCCCGGACGTGGCCCACTTGTATCCCGAATACTTGTATGAGCCAGGAAGAGTCACTTCCACCCAGGATGAGTTCCAGTAGGTCTTGGCCGACGCGCGATTGTACCCGCTGCCCATCGCCCAGAGCATCGTATCCGTATCCAGGGTCGCATCGGCGGCAATCATGTTGTTCGACGCCGAAACGGACGGCGTTGCGGTCGTACGGAACACAGCCAGATCCGCCGAATTGGACATCACCGTCGGCCGATACCACGAAGTGGACATAATGTTGTAAGTCTGTCCCCCAACGGTTACCGTACTCGGATTGTCCAGCGCTTTGACATGATAGGCGGTCAGAAAATATCCATCGCCCAGATGGACGCACGACCCGCCACCAACCAATCCTATTGCGTCCCAGTAGGGAAACGTCTCCGGAGGAGTAGTGTTCTCGGTTCCCGTCGCACTATTGATGATAACAGCATGCCCAGAGTTGGAAATACAGACTAAGAAGAGGAGACATACAAGAATCCGAACTTTCCTGCTCATGCTATCCAACCTCTCTCCTTCCTCCACCGCACCCTGTGGATGTTGATGCTACTCATACATTTCCCAAGTTCATTTATAGCAGGAATTGTCCCTTTTTGCAAGCGCGAAGTACCACCCAATAACTTATAGATATAATAGATAAGTAGTTATCAGAATCGTTTTGGTCCCAAAAAGTCAGTTTTACTCAAATTTTACAGCTACCGATTGTTGACCATCAAGAATGGACTGGCCGCGGTTAATTCGAACAACTCGTGCGGAGAAGACCTTGGAGGAATGACAGTCGGAGTCTTGCCCATCGGGAACGGTAAAATTGACTTCAATCTGCTCAGACATGCGGATTGGGGCGCTCAAGGGCAGCCGGACAAGGGCGCCCGTGGAGGAAATATCCACGCTACGGGCCGAATAGAACCGCTTGGTGCTATCGTGCCACACGCACGCAGGCCAATCCAGTCTGTAACGTCTGGCACACCGACGCTCTTGTTCAGCTGTTACCATGACTGCTGCTCCCAACAGTGAGAAATACTCAGGCCTTGGGTATCTGCCCGTTGAGGCTCTTTTCCACCTGGTCGAGTCGTTTCTGGATCAGCTTGAGCTGGTCGCGAAGCTCCGGCAGTTTACTCACCATGATCACCTGACGCTTGGTTTCCTGAATGGGTAATGCCGGCTGGCCCAAAAGGGTCTGTCCGGATTCAACATCGTTGGTAATGCCCGACTTGGCCCCCACCGTCACATTGTCGCCCACCGTAATATGTCCGACCACGCCGACCTGTCCTCCGAGAACCACGTGGTGTCCAAGCCGGGTCGAACCGGCGACTCCAACCTGGGCCACGAGGAGGCAATGGGGACCGACGTGCGTTCCATGCCCGATGGCGATGAGATTGCTGAACTTCGTTCCCGCGCCGATCACGGTCGAACCCATGCTCGCCCGATCGATCGCACAGTTCGATCCAAGTTCCACATTGTCCTCGATCACAACGTTCCCAATCTGCGGAATCTTGTGGTGAACGCCGCCATGCGTGGCGAACCCGAACCCATCCTCGCCGATAACCGTTCCCGCATGGATCGTCACATTGTTTCCAATGACGGCATCGTCGTAGATCGTCACATTCGGATACAGAACCACATTATTTCCGAGGGTGCAGTTCGGTCCGATGAAGCACCCGGGATAGATCACCACGTTATCACCGATCGTAACATTCCCGCAAACGGTGACCCACGGTCCGATCATGGCGTTTTTGCCGATCTTCGCCGTCGGATCAATCGCCGCCCGGGAATCGATTCCCGTAAATGGGTGCTTCCGATGGCCGTGAATCAGTTCGACAATGATACAAAAGGCATAGTAGGGATCATCAACTTTGATTTGGATCAGCCGGTCCGGTCCGGATACTGCCTCATGGAGAATAATGGCCGTCGCCCTGGTCTCTTCGATCAGTCGAACATATTTCCGGTTCGCCAGGAACGTCACATCCCCCGGCTCCGCGTCTTCCAGTGTATTAACCCGCCGGATTACCGTTCCCGGATCACCGACGAGATTTACGCGTAACCCTTTCTCAACTAAATATTTGGCGAGTTCGCCGACCGTCTTGGTCGCCGGTCTTGAAGTCATCTGCGATCTATCCTTGCCCATGCACCACGTCTTCCAGCTAAGCTACCCCCTCGCCAGCGGGAAAGAAACGTTTCCTTCTCCTTTATTTCTCCACGCCGAACTCCGATCGCCGACGGCGGATAGCCCGTGTACTACATATCGGCTTTTATCAGGTAATTGCTTGCGTCCTTACCTAGACGCTCTTTTATATAATCATTCAGGATGATATTGTCACCTATAAAAACCTCGCCGTTCGCAGATTTCTTTCCGCGTTCAAGGCTGGCATGGGTGGCCTCTGCCATCAGGGTGGCGTAAAAACCGTTGATATCCGACGGATCGGCCTTGAGCTGGGCAGCATAGCTCTTGCGGTGATCTTCCTTGAGTTCGAGGAATTGAAGCAAGGCCTCGCCGATACTTTCGTGGCCATAACCTGCCATTCCGTTCGACCCGTGGCGGGTGAACATTGGGTTGACCGACTTGTATCCATGCTGGCTGAGTTCGTACATTCCGCGATCGCGGGTATCGACCTTCAACTCGCCGTTTTCGAATTGGAGATACAACCCCTGCTGCGTCAGGTTCGGGGCCCCTTCCGGCAGATTCCAGGACAGCAGGAAACTGATCGACGCACCGTTGTTGAAAATGATGTCGCTCTTGACGGAATCGAACGTATTGATGCCCCGTTTGACGAGCACCTGCTTATAGCCCGTGGCGCGAACCTGGAAGGGCTCGAGCCCGGTGATGAACCGGATCAGATCAAAAAAATGAACGCCCAGGAACCAGACGGGCGAGCTTTTCTCCGCGAAATTCGACTTGAAAAACCCCGGAGCCGGAATATTGATCGTGTCCTGCATCCAGACATATCCGAACTGCACCTGGCCGTAACGTTTCTCTTCGGTAATCCGATACCTGGCTTCCTGGTGCGCGGGATCTTCGCGCTTGTGGAAATCGGTAATCACGCGGCGTCCCGTCCGCCGTGCGGTTTCAATGACCCGATGACACTCGGTGATATCAGTAGCCAGCGGCTTTTCCACCAATACGTCGCATCCGCTCTCCAACGCCTTGCAGACAATACCCGTGTGCAGATGGTCCGGCGTCACAACGACGACGGCGTCGAGCTTCTCGCCGGCGAGCATCGCGTCGATGTCCGCGTAGCCCTTCGGAATGTTGTATTTCTGCTGCCATTCCTTCACCCGTTCGGCGTTGACGTCGCACAAGGCTGCGACTTCAATGTTCTTCGCGTATCGACTATTGAAATACGTCGGCATGTGGGCAATTTCGACGAACCGGCCGAGACCCACGACGCCAATCCTGAGCCTTCCTTCCATGTACATGGTCAAACCTGCCTTTCAGACGAATTTGGTGTGAACACGCAATGGATCATATCTGACCTTCGTCCGCTTTGCCAAGATGCGATCGATTGAATATTCGTCCTCGTTTGTTGCATTGAAATGCGTCCATTCTCCAACCCGGATGTTGACACGCGATAAATCCGACATATACTCACCACAATATAACATGGAGGACCAATCATGTCCGTGAGCAAGAACGATCGCGATATTCTTCGAGAACTCGCCCGGCAGCTGGCCGAGATCGCGGCACTGCCCATTCAACAACAGACCATCGCCCTGTGGAAGGCCTCGAACGGCCTGAAACCCGTGCGACCGATGGTCATGATCGATCAGATCCCCTGGCACGAAATGGACGTCGACGGCGAACTCACGCTGCGAACCCAAGACGATTTCGCACGTGGATTCGAAACCGACCTTCGCCGCACCCTCTATCGCTGGAAGCACATGCGGGCGGACATGGTCGTCGAAGCCTTCATCGGCATTCCCAAGGTCTTCCACACCGACGGATTCGGCATCACGGTCGAAGAGAACCAATCCATCGGCGACCCGAGCAATGACGTCGTCGGCCACTACTATCTCGACCAACTCAAAACACCCGAAGACGCCGAAAAGATCCGCACGCCGCACATCACGCCCGACATAAAAGCAACCCGCGAGCTTCAGGCTAAGGCCCAGGAAATATTCGACGGAATACTTCCCGTCCGAGCAGTCGGCGTGTCCACCATGTTCAATCTCTGGGACACCCTTGTCTGCTGGCACGGGGTGGAGAACGTCCTGGTCGATCTGGTCGACCGCCCGGAGTTCATGCACACCGTTATGTCCCGCCTCACCAACGCCTACGTCGGTATGGTCGATCAGCTCGAGGCCCACGGGCTCCTGGAACCCGCACAGAGCACGATCCACTGCACCGGCGCTTTCAGCGATGAACTTCCCGCCCCGGGATTCAATCCTGAAAAGCCTCGCACCAGGGACACCTGGACGTGCGGAATGGCTCAGGTATTCTCTTCCGTCTCCCCCGCCATGCACCAGGAATTCGAGTTGGACTACGTCAATAAAGCCTATGAGCGATTCGGACTCGTCTACTACGGATGCTGCGAGCCGCTCGATGGCAAGATCGATATCGTCCGCAAAGTACCGCACGTACGAAAAATCAGCATGAGCCCCTGGGTGGACGTCGAAAGAGCCGCCGAGGGAATCGGACGCGACTTCGTCTTCTCCCGCAAACCGAGCCCTGCCTTCCTCGCCCCGGATACCTTCGACCCCAAGGCCGGCGAAAAACGCCTCCGCATGACACGCGATGCCTGCACACGTCACGGCTGCCCGCTGGAATTCATCCTCAAGGACATCAGCACCGTTCGCTACCAGCCGCAACGCCTCTGGCAGTGGTCCGACATCGCCATGCGCGTGGCACAAGGTTAAAAACGGATGCGGTAGGTGCAAAGCACCCGCCTGCGATCTCTCTTTTTTGTAGGGGCACGGCCCGCCGTGTCCTCTTTTCTCCCGTCATCCTCCGGCTTGACCGGAGGATCCAGTTTGTCTTCCTCAAAAGCTGAAAGCTGATAGCTGACGGCTGATAGCTCTTCCAATGTGGCGCACACTTTAACGTGCCTTCTTCCGACTCTTACCTACTTCTTTTCATACTCCACCTTCACCTTCCTCAGCCACGCCAACTTCTTCCCCAACTCCTCAATCGCCTTGTCATATCCCGTCTTCAGCGCCGCCGCCTCGCGCTTTCCCATGAGCTTGGCGCTGCTCTCATACTGCTTCGTCAGATAATCCATCATCCCCGCCACATCCGCCTGATCCTTCAACGCCATCAACTGCGACATGCTCAATCTTACCGTCCGCTTCTGCGTACCGTCCTCGTTAACGCCCACGAGCACCAGGCCCGACTTACCGACGTGGAAAATGGCAATGCGTTTTTCCGTCGCCCATGTCCATCCGGTATATCCTTCCATCACTTTGTCCGGCAGATCCGCCAGTTTCAGACTCGTCCGGTCCAAGCCGCTGATCCACACCCCCCTGCCCTCCTTGAACCCCGTCCCGCTCAAATATACGAACTTGGGCTCCTGAACCGCCCGCGTCGCCGGCTGCGTGGATGGCTTGGTGGTCTGGGAGAAACGAACCTCCTTCCACCGGGGGTAATACATGTTCTTGTCCGACCGAAACAGTGTCTGCTTGCCCGTCGCCACGTCCACCAAATACACCGTCGATGCCAGCTTATCGCTGAACATTTCGATCGACAGTTTATTCGGCGGCAGGAAACAGCAGATCAGCGTCTTGTCATCCGATGAAATCGCCAGATCGACATAACCGACGGGAAAATCCTTGGCATCCTTCTTGCCGCGAAACTCAAACTCCGTCACCGGCGTCGATTTCTTCGTCGCCATGTCCAGAGAGAAGATGGTCACTTTGAAAACGCCCGTCCCCGGCTGTTTCTTTTCCTGAGCCCCAAACGCCTCAGCGTCCGCAATGGCGTAGTAAAGCTTCTCCGCTCCGTAAAACGCCGGCAGCGTGCTGAACAGGAACTTGCGATCCTTATCCACCGGAAGAGCAGCCAACGGCTCCACCCCATGTTGATGCCACAAATTGAACATGATACGGGCATTCCGCTCGCCTTCATCTTTCCGAAAATTGACCGCAGAATAGAAGACGCTGTCATTCGGCAAAATCACCGGCGTATTGGCCATGCCCGTTGCGATGGTCAGGTGTTCGTCCTTCGGCCCGATGGCTTCAATATCGCCTTCGACTCCCTTCCCCTTCGTGTAGATAAGCCCCTCATCCTTGATATCCGCCCAGCCTTCGCATTGATCATCAAACGTCATCCGCTTCATCGAACACGAATCCACATCGAACAGATACATCTCCGACGTCGGATCCGTCACAAATCCCTTATCCCCCAGGCTGAACGCAATCCTACTGCCGTCCTCGGAAATAGCCGCCCGATTGTATTTATCGCACCCAACGAAAATCCCCGCCACCACCGTTACCATCGCCAGCCGAACAAATTTCCTTGTCATCGTATTCTCCCCATGTATAATGACGCCCTAACCAGACATGAATTTACTGTATGCACGCTTGTAGCCGAATTCAATAGAAAAGGAATCAACATGCTCTCCTCAAAAGAACTCGTCTACGAAGCCCTCGCCTTTAAGAAAGTCCCCCGCGTTCCTTTCAGTTTCAGGAAGTTGTCCTCGGACCTCGAGGCCCTGAACACTGGGACGGCCTGATGACGCACAATCCGACCATCCACCGCTGGAAAGATACGTACTTCCTCTTCTATATCGGCACCACATACTCGGGCCCTCTGCCCCAGGATCACGAAGTGACTCCAACCTCCACCCCGCAGACCAGGGAATCCTGGCACAATATCCGAATCGGCGTCGCGAAATCCAAATCGCTGACCGGTCCGTGGCAGCGAATGGACCAGCCGATCCTGCTCCCGAGACCAGACAAGTGGGACGCCTACGTCACCACTAATCCCGCGCCCGTCATCCACGACGACGGCCGAGTTCTCATGGTCTATCGCTCAAGCCACCAGGGAAGCGGAACATTACTCGGCGTCGCTGGCGCCGACCATCCCGAAGGACCCTACCGCCGACTCGCCGAACAGCCCATCCTCCAGTTCGAACAAACCAACGCCATTGCCGAAAACCCCTTCGTCTGGTGGAACGGCCGATACTACGAAATGCTCATGAAGGACATGAAAGGTGGATTGACGGGCGAACTTCACGCCGGAGCCCATGCCACCTCGCCCGACGGAATCAATTGGACTCTCTCCGATCCTCCCAAAGCCTATTCCCGAACCGTACGGTGGTCGGACGGAACCGTCACCAATCAGGGATCTCTCGAACGGCCTCAACTCCTGATCCGCGACGGCCAGCCGACGCATCTGTTTGCCGCCACCGGCGACGGCTCCGGCGGATTCCGAAACGCTGCCCGCACCTGGACCATGGTCATCCCCATCGCCCCGGCATAAAAAAAGACGGCATGAGCGATCAACACCCATGCCGTCCAAAACCGCTTATTTCAAATGCCTCATCTCTTGATGGAGGCGAGGATACCATCCATTTCCTTACTCACGCGCTTCACTCGGCTCGCATCTTCGCTGAAGCTGATAATCTCCGCCGTCACCGGTCCGTTATACCCGACCTTCTGAAGCTGCTTCAAAATCACCGGCCAATTCGTCTCGCCGCCGCCGATCGGAACTTCAAACCCTTCCGGAAAGCCGCCCGGATCCTTCTTATAGTCCTTCGCGTGAACCCGCTTGATCATCTTCCCAAGCACCGGAACCCAATGATCCGCGAAACCGTTCTTCACCACGTTGGCGGGGTCGAAGTAGGATCCGACGTATTTCCCGCCCACCTTCTTGATGAAGTCCCGCATCTCCACCGGCGAATACAGGAACATGTTCCACACGTTCTCAATGCACAGGAACACCTTGAGCTTGTCCGCCGTCTTCGCCGCCGCCTTCGCTTGGGCAAGGGCGGTTTCATACACGTCACCATACGCAACCGGTACCGCGTCCGGCATGAACTCCGGCTTCACCGCGCCGGGCACATACAAAAACGCCTCCGCCCCCAACCACTTCGTAATCTGCAGCGCCTGCTGAGTGAACTTCAACGCCTTCGCCTGAACCGACTTCTTCGGATCCGTCGGAGAAACGCTCCAATACACGCCCGTCGCCACGCTGCAAATCTTAATCCCCGCCTTCTTCGCCTCCTCCACGTACTTCTTGCACTGCTTTTCCTTGGCGTTGAACGTGAACTCGCCCACAGGCGCCAGGCACAGCTCGATCGCCTCGAAACCCGCGTCCTTCGCCTCCCAAATCGCCTTCACCACATCATACTTGCCTTCCAGCGCGCTCGGTCCGAACGTCCAATAATTGATCGCTTTATACATCACGATGTCACCTCCACAAAATTCCCGCAAAATGTCACATGCACTCCGGCTAAATGTAATCGCTCCACGCCCCGTCAGCAAGAAGCTTTTGGACGCCGAATTCACGTTTTTGACACAACAACCGGTCCCCGAGAGATCCCTGACTATCGGACCATCCTCTTACCGCACCATCTTCATCTCCAAGCCCCACCCGAACACAACCCAATTTGGCACCCGCCCAGTTCGTATCTTAGAATGATAATACAGGCAGTTCGCGATTTCGCGTCTTTCGACGCACGTCCCATAAAAGGTTTTCTCCCAGTTTTGGGGGAAGTGGTTTGCTCTTAGTTAAGCCACGGTCCGAATCGTCCGAACTTTGTACAAAGGTTGAGTTATTTTGTCTGAAGCGAGAAGGGAAAAGTGATATGGTAGGTTACGCTTACGACCTGGGTCCACGCCAGACTTCCAGAGTCATCGAACAGGCGGTTCGTTCGCGGGCGAACATCTGGGCCGAGACTATCGAACAAGCCCAACCCCGCGGCCTGAGCGGATGCATGGTCTCCTGCAATGCCGAAGTCGTCTCCATCCAGTTGAATTCCACCGGCTTGGACGCCTTCACCCCCATCGTCGGGCAATATTACCAGCTTCTGATCAGCGTGGGCGATACCCGATATCTCACCGTATCCGACCTCCTGGAAAACCAGAAGCAGACCGACTGCTATATCCTCATCTTCAGCCGACCCAAGAACCTCCAGGTCATGCAGCGGCGAAAGTACCACCGGCATGTCCCGGGACAAGCGTTTCCCGTCTACATCAGCTGGCAGGAAACCGAGGAGCAGGACAAGGAGAAGGTAAACCATACCCCCGCCCTCGGACAGATCAGAGACCTCAGCCTCCACGGAATGAGCGTCCGCGTTCCAGACCATCTCGACAACCACCTCTTCATCGGCGATGTCGTCTATCTGAGGTTCAGCCTCAACGTGCGGGAACCCGAATACTTCACCTCCGCCACCATCTGCCATAAAGAGTTCTTCAAGGACGCTTCCGAAATGATCATCGGTCTTCAGTTCGTCGGAATCGAGCAGAACAGCGACTTCCAAGCCAGACTGCGGACGGCTCTGACACAGGATATCTTTAACAAAGACACCAGAGACAGTAAAGATACCAAGAAGGGGATCTGAAAATGTATGCCATTAATCTACCCTGGGAACAGAGCAACGACACCCTCCACTGGGCTATCGACGAAAAAGCACACCTCCGCGTAACTGTACGCATGGGGCGAGACTGGATGGAAATGCCCTCCGAATTCCTGGGCGGGCAACTGCTCAAAACCATCGTCGTCAAAAAATTCCCCGCCCCCTGGACGGACAAAATGCTCGCCGGACAACTGCTCCCCTGCAGCTTCCGAAGAGGACATCGAAAATACCTGTTCGTCTCGGCCGTCATCGAGTGTACGCAGGTCCAGACCAACGGAATCACCGAAGACGCTTACATCCTCGCGTGGCCTGAGGGAATTCAGCAGGTCCAGCGACGTCTCTATTTCCGCGCCGCCATACCCGCCGACATGGATCTCAAGGCCAGAATCTGGCCCTCCGTCGCCGCAATTGATTCCGCCCCCACCGAACCCCCAATGGTCGTCGGACAACTCGTCGACATCAGCGCGGGCGGAGCACAGGTTGAAATCAACTCACCCGAAGCACTCGTGTTGGACAAGAGCTATCTGGTCCAGATCGATATGCCCAAACCGGAACACCCCATTCTCGTCCAGGTCCAGGCCAGACGCGTACAGGCGATGGCATGGTCAAACGTATATCGCTACGGCCTGCAGTTCCTCTCCCTCGATCACAGCCCAAAGGGACAGGAAACGCTCTTGCGACTGGCACGATTCACAAACTACCTCCGTGGCTTCCAGCCCGCTGGAAACAATCTCGGAAGCGATATCTAGCACCCCTCCCGAGTCAACAACAGAAAAGGCGAACCATATGGTTCGCCTTTTTTGTTTCCATAATCCCGTCTTCCCTCTAATGTGACGCACGCACTCTTGCGTGCGATCTGCCCTCTCTTGTCCTGTAGGGACGCCCCAGGCCGTGCCCTCCTTTTTCCCGTTCGATGTTCACCGTCCCAAACCCCACTGGCTCCCACGCCCACCGGACAATAGTCTATTTCTTAAAGCTGAAAACTGAGAGCTGAAAGCTGACAGCTATTTCTATTTCTCCCGCCGCTTGTGCGACGACGGAATCCCCATGATCTTCCGATACTTCGCCACCGTCCGACGCGCCAGAGTAACCCCCTCCTTCTTCAACATCTCGATAATATCCTCATCCGGCAGCGGGTTCGTCTTGTCCTCCGCGTCGATCAATTCCTTGATCTTCACCCGAATGGTATCCCAACTCACCGATTCTCCGGAGTCCGTCTCCGTTCCACCGATAAAAAACGATCGTAGCGGATACATCCCGCGGGGCGTCAGGATATATTTCTCCGACACCGCGCGAGACACCGTCGCCACGTGAATCCCAACCTTCTCCGCCACCTGCGACATCGGCAGCGGCTTCAAAAACTTCGGCCCGTTCTCCAGAAAGTCCCGCTGAACATCCACGATCACCTGCGCCACCTTCCGAAGCGTCTCCCTCCGCTGCTCCACCGCATCGATGATCCACCGGGCCGACTGAATATTGTTTCGAATGTACCGCCGAGTCTCCGCGTCCACGCCCGGATCCATCAACATCTTGCGATAGTGTCCGGAAATGCAAAGCCGCGGCAAACCATTCTCCGGAACCACCACCTTGTAAGTCGTACCGTCCTCGTCGTACTCCAGAATCACGTCCGGAACAATAAATCCCACCTGGCCCGATCCGATCGTCAATCCCGGATGCAGAATCAACCGAGTCTTGATGAACTCCACCACGCCTTTGATCTGTTCGATCGTGTATCCCGTCTGCTTCGAGATCTTCTGATAATGCTGGCTCTGCAATTCCGTAAAATAATTGGCGATGATGTCACGCTCCACCGGCCGATCTTCCGCCAACGCGTCGATCTGGAGAAGCAGACATTCACGCGTGTCTCTCGCCCCCACGCCCGCCGGCTCGAGAGTCTGGACCTCCTCAAGAGCCCGCTCCCACATGGCTGGATCATTCGCCAGACCGCTTTCTTCCGCCAATTGATCAAACGGCGTCCGAAGATATCCGTCCGGATCGAGATGATTGATAATCACCTCTCCCGCCTGACGAATTATCGGATCGACATCCACCAAATCCCACTGATAACTCAGGTGCTCCTGGAGTGAAACCTCCCTCGCCACGGTATTCGCCAGCGCCTGCATCTTCGGATCTTCATCATCCCCCAGACTCCGGGAAACCCGAGGCATATCCGATAAGTCATCCCGGCCAATCTCGTCCTCGATCTTGTCCAACCGATCGAAATCGTCCTTATTGCTGTTGTCCGACTTAACTACAAGGTCCCGCTCACCCTCCTGGTCTTCCCCCCTGTCCGAATCACGCATCTCACCCGGTCCGGGCTCCGCCTCCGCCATTTCCAGCGTCGGATTCTTCACCAATTCCTGCTCCAAACGCTCTTCCAACGCAGTTAAGGGTAACTGAAGTATCTCCATCGACTGGATCATTCGGGGAGCCAGCTTCAGCTTCTGCTCCATCCGTAGTTGTTGAACCGTATCTAAATGCATAAAATATTGTCCCTTGGGATTACCACCGTCCTAATTATAATGAGAATATCGGCAAGGAGCAACTTGATACCGCACAAAGCATTCGATATCATGTTCATCCGTCGGCGGACCAATCCGGCCCAACCGCAAAAATGAAAAAAACTGATTAAATGCTTGAAATCGGCGGGGGTTATGGGTTAAATATTAAGGTTTATCCCCCGCGAGGAGCCGGGGATAGTCACACAAGACAAAAAAGTCAAAAGAATAGGATCACGAATATGCCAGTATTTTGTTCAGGAAAAACCCATAAAGGGATCCAAAAACGTCTCAGAGTCACCAGTACGGGAAAGATCGTCCGCAGAAAAAGCGGCAAGAGCCATCTGCTTTCCGGAAAGTCCAGCAAGCAGCTCCGACGCCTCAACCGAAAGGCGACCGTACCCGATCATATCGCCAGGCAGATCAAGAGACAGTTGATCAAATAGTCACTTCCCGAATCTAAATGTATTGAATTAGTGAGGTAGTATATGCCACGAGTAACAAATGCAGTAGCGCGACATCGGCGGATCAAACGGACCATGAAGGCCGCTCGCGGCGCTTTCATGACCCGGTCAAAGACCTTCCACTCCGCAAATGAAACGCTCCTCCGGGCAGGAAACTACGCCAGAGCGGATCGACGCGCCCGCAAAAATGAATTCCGCTCACTCTGGATCATCCGCCTCTCCGCCGCATGTCTGGCCGAGGATATCACCTACAGCCAGTTCATGCACGGTCTGAGGCTCGCTAAAATCACCATCAACCGGAAAATGCTCTCCGAAGTGGCGATCCATGATCCCCAGGCCTTTACCGCTATCGTAAAACAAGCGAAAGCGAAGTTGACCGCCGCCTGATCTAGACACCGTCATGATCAACCAAGCCGAAATGGACAATCTGGCCAACCAGGCCCTCCAGGAACTCGCCGCCGTCACCGACGCCAAGGCCTTGGAGGATTTCCGCGTAAAATACTTCGGAAAAAAAGGCCTGATCACTCAGGCACGCGCCCTCATCGGAAAGGCCGCACCTGAAGATCGCGCCGCCATCGGCAAAATCATCAATCAGGTCGCCGTCACCGTCGAAACCGCCATGAAGGAAAAACAGGAGCAGGCGGGATCGACCGTTCGTCCCACCGGGCCCCTCTTTGACGTCACGCTCCCCGGGACGCACCCCCCGATCGGCCGCCCTCACGTCCTCACCCAGACCATCTGGGAACTCAACGATATCTTCGGACGTATGGGCTTCGAGGTCATCGACGCACCCGAGGTCGAAGACGAATGGCATAATTTCCAGGCCCTCAATATCCCCCTCGAGCATCCCGCACGGGACCCGCTCGACAATTACTATATCAGCAGCGTGGACCAGAACATGCTCCTGCGGTCGCAAACGTCGACCGCTCAGATTCGCATCATGGAAAACCGCAAGCCTCCCGTTCGCGTCGTACACGTCGGACGAGTCTATCGGCCCGACACCATCGATGCCAAGCATCACATGATGTTCCACCAAATCGAGTGCCTCTACGTCGATCGCGGCGTGTCCATGATCGACCTCAAGAGCACGATCGACCAGTACCTCAAAGCCTACTTCGGACCCGACGCCCAAATTCGCCTGCGTCCGAGTTACTTCCCCTTCACCGAACCCTCCGCCGAGGTCGATACCATCTGCATGATCTGCCACGGCAAGGGCTGCAACAGCTGTAACGGCGGCTGGATGGAAATCGGCGGATGCGGCATGGTCGATCCGAACGTCCTCCAGGGCGTCGGCTACGACACCGAAATCTACTCCGGATTCGCCTTCGGATTCGGCATCGAACGAATGGCCATGAGAAAACACAACATCAAGGACATCCGCTACTTCACCGAAAACGACGTCCGCTTCCTCCAGCAGTTCTAATCTCTCGTGGAGTGGGGCTCCCAACCCACCATTTCCCTCCTCTCTTCTCATCAAATCCCAACTCTGGTATACTCCTGTCACAGCAAAACTCTGACAAAGACTATACAAAGGAACACCGCATGAATCGTTTCGACGAACAAGCCGCCCAATGGGACGAAAACCCCATGAGAGTCCAGGCGGCATCCGGCATCGCCGACGCCATGATCGCCCACCTCCATCTGCGAGGCGACCAAACCCTCATGGACTTCGGCACAGGCACAGGACTCATCGCCCTGAAGCTCCAACCCCACGTCGCAAAAATCGTCGCCGTCGACAGCTCACACGGAATGCTCACCGTCCTCAATCGCAAGCTCCGGGAATCCAAAATCACCGCCATCGAAACCAGAGAATGGAGCGTAGGCCAGGATACGAACTCATTCCCCCCGTTCGACGTCATCGTCTCCTCCCTGACTCTCCATCATGTCAAAGACACGCACGCCGTCGCAAAAACCTTCCACCAACTCCTGCTTCCCGGCGGACAACTCGCCGTCGCCGACCTCGACGAGGACAACGGTGAATTCCACGACGACCCTCACGCCGCCGAGCACAACGGCTTTAACCGCGACACCCTGCGAAAAATATTCGAAAATGCGGGCTTCACCTCGCTCTCCTTCCACGAAGCATACACCATCGTCAAACCGCGACCCGACGGACGGCAGAAATCCTTCCCCGTCTTCCTCATGACAGCAACAAAACCATGAATCGCAACCTTACCTGTGCAAAAATCGGACGCCCGCATATAATTACTATTTGAGGAGCTTCCGACATGCCGATACAAAGAGCCCTGCAGGCCTACCGACATGAAAAACATAACTGCGCCCAGAGCATCTACCGAGGGTTCCAGAAACGCATGAACATCTCCGAAGACACCATACGCCTCGCCAAAGCCCTCGGCGGCGGATGGGCGCCCGACGGGCGATGCGGAGCCTTGCACGCTGCCTTGGAGCTCACCCCGTCGCCCGACCTGAAAAACCGTCTGACCCTCGCCTTCGTCGCACGAACCGGCGCCGAATCCTGCCGAGATATCAAAAAATACCGAAAACTCGCCTGCGAAGAGTGCGTCCGAATCGCAGCCGAAGAACTCGAACGAATCACTCAAGACACAGGACAGCCATGACAACGGACCGAACCGAGCTTACCCTTCTGGTCGACAACACCTCCGGTGATGACGGCCTGGCCGGCGAGCATGGACTCGCTTGCCTCATCCGGCGAGGAAACAACCATCTATTATTCGATACCGGCCAATCCGATCTGCTCCTGCGAAATGCCCGGCATCTCCCAAAAGACCTCTCCGCTCTCCACTCCGTGATCCTCAGCCACGGCCATTACGACCATGCCGGCGGCCTGAAAAGCCTTTTCCAAAACTACTCTATCCCCAAACTGTACGTCCATCCCAACGCCTTTGCCCCCAAATACGCCCTCGACAAAGATGGAAAAGTCCGTTTCATAGGCATGCCTCTTACCGAAACACAAGTCCGCCTCGCGTGCGATATCGTCCCGACTGCCCGCCCCACGGAAATCCTCGACGGCATCTTCGTCACCGGCCCCGTCCCGCGAACAACAACCTTCGAAGACACTGGCGGAAATTTCTTCCAGGATGAATCCTGCCAATCCCCGGACCTGCTCCCCGATGACCAATCCCTCTTCTGGGAATCGCCAAGTGGAACCGTCGTACTCCTCGGCTGCGCCCACGCCGGCGTCATCAACATCCTCTCCTACGTCCGCCGGCTCACCGAAAACAAACCCATTCGCGCCGTCCTCGGTGGCATGCACCTCCTCAACGCATCCCCATCACGCCTGGAAAAAACCCTCGCCGCCCTCCGCGACTTCAACGTCAAAACCGTCGCCCCGGTCCATTGCTCAGGCCCTGCCGCCATGACCTTCCTCCAAACGCAACTCCCCAACCAATACCAAACCGTCCGCACCGGGTCCACCATCGTCCTCGACTGATCGAAAGCCGATCTTTTCCCCACAACTCGCTTGACATCGCAACAGAGCGATCTTATTATTGGCATATGCCAGTAATGAATGTGGAAGGATCGCTCGATGCCAAGACCATGCCTCTGCCGAAAAATCGGCTTGTGTCCCAAATGGAATCGATTCGCACCCACAGATGCGCAGAACCAACCCATCGAGGAAATCGTCCTTACCTTGGACGAGGTCGAGGCCATTCGACTGGCGGACCTCCAGGGTCTCTATCAGGAACAGGCAGCCCGAAAAATGAATATCTCGCGACAAACCCTCGGAAACATCATCAACGCGGCTCATCGCAAATTGGCCGATTTTCTTATCAACGGCAAATCCCTGACAATTCATGGGGGCAACGTTAAAATGATGAAACGGCAATTCCAGTGCGATGACTGCCGCCACGAGTGGGATGTTCCCTGTGGAACACCTCGCCCCATGGAGTGCCCTGCCTGCCAAAGCCCCAATCTCCACCGATCCATAAACGACCGCGGCCCCATGCGACAACATCAATGTCGCCGGGGACACGGACAGTGTCGACGAAATACATCAGAAAGGAGTTCCCAATGAAACTGTGTATCCCCATCGAAAACAATGAAGGTGTCAACTCACTTGTCTATGGCCATTTCGGTAGTGCGCCCTTCTTCCTCATCTACGATACCGAAACACAAACCCACGACGCTATTCCCAATGCCGGCGCACACCACGTTCACGGCATGTGTAATCCCCTCAACGCCCTGCAGAACCTCACCATCGACGCCGTCGTCTGCCGTGGAATGGGAATGCGCGCAATTCTCAAACTCCAGGAAGCGCAGATCCGGGCCTTCCGTACCGACGACCTCACAGTCCAGGATGTCATCGCTGCTCTGGAAAACAATACCCTCGCGGAAATGACCATCGAAAACGCCTGCAAAGATCACCACTGCCACGGATAGACAATAAAACGCTCCCATAATTCCATATCCGGCATCGGCTGAGGCGCGGCGTAACCTTCCCTTGCGCGAACTGAGGGCTCTTTCCCTGTCTCGCAGGGGCATGGCCAGCCGTGCCCTCTTTTCTTCCCTCATCCTCCGGCCCAACCGGAAAATCCACAATCGCCCCACTCGGCGATAGACAATCTCCTCGTTTAGCCGCCCCCGGCACGACGACGTTCCCCGCTTCCCACCCGACTCTCCTGACTTCTCTTTCCCTGTTTGCCCACCTGCCTCATCACGAAGTTATTATCAATAAACATTATACATTCATGTCACCCAAAACAGATACCGATGTATGCAATAGCAACAACCTGCATCGTCTGTACGGTTTTTACAAAAAATTTCTTGCATTTGGTATAAATTACTGATATACTACTCTTATTGGGAAACAAGGAACGACCCGATGAGCGAAATCAATGTTCTTTACAGCAACAGCAAGGCAACCCGTCTCTGCAAGCGAATGATGGATGAAATCAGGGACGGTTCTTACCAGGTCGGCTCGCTCCTGCCTTCTGAAAATATCCTGGCCCGACGGTACAACGTTTCCCGGCAAACTATTCGACGGGCGGTGGAAATTCTTGCCCAGAAGGACCAGTTGGTCAAATTGCCTCAGCGAGGGGTGCTCGTCTCCAACGCGAACCGAAAAACGTCGTCGGTTTCTCAGATCGCTTTTTTGACCCCGTCTCTTCAGAGCGAAACCACTACGTTTGCCCAGGGCATCGACAAAGCCCTCGATCACGAACGATTCCAACTGGCGGCATATTCCGCCTATGGCGATTTGAGAAAGTACCGCAAAATGGTGGAAAATGTCCTCGACCTTCGCCCGGCGGGGGTAATCCTCCATTCGATTTCTGAGGAAATCTGCCCGATCGACGGCTCTCCTCTGGCAGAGGCGAGGATTCCCGCCGTTTCCATCGGTTCGTACCATATTCCCGGGCTCTCTTGCGACCGGGTTTGCGACCATACGATGGGAACATACAAACAGATCGCAAAGTTCATCATCAGCCACAACTTCAAGAAGGTCAGTTTTGTGGGAATCAATCTGGCCAAGGCCAATACTGAAAAGATCCATGTCCTTCGCCAGGAATTGACCCCTGCCGGCATTTCACTTCCCGATAACCGTATCTTCATACAGGATTTGCATCAGGGCTCGCTGGTCTCCTCCGAGCCTTGTGCCGATTTCCAGCGATATATCGCACAAGCGGCAAATCAGGGTCTCGACTGCGACATCTTCATCTGCTGGCACGATTATGTTGCGGTGGAAGTCGTCAAGGCCCTCCTCGCCCACCATATACAAGTCCCGCAGCAGGTCAGGGTCATCTCTGCCATCCGTTGCAACGTGGAAGGCCGGACCCCGATGGATCTGACCACCTTTGATATTCACCGCGAAGATCAGGGACAACTCGCAACCCAGCTTCTTCTCCGCCGGATCGAAGGATACGACGGACCCGTGGAGGTCAATTATGTCCCCACGGAATTTGTCCCGGGCAGCACCGCATCTCTGAAACAAAACTGTTTTCGGACGGATAGTACATCCGTTCCGGAATTTCGTGTCATTTTGAACCCTCTTTGGAAAGGAGAATGAAATGAGAAGCACAACGGTATCGGTATTGCTTGTGGTGGTTGGTTTGCTGGTGACAACGACGCTCAGTCAGGCCTCTTTGACCGGGAATCTGGACTCCGCACAATTTGCCTACAAGTATGAAGCCAACGCCAATACCCCGGATATTGAAGACACTGCCTCCGGTTGGACCGTGGGCGGAAACGTCACCGCCAGCGTCTCCGACGGTGCGCTCCACTATGCTACTTCCAACACTGACTCCCTGATATATTGTGCAAGTACGTTTGTAAACAATATCACACCCTCGACCTCCTATACTGTGGAATTACGAGCTAAGGTGACCGCCTCCGGCGGCGCTCAGCCGGGAATTGGGGTCAATCTTGCAAATGATGCCACTTTTGCCTGGCTCAGCATCGGTGCCGATGGTCTTCAGTGGGAGCAGGATAACGTGGCGAATGATACTTTTATCTCAGTGGACAATGCTTCTGACTTCCATGTATTCCGGGTGGCCTTTGACAGTACTGCCGGTAAGTTCCAGATTTGGCGAGATGGAACACTAGTCGGACAGGATTTTACCCCTGGTATCGCTTTGACGGGCTATAAACGGCTGATTATTGGTGATGGTTCCAGCGACGGCAGCGGCACCGCCGATATCGACTATATTCGCTGGGACATGACCGGCGCCTATGCCCCGGTTCCCGAACCGATTTCAATGCTCCTGCTGGCCGTCGGTGCCTTGTTCATCCGACGCAAATAAGCATACGTTAATCTCCAACTGTGATCGATTCAGCACCGATCACAGCTCGTTATTCAAGAGGATGCTTGCTGTTTGAGGAGTATGGAAAGGAAGACATCATGAAAGCGATCTCTGCCGCCTGTTTGATTGTGTTTACGCTTGGTTTTCTGACCTCGGCAATGGCACTCTCGCCGGGAGAATATACGATCGTCGCCCTCGGCGATTCCACCACGGCTGACCGATTCGTCGATGGTCGTTGGCTCAACGTCTATTGCGATCTGTTGAGGGATGAACTCCCCGCTTACGGAATCACGGGCAGCGTGATCAACAAAGGCGTTCCCGGTGATACGTCCAGCAACGCACTGGCCCGGTTTGATAGCGACGTGATGGCCCAGAACCCGGATCTGGCGATTTTGCATTTGGGGATCAACGATGCCGCGGTGGACGTCTGGAAGGATCCGCCGGCGACGCAGCCGCGAGTCTCGCTCGATCAATATATCACCAATATGACCACGATGGTCCATACATTGAAGAGCAATTCCTCGCAGGTAGTTCTGATGACGCCGAACCCCTGGCTGTGGACGGATCAATTCCGGGACTATTACGGAAAGCCGCCGTACGATGTCAACGATCCGATGGGGTTGAATGTGATCATTCCGGATTACGTCCAGGCGGTAAAAGACCTCGCCGCCCGGGAATCGCTCCCGGTCGTCGATGTCTATAGTCTCTTCCTCGCCTATGGACAGACGCCGGGAAACAACATCAATGATCTCTATGTCGATGGAATTCACCCGAACGATCTTGGCCATCGGCTGGTGGCGACGGCGTTGGAATCCGTTCTGGCTCCTTCACAACCGCAGCTTGCGACACTCAATTCCACGCAGTTCGACCATCGATATGAAGCCGATACGGCGACACCCGATATTGAAGATCCCAGCTCCGGATGGACGCTGACCGATACCGGCGCCGCCGGCGACCCCTTCAGCGCAGCCGACGGCATCCTTCACCTTGCCACCGTCGTCGAAGGCGGCGGGCGGTGGTATTCCGGAACAGCGTTTGAAAACGCCATCGATCCCTCGACGTCCTATACGCTGGAGTTCCGGGCCAAAATCACCGATTCGTCCGGGACCGAACCGGGGCTCAATATCGTCCTGGCCAACGGCGAAGACTTCGGCTGGCTGAGTCTCGGCAGCGGGAGCCTCGATTGGATGGGAAAAGGAACGATCATGGCGTTGGATAACGCCTCCGCTTTCCATACTTTCCGCATCGCCTTCGACGCCGACAGCAGCACGTTCACGCTCTGGCGAGACGGCATCCTCCTCGGAAAGAACCTCTCTCCAATCGCCGACCCGGGCCTCAACGGCATCAAGCGCCTGGTCATCGGAGATGCATCCAGCGGCTGCAGCGGAACGGTCGATATCGATTACATTCGATGGGACACCGGCGGAATCTACGCACCCGTGCCCGAGCCAGTCTCGATGATCCTGTTCGTGTTCGGCGCTCTGTTTCTCCGCCGAAACAATCTGGTCCAGTAACGCCAACCCACCTTGTGGCTTCTTCTCTTCGTGTGGCGCACGCACTCTTGCGTGCGATCTCTCCTCTCTTCGTAGGCCCACTGTTTGCCACGCCCTCGTGCCTTCTTTGGTAGGGGCACGGCACGCCGTGCCCTCTTTCTTTTCACCGGCGACTGGATTCTGGCTACGGGCCACTCTTCTTGGCGTCTCTGGCGCTCTTTGCGGTTAACTCTTCTCCTATTCGTGTCCATTCGTGTCTACTTCTCTTCCCACCGCCGCCCATGGTGACATCGCACCACACCCCGCCGCATCCCCTAGGCTGCGTCCACTCCAACCTCCACCCGCCCGCCACCCATCCTTCCTCACCCAGTCAAAG
>CAZLZE010000049.1:0-34226 GCA_964563935.1 uncultured Phycisphaerae bacterium | reverse complement strand
AATTGAACCCACACCCTGTTGCCAGGACGGGATTTTGAATCCCGCGCGTCTGCCAATTCCGCCACTTCGGCATCGGTGATGCAGGGTGGCCACATCACAGACGAAAATTATAGAAAGAAATACTCGCGCCGTCAAGAAAATCACCTGGAGGAAAATGGATCGCATTCATGTCCGGCAACAGCTTTCCGTTCAGAGAGTTAGGGGTTTTGGCGGTTTGTAACGAGATATAAATTTGCCACTGGCAAAAAGAGAAATTTCGCTTATAATAACGTCAACTACCGGGGGTAGTTCACGAAAAGGTCAAATGTTGATTCCAAGGCTTAGTTTTTTTGTCAGAGGGGGCAACTGTCTATGGTCAATTTCAAAGATGGGGAGCCCTGCCAGATTCCCGATCCGCTGGTTCTGGCAGTCGTCGGGACGTATGTTCCACGCCGTTGCGGAATCGCAACATTCACTGCGGACTTGTGCAACTCGATAAAGTCGATTCTGACGGGACCGGGAGACGTGTTTGCGGTGGCATTGGACGATGTGTCACAGGGATATGACTACCCTTCGATGGTCAAGCTTGAGATTCGAGCGGACGTAGCATCGGATTATCGCATGGCGGCTGACTATTTGAACCTCTCGGCCGCAGACGTCGTCATCGTTCAGCATGAGTTCGGGATATACGGTGGCGAGGCGGGAAGCTATTGGAACGGTCTGCTCGGCGCGTTGAAGAAGCCGGTAATCACGACGCTGCACACACAATTGGCTGCTCCAAGTCCCGAGTATCGCGCCGCAACGGAAAAGATCATTCACTGCTCCGAGCGTCTGGTCACGATGAGCCAGCGTGGTGCGGCCATGCTTCAGAGTGTCTATAACGTTCCCCAGAACAAGATCGCGGTGATCCCCCACGGTATACCCGACGTCCCCTTTATCGATCCCAATTTTTACAAGGATGATCTGCATATCCCCGGCCGGCGGGCCATTCTCACGTTCGGTCTGCTAAGTCCGAACAAAGGGATCGAGCTGATGATCCAAGCCATGCCGCACATCGTGGAGAAGTACCCTGATGCCGTCTATATCGTTCTGGGAGCCACTCACCCTGCCATCCTACAGCACTCGGGAGAAAAGTACCGCACTGACCTGGAGCGTATGGCCCGGGACCTTGGGGTATCCGATAACGTCATCTTCATCAACAAGTTCCTGGAACTCGAGGAACTGTGTCGACACATCGGAGCGGCGGACGTGTATGTGACACCCTATCCGAATCAGGAGCAGAGCACATCGGGTACTCTTGCCTATGCCATCGGGGCAGGCAAGCCCGTGGTCTCCACGCCCTACTGGTATGCCCAGGAACTATTGTCCGAGGGCCGGGGCTCACTGGTTGAATTCGGAGACCATAAGGGGTTGGCGAGCACGATCATCCGGTTATTTGAGGACGAAGTTGAGCGTCACGCGATACGAAAACGAGCATATCTCTACGCGAGGAACATGCTCTGGTCACAAGTCGCCCGGGACTACATCAGTCTAGCCCACCATGTCATCCACCACCGGTACGATCGCCCGCGGCAGGTATTGCAGACGAAGAACAACGAACAGCGTTTGAGCTATTTGCCGGAGATCAAACTCCAACACCTGATGGTTATGACGGACCGAGTGGGTTTGCTCCAACACGCGAAGAACGCCATTCCCGACCGTCAATTCGGGTATTGCACTGACGACAACGGGCGCGGGCTGGTATTTTTAGCCATGCACTGGTCGTTATACGAGGATCGCTCAATTCTTCATATGATCCACAATTACTTGAGCTTTGTTCTGAATGCTTATCATGAGAAGGAACGCTGGTTTCGGAATTTTCTCAGCTACGACCTGACCTGGCTTGATGATTTCAGTGAGGATACCCAGGGTCGAACTCTGTGGGGATTGGGGGCCATGGTTCCGGAGGCGCCGAGTCCTGCGGTTTTCACGATCGCCAGTCGGTTGTTTCTTCATTCGCTTCCAACGGTGGTGGACTTTGAACATCCCCGCGCAATCGCGTACGCCTTGGTGGGCATCCACTGTTACCTGCGTCGTTTCAACGGCGATACGGAAGTCCGCCGGATTCGCGAGCGTATGGCGAGACGTCTTGCGGACAAGATACTGGCCCATAAGTCGGAGGACTGGATTTGGTCCGATGACGGCGTTACATACGCCAATGCCCGCATCCCGCACGCCCTGCTCCTGGCCGGTCAGTGGATTCCCGACAAGGACATGGTCCAGTTGGGCTTACAGTGTCTACAGTGGCTCCTGGATGTCCAGACGGGGGAGGAGGGTCAACTGTCGCTGATAGGGAACCACGGCTGGTGGGTTCGCGGCAGCTGCAAGGCGAAATTCGATCAGCAGCCGATTGACGCGATGACCCTGGTTCAGGCATGCATCGAGGCCTACCATTCCACCCACGATCCGCATTGGATCAGCGAGGCTCGGCGATGTTTTGAGTGGTTTTTGGGTCGAAACGACCTGAATATCCCCATCTACGACTTTGTAACCGGGGGGTGCCGCGACGGGTTGCATGCCACTGGCGTCAATGAGAATCAGGGTGGAGAGTCCACACTTTCCTGGCTGATCACGCTGGCCTCCATGCATCTGTTCAAACGTCAGCTCGAGCAGGCGGCGGACCGGAAAATCGTCGTGGAACTGAATAATTTACCAAAATGGACGGATCAAAAGTCGCCTGCTCCGATTGCAGCGGGGATATAATACACTATTGAGCTTTCAGCCGACAGCTTGCAATCATCCACCCGACAGGACAAGACAGGATGTCTTTTCCACTCGCGTGCTGAAGGCGGTCGGACTGGAATACAATTAAGTTGAGGAGCAGGTTATCTATGTCGGACGTAGACCCAATCGTACTTATTTCCAGCTATCCCCCTCGCGGGTGCGGGATAGGCACGTTCTGCGAAGAGGCCCGCGAATTCATTCAGAAACGGTTTCCCCATCGGCCCGTGTATGTCGTGGCCCACACGGATGGTGAAGGTGAAGGAGTATTTCCCATCATCGACATGCGCAACCGGACCTGGTGGAAACCCGTGGCGAGGAAGGTGCGAGAGCTTCATCCGTACGCGATCCATATTCAGCACGAATATGGGTTATACGAGCACCGGGACGAGCGTGGAGTGGGCGACAACAACGAGGGTTTTTTGAACCTGCTGGATGCCATCAACGATCTTCCGGTGATCATCGAGCCCCACACCGTCCACGGTCGGCTTCGGGAATGGGAGGCGGAGTTTATTTACGACATCTGCCAACGCGCGGAGGTGGTCCTCTTCAAGTGCCACTACCAGAAATGGCGGTTGGAGTGGAATTTTATCGCCGAAGGCTGGAAGGTTCCGAAGAACATCATGATCGTCCCGCACGGCGCCCGGCCCGACAAACGCTGGGGACCGGAGGAGATCCCGCAGTTGCGAGCGGAGCTGGGTCTGGACAAAAAGATTACCTTGTCCACCCACCTCGTGGGACTGATCGGATGGATTCAGTCGAATAAGCGATGGGACATCCTGACGAGCATGTGGGCTGAAATTGCGGAGAAGATCAAGGAACGCTCCGGCCAGGACTGGGACCTGCTCGCGGCGGGGACATGGCGTGATCCGAACCATCTGCCGGACTATCAGAAGTACAAGCACGAGGTGGAAATCCTGGAGAAGCAGGGACACGCGCATTACTTTGAGTTCGTGCCCCGCGGGGACACGTATTACAAGGTCATGGCGCTATGCGATTTCATCGTCCTGCCTTCGATCGACGAAACGCAGTCGGGAACCCTGGCTCGGATCATCTCACTCAACAAGCCGTATATCACAACGGCCCCGATGGAAGGTCTGACGGCCCAGACGATCGAGAGCGAAGGCGGATTGCTCTTTACCAACAAGCAGATGCTCAAGCAGCAGGTGCTCCGTCTGGCCTGTGATGAAGAATTGCGGAACACGCTGGGAAATAACTTGAAGAAATACCTCGATGAAGTTGTTTCCTGGGACGTGGTTGCCGATCAGTACGCTCAAGCTTATGAACTGGCCCGCACGGCCATCGCCAGCGGCACGAAAGTCGAATTACCGCTGGAATTTTGACCCACTCACCTTTGCTTCGCTCTCCGAACCGACATTTTCTCTCTCTTTTGGAGGGGAACATGGCAGATCCATGTTTCCCCTTTTTATTGGATGTGGAGTCGGATCTCACCTGTGAGGAAACAGCAAGTGCGGGTCAGGTGGCAATTTTCCCGTCATGAAGTTTGACGATGCGGTGTGTCTGATTGGCCAGATCGGTGTCGTGCGTAACCATGATGACCGTTTGGCCCGAACGGTTGAGTTCGAGGAGGATTTTGAAGATCTGCTTGCCCGTCGCGGCATCGAGGTTCCCGGTGGGCTCGTCGGCGAACAGGATTACGGGCGAATTGATGATGGCCCGGGCGATGGCGACGCGCTGGCGTTCGCCACCCGAAAGCTGGCTTGGAAGATGAAAGACGCGATGGTCGAGTCCCAGTCTGGCCAGGATGTCACGGGCCCGATCCTCGACCTTTGTGGCTTGTCCAAGCCAGTCGGACACGGTCGAACCGATCAGCACGGGCATGGTGACATTTTCCAGGACTGTCAGTTCCGGCAGAAGATGGTAGAACTGGAAGACGAAACCGAAGGATCGGTTTCGAAGGTCGTCGCGATAGACGCTTGGGGCTGCGAAGATATCCCGCTGTCCGAAGATAACGGACCCCTGGTCGGGTCTGTCCAGCGCGCCCAGGAGGTGCAGGAGCGTGCTTTTACCGCTTCCGGAGGCCCCCACGATGGTAAGGAACTCTCCTTCGCGCACCTGGAGGTCGACGCCCTTCAGCACGGGCACCTCGACCATATCGAGCCGATAGGTTTTGTGCAGATCATTCGCTTGTAGGAGCATATTGTTATTCATAGCGTAATGCTTCAACCGGGTTCATTTTGGCCGCCCGGATAGCCGGGATCAGCGCCCCGATCACAGAGGCCACAATGGCCGCCAGGACGATCGTCACCATATCCTCCGCCCTCACACGGCTGGGAATTTCATCGAATGCGTAAATCTCGCGGTTCCAGACCCGCCATCCGAACACGTCGATCAGCCAGTTCTGGAAACCGTTGATATGCCGAACAAAGTAGTATCCCAGGATGGACCCCAGGATGGACCCGACAAAACCGATCACACCGCCGTACGCGAGGAAAATAGCAGCAATCTGGGTCGCAGAGGCACCGATGCTTTTCATGATGCCGATATCTCGGGTCTTCTCCACGACGATCATGTAGAAGATGGCCAGGATCAGGAAGACAGCCACAATGCTGATAATTCCGAACAACACGATCATGAGGTGCTTTTCATTCTCGACGGCGGAGATGAACATGGCGTTGTATTCTTCCCAACGGTTCACATCGACTGAGTCGAGCAGGGGCTCATTTTCGATGTGAGAACGGTAGTCCTCCCAAGCGGGACCAATCACTTTCACACCATCGTTCATGGAGATTCCCGGCTTGAGTTTGATGTGAATCTGATGGACACGGGGAGGGATAATCCGCCCATCGGCGGTCTCTTGCTTGTCCATATACAACATGTTCTGTAGGACGCGAAGATCGACGTAGACGAAGGTGGAATCGACGTCATAGACGCCGGTCCGCGAATCATCAATCATATAGAATTTTCTAGGTTTGACGGGATTGGTGGTGTCGGCGATTTTTCCGGAGACGGTCAGTGGAATGACGCTGATCGTGCAAGGCCAGTAAGGATCAATGAAACGCTCGTAATCGCCGTCCGGATTACGATAGGCAAAACCCTCGATGTCCAAGCCGTAGATCAGCCCGTACAGACTTTCCGCCTGCGGTCGGTCCGGGGGTTTGACCTCACGATCCAAAGCCACGGATTTCGGGTTTTCCTTATATCGATGCAGACTCTGGCCGAATTTGCTGGTCGCAATGCGTCCCTGAAGGTCAATGCCCTGGATTTTGACGGGACTGGTCCAGAAGGCGTTGGGATTGGAGGGCTTCTGGACCCGCAGCAATCCTACCGTATAGACGACGGGGCTGGCTTCGGCGACAATCGCCTTCAATTCCGGATCTTCTTTCAGTTTTTTGATGAAGCCCTCATAATAAGGGAAACCCCGGGCCCGGTCGCCCTCCAGAATAATGTCCCCCATCAGGCCGTGGGATTTCTGCTTCACCTGCTCAACGAATCCGCCCATGACGGAGACGATGATCAGGAGCATAGCGGTGCAAAGCGTAACGGCAGCGAGGGAAAAGATAGCGATTCGCTTCTTTTCCAATAGCCGGATAGCGGAGAACCAGACGAACTGACGAAGCGACGTCGACCGATGGAGCGTTCGCCAGGCAAGGATCACCAGCCCCACAAGTCCGGCCAGAACAAACAGCCGGTACGAGAAGAGTATCCAGAATTCATTCCTTGCCATCCGCGGACACCACAGAGTGTCGTACAACGCCCAAATGGACACAGCGACGGCGGGCAGAAACAGTATTCTGCGGATCCCCGGCCAAGCCTTGCCGAAAACCGACGGGGTCAAGACCAGCCAGAAGGCGCCGAACAAAAACGGTCCCGCCAGAAGCCGGCGAATCGGGTCAATTCCATGCCCGCCATCCGAACGGTACCAGTATGTTTCCATTTGACTGTTGAAATCGTATCCGGCAACCCGCCAGGGCAGAGGTTGGTGGAAGCTCCCGATGAAAACCAGGATAAAGACCGCCTCGGTGATTAGTCCCGCGATGACGGCGGGGATAGTGGCCCGTATTCCCGTCTGCCACGTACCCAAGATCCGATGCCACCAGACGAACAGATGCCACAAGGCGACCAGCAGCTGGATGATCAGGGCAGGGACAAGCCCGACAAAAAGAAGAGGAACCAGGTACCACGGCACTTTGAAGGCGACCCGCGATGCCGCCCGCGAGGGAAAGAGAATTTGCCGGGTCCGCTCGACTACGAGATAATGACAGACACCGACCAGTCCCACGAGGAGTTGCCAGATCCAATAGACCGGCAACCATAGCGGACCCAAAATCGCGAGAATCGACAGCCCCAGTCGAGAGGCCCAACTTGTCTTTCCGTTTTCATCCATACTGATCTATTATAGAGACCCTATACGATCAAGGTTTCAATGTTTATACCTGGGAACGAAGTTCTTCAATGATAGGGCATCCACCGACCCAGATCAACTTTATTATCCGACTGCCGCCGTTCGAAGGCGTCCCACTATACCAATTTGATGTTGATTCTCGCCTCTTGTCCGGAGGAGGCGGTCAATGTCACCTCGGCAGACCCACGTTTTCGCCCGGATCGGATGTAGATCGCCCCGCGTCCGCCGACCAGGGCGAATGGGTTTTCCCCGATCAATTCCACGCCGCCCGACGCTTCCGCCGTCACAGCACCCGTCGCGTAGGGACACAAGTGCCCAAGCCGATCGACCATCATGAACGACAGCTGCGTCATATCCCGCCCATCGGCGTTAAGTTCCGCATGGTCGGTCCAAGCCCTGATCTCCACGGGCAGCTTGTCCGGATGGTACTTCTTCTTAATGACTGCCTTACCCTTGATCTTGCCGATAAGCGTCAGTTCATCATTGCTCCAGGACAATTTCTCCTCCAGCTTGTCGATCAGGAACGGCGGATGCGGCAGATGCCCGAAACGCTCGCGATTCGGTTGCAGTACGATCGGCTCGGCATCGCCCAGCCGGACCTGAAGTTCGTCGCAATTGGAGAAGACGAGGAAGAAACGGCGGAAATCATTCCAGTCGCCGCGAACCCACTGCTCAGCCAGTTCGAGAACGACCTCTTTCTTCGGGTCCTTCTGGCTGCTGTAGAAATGGGCTGCGATTTTGGGCAGACGGAAGATGTCGCATACCCCGTGGTAACAGATCCGGTCACCCGCGCCAAACTCGATGTGGGTATTGTAGTCGAATGCGCACCACCCTATCGCTCCCGCGACCTGCGAATTGCCCATCTGCTGATTCTGGATCCGGGCGTGCAGGAGAGCATGGTCGGCCTGACGCTGGGAGCTATCGAACGACTTGGTCGGGAACGTGTGGCCGGCGAATTCCGTGATCAGATACGGTATATGGTTCGGGTCGAGAACCCGGCCGGAGAAATCGTTGTAGGTGAAGACATCCTCGAGCATCTCGCTATCGCGCAGATTCCGAATGCCGCCCGTCTGGCGGGTCGGGTCGAGTTGGTGGGCGAGTTGATTCGTCCGGGTATAAAAATCGTGATCATCCTTCGACTCGTTGATTCGTACGCCCCACAAAACGATGCTCGGATGATGACGGTCGCGAACGATCATCTCCTGCAGTTCCCGGCACGAAACGTCCTTCCATTTTTCGTCCCCGATGTGTCCCCAGCCGGGAATTTCCTCGAGGACAAGCAACCCCAACTGATCGCACCGATCCAGAAAGTGCGGCGATTGCGGGTAGTGCGACGTACGGACGATGTTGAGCCCCAGGTCATTCTTCAGAATCTCGGCGTCGCGGTACTGCATGCGCCAACCCATGGCGGGTCCGACGTAAGGATAGTTCTGGTGGCGGTCCAGACCGATCAGCTTAACGTGCCGCCCGTTAAGGTAGAACTTTCCGTCCTTGGCAAAATGGGCCTCACGGAACCCGATAGTCTTCTGCATCTGGTCGATGGTCTTGCCGTCCTGCCGCAGGGTGAGGCGAACGGTGTACAGAGTCGGCTCGTCGATATCCCAAAGCCTGATGCCGGCGAGTTCCTGGAGACAGATATTCTCCAGCAGCGTCTGCTTCTTCCCTGCCTTAAGGGGTCTGGCGCCCGATGCCACAGTCTTTCCCTGATCGTCCAGAAGTTCAGCCACAGCTTCGAGCTCCCGGGCCGGCCCTTCGTTTTGGATGTCGAATTGGACCAGCAGCGCCCTGCTATTCTGCAGGACGTTCAGCGTGACGGGGAAAATGTCCATGATGTAGGTCGTCTCGACGATGATAATCCGGGCCTCCCGGTAGATCCCGCCGAAAGTCAGATAGTCCACCGTCTGCCCGAACGGCGGAATGTCCGGGCGCTCCCGCGAATCCACTTCCACCGCCAGAACGTTTTCGCCCGTGAATTTTACACATTTGGTCAGGTCCAGCCGAAAACCGGTGAACCCGCCCTTGTGTTCCCCGACAGGTTTGCCGTTCAAAAAGACCTTCGCCGCCAGCATGACCCCGTCGAATTCTGCGAAGACCTTCTTCCCCCTGGCTTCGGAACCCAGCTTGAAGGACGTCCGGTACCACGACACATTCTGGTACGATTTTTCATCAAAATTATGATGAGGAAAAACGCGTTTAGTGTGCGGCAGCGACACTTTCCTGCCCTTGGCGGCGGAGACGGAAAAGATCTTCTTTGCCCCCAGATTTTCGTCGAAGTATATCCAGCTATCGTTCAGTTCAACTACGCTTCTTCCCGGCTGATTTATCTTCATGCTATGCCTCAACGAAAATGTTAATGTTGCTGGTTAACATAGCGTTTCCCCGCGTTGCCTTCAAGCCAAATCCCATGCCCTGTTTCTCGCCGGAAAATGATGAATTTTACCGGCGACCTTGGTAGAATTTGCCATTTGTGCCTTTGGACGCAAAAGCACGACGAAGAAGTGAAGCGAGGATGCTATGGCGTTTGATGACGGCCGATGGAATCAACTGGCAGAGACGTACACGAAATGGTGGTCCGGGAAACTGGGACGCCCGATCGTTGGATTGAGTCGACCCAAAGCGGGCGCCAAGCCCCATTCCTACAACTGGTGGACGGCAGCTTATCCGTCGGATGTCCCTGCCGACAAAATCGTCAATGATTTCAGGGACATGATGGAAGCTACGGACTACCTGGCCGACAGTTACCCGTGTCTGCTTCCGAATTTCGGTCCCGGTGTGCTTTGCGTGCCGTTGGGTTCCACCCCGCACGTTCAGCCGGACACAATCTGGTTCGAGCCCGTTGGGGATGTCTCTATCGAAAATCTCCAGATCCGGATGAACTCCGATCATCCATGGTGGAAACGGATACTGGATATCACACGAACGGCCTGCCGAAAACTTCCGAAGTCCACGGTTGTGGCACTGACCGACATCGGCGGCAACCTGGACATCCTGGCTTCCCTCCGCGGGACCGAAGCGCTGCTCATGGATCTTCACGATAACCCCAACGCCGTCCGAAAAGCAGTCGAGGCGATTACCGAGGTCTGGATCACCGCCTACAAACAACTGGCGGACGTCATTACCGAGCATCGACCGGGTCTGGCCTCCTGGGCCCCTGCTCTCTGGGCTCCGGGGACAAGTTATATGCTTCAGTGCGATTTTTCCTACATGATCTCTCCGAAAATGTTCGACCAATTCGTCCTGCCCGACCTGGCCCGCTGCTGCGATTTCCTGGACTATCCGTTTTATCACCTTGACGGACCGGGCGAACTGCCGCACTTGCCTCTGCTGCTTGGTCTCAAGAAGCTCCGCGGTATCCAGTGGGTTCCGGGCGCGGGAAACCCGCAGGCTTCGGAGTGGCCCGAGATACTCCAGAAGATCATCGACGCGGGAAAACTCATCCAGGTATTTGTCGACTGCAAGGGGGCTCTTAAGATCCTCGATCAGTTCCCCGGCGAGCATTTTACGTTCACCATTACCGACGCGCCCGATCCGAAGGATCTGGAACGTCTCCTGGCCAGGACTACCTGACCGAAAGAACCATGAGTACTGAAATCACGAATCTGGAGAAGATCCGGCGTCTGCCCTGGCAGGTCGCGGGAAACTCGTTCAACGCAGTTTTCTGTGTCTTTACGTTTTTCGGCTCGGTTTTCGTTCTCTTTCTCAGCGAACTCAAGCTCGACAAGACGCGAATAGGATTTCTGCTCTCGCTCATGCCCTTCTGCGGACTGCTCGCCCCGTTCATTGCGTCCTGGGTCGCCCGCGTCGGATTCAAACGCGTATTTCTGATGTTCTTCGGGTTCCGCAAGTGCGCAGCCGGCCTTTTGCTCCTGACCCCCATGGTCTTCCTCTACGCGCCCCGGTATTTCCACTTTGATGTCACGTTCTACTGGATCATCGGAATTGTCCTCTTCTTCGCCGTAAGCCGGGCCATCGCGGAGACAGCCATTTTCCCCTGGTCGCAGGAAATGGTACCGAATTATCTCCGTGGAAAATTCGGCGCCGTTAACACAATTTTCACCACGATTGCCTCCATTTCCGCCATGGCTGTGGCGGGATGCATTATCGGCCACTATACCGGGCTCAACCGTTTTTTGGCCGTCTTCGGAGCGGGCACCGTGGCCGGGATCCTTTCCGTCTGGTGCTTCTTCTATGTTCCCGGCGGCGCGCCGATCACCGGATCCGAAGCCCGGATGGTCAATATCCGGAGCATGCGGGATGCATTGTACGATAGCAATTTTCGAACGTTCATGATCGGCTTGGCGTTGGTTAACCTGGGGATTGTTCCCATCTTCACGTTCTCTCCCCTGTTCATGAAGGAACAGATCGGAATCAGTTCCGGGACTGTCATCTACCTTGACATCGCCTCATATCTCGGAATGATGCTCACGTGTTATCTCTGGGGCTGGGCATCGGACCGTTACGGCAGCAAGCCGATCATGCTCACCGGACTGTCCATGCTCGTCATCCTGCCGGTCTTTCTGCTCCTGCTTCCACGTCACTCCACGACCAGTGTCTTTTTCGCGGCGGCCATATCGTTTTACACAGGCATGAGCAACATGGGTTGGGGAACGGGTTTTGGGCGTTATCTGTACGTAAGCGCGGTTCCAAACCAGAAGAAGACCGCCTACATGGCCGTCTTCTACGCCTGGGCAGGACTTGTCACCGGAACCGGTCCGCTGGTTGCCGGACGCCTGCTCGATCTGTGCCAGAGTTTCACGGGCAATTTCCTCTTCGTTCGACTGGACCCCTTTGTCCCCGTGTTTCTTATCGCACTCGTTCTCACCTTCGTCGGCCTGATGACCATGAGCAAGGTGCGTTCCGACGGCGATATGCCCGTTCGAAAATTCGTCGGTATGTTCCTTCAGGGCAACCCGATCGTGGCCCTGGAATCGCTCGTCCGCTACAACTGGGCGCGTGATGAGGCGGATCGGGTCTCGCTGACCGAGCGGATGGGCGACGCCAAGAATCCTCTCAGCAGCAATGAACTGATTGAGGCTCTGAGCGATCCGAGTTTCAGCGTGCGTTATGAGGCGATTGTTTCCATTTCGCGTCTTCCGCCCGATCCGCAACTCGTCGATGCTCTGCTCCTGGTACTGGTGGGAAACGAGCCGGATCTGAGCATTGCGGCGGCGTGGGCATTGGGGAAACTGGGCGACAAGAGCGCCATTCTCCCCCTTCGCGAAACGCTGCTCTCGGAATTTGAACTTCTGCACGCTCACAGTGCCCGAGCCCTGGCGAAACTCGGGGACGTCGACAGCATTCCCTACTTTCTCGAAAGACTTCGCAAGGAACCCGACAGCAAGGTTCGCCTGGCATTCGCCACAGCCTTGGGTACGCTCCGCGCGACGGAGGCGACGGGCGATCTTCTGGCCCTGCTGCGAACGATCGAAGATCCCATCCTCCGGGGCGAGATCGCGCTGGCCATGTCGCGCATGATCGGACCGGAACGATACTTTATCCAGCTCTGGCGATCCACCCGCACCGAAACGGGAACCGCCCTTGCACAGTTCCTGCTGCCCTTGACCAAAGAATTGGCCGAACGCAAGGTTCTTCACGGCGAGCTGCTCACGCTTGCCCGCGACGCGAGCGCCCGATTCGCCGAGGACGAACTGGTGCAAGCCACCGCCCTGCTCAGCGTCCTGCTCCGAAAAGTCCCGGCAGATGTCTTTCCCGCTCATGTGGAACTGATTATCCGCGAGTGCGCCGAACGGCTGACGGAGTTCGGACCCTCGCGTTTGGAATATGTACTGCTCTCCCTGCACGCTCTGCACGGAATCCTGCAGGGTTTTCCGCAAACTCATTCCCAAGGAGCCTGATGATGAACGTTACACCACGTCAACGCATGCTTAAGGCTTTCGCTTTCGACAACCCGGACAAACTGCCCGTGTTCTATCATCCCAGCACAGCCGGACTGTATGTCCACGGCCAAAAGCTTCTTGATCTCTTCGAGGCGTACCCGCCGGACAACTACATCACCTTCAACGGCATTCCCCAACCACCCGCCGGCGCGTTCGATCCCGACGGTTCGTATCACGAGTTCATCACCGACGCGTGGGGCACGACCTGGGAGTATCGGATTTTCGGCATCGCGGGGCACCCCAAGAAGTTCCCCCTTACCGACTATTCCGTTCTTGATACGTACACGTTTCCTCCTCTTCCCGACCCCAAGGCCTCCGATATTGCCGACCTGAAGGACAAATTCCTGCTCTGGGCACCGGTGAACGTGTCTCTTTTCGAACGGGTGTTCGAGATACGACCTTTCGAAGATATCCTTGTCGACATCCACGACAACGAGCCCGCATTTCTGCGGCTTTTGGACCGACTGCTCGAGTATTACCGCGAAGGCATCCGCCGAAGCCTCACGGCCGGGTACGATGTCTTCTCATTCGGCGACGACTGGGGCACTCAAGACAGCCTGATCCTCTCACCGGAGGCTTTCCGATCTATCTTCAAACCTCGTATCGCCGCGTTGACACGGATGGTTCGCGAGGCTGGGAAGATTGTGATGTACCATTCCTGCGGCGCAGTGGAAGCGATCTTCGACGATCTGGTGGAGCTCGGTATCAACGGATTCTGGCACCAGATTGGGCGTTATGATCCTGTGACATTCGCCAAGCGGTGCGCCGACGCGAAGGTGCTGCTCTTCTTGCACATGGATCGTCAGCATCTGGTTCCCCTGGGCACACCCCAGGAAATCCGCGACACCGTCCGCCGGTACGCCGACATCCACAAGAAGCTTGGAGGCGGGGCGATCTTCTATATCGAAATCGAGAACGACGCTCCTTTCGAAAATGTCGAAGCGCTTATTACGTCCGTCCATGAGTATCGCTGAAAGTCGCCATGAGCTACCCTGACCGCAAAACTGGCGACTGGTTCCACCACGGCGAAATCCTCGTTTCCGCGCTGTGCTTCGCCCTGAGCACGATGCTCGCGAAGTTCGCGATCCAGAACGCCGTCTCCGCGTCGACGATCACGTTCTTCCGGTTCTTTATCGGATTCCTGATCGTCCTGGCGTATGTACCCTTCTGCGGAACACGCCTGGAGCCCCGAAACATCGTCGCCCTGGTTCTCCGCGGACTGTTCAACCTGCTGGCGGTGTTTCTTTTTTACTACGCGGTCAAATTCACGACCATCACGAACGCAAATCTCCTCAATTTGACGTATCCGGTCTTTGTCGCCCTGCTTGCGCCCATGATTCTTCACGAGCATTTGAGGCGACGGGACTGGCTCATTCTCGCCCTGGCCGGCGCGGGCATCTACCTGGTCGTCAATCCGAATTTCCAGCGGGTCAACATCGGGGATCTGATCGGGCTGGCTGGCGGATTCACCGGGGCATTGGCGATTCTGTCGCTGTGTTTTGCCCGGCGGGACAATCATACGGTGACGGTACTGGTTTTCATGCTCGGCGTCGGGTCGCTTTTGTCCTGCCCATCGGTCTTCAGCGAGAGTATTACAGGATACTCCGTCACGACATGGATATTTCTTGTGGCGTGCGCTGCCACGGGCGTGATCGGTCAGTTCGCCCTCACCCACGCGTTTCGCCATCTGTCCGCGTTCGCGGGATCGGTAACGGGTTTGACCCGCGTCGTCCTGGCAGCCATGCTGGGCTATCTATTCCTGAATGAGAGGCCGACGTGGAATGTCATTGTGGGTTCGATTGTTCTTTTTGCCGCTATCTTTCTGCTGACATCGTCGAAACCGACCAAGCCTGTTGACGATGAATAATCGCCATTATTCCAGGGTGAAGTAGAACGTAGCCCCCACGTTTTCATGCCCTTCCGCCCATACCCTGCCCCCGTGTCGCTGGATGATCCGCCGGACCGTCGCCAAGCCGATTCCCGTGCCGGGAAACTCTGTCACCCCATGCAGCCGTTGAAACGGTGAAAACAACCGCTGAGCATATGCCATGTCAAAACCGGCTCCGTTATCCCGAATATAAAAGACAGCGGTACCCGCGTACCCTGCGTCCTTAGCCTCCTGCTCGGTCATGCGAAGAAACTCAATTCGGGCCTGCTCACGCGTTCCCGTGAATTTCCAGGCATTGCCCAGAAGATTGGTCAAAGCAACCCGAAGCAGTTGAGGGTCTGCTTGAACCTCCATCCCGGGCATGATCGTCACATGGACATTTCGCTGCGGCTCTGATTCGACCAGTTCGTCGACAATCTCACGAGCCATTCGACTCAGATTGATCCCCTGACGACGGATTTCCGCCCGCGTGACTCTCGACAGGGTCAGCAGCCCCTCGATCAGTTGCTCCATACGTTGTGCTGCGGACCGAATACGAAGCAGGTGCTGTTTGTCTTTCTCATCAAGCTTCTGCACACAATCCTTCAGAAGAATCATACTGAAACCGTCCAGGCTCCGCAGTGGTGCACGAAGGTCATGTGACACGGAATAGGCAAAAGCCTCCAATTCGCGGTTGGCCGCCTCAAGTTCCGCCGTTCGTTGACGGACCCGTTGATCCAATTCGCGATTCAGACACTGGATCTCCTCCTGAGCCACGCACGCCTGGCAGGCATTCGCCAGTTTCTGGTTAATCGGACTAAACGACTTGACGAACTCCGGCGACAGCGGGCTCCCGCCCTTGACCAGCACAAACAACCCGAAGTCCGGAAGGTCCATGATGCAGAAATGGTCGTCTGTCCCATGGGTTCCCATGATGGGCAATCGCCGCCGGAACTCAGGATCTCCCGCTACATCCAAGAACCGCTTCACCGCCTCTTGATAGGCCTGATTTCCGTGGATATTGCGCGGGACCGTCAGAATTTCCTCAAAGGTCCAGTTCTCCGCCCCGCGTTTGGCCCTCCAAACCCCTCCCGCCAGACAATTGAGTTTTCGCAGTATCGTCTGGAGCGATCGCTTGAGCATGGCCTGTAGATCTAGACTGGTCCCAATGTCCATGGCTATTTCGTATAGGACCTGGCTTTGCTCCAACAGACCATACATCGACTAATCCTCGAACAGACCAACGACGCTCGTACGACTTAGGAGATCCAGATAGTCTTTGCCGCTATTGGCGATTTCTCCCATGGAAAGCACCCCGATCACCGGCTCGGAGACCTCCTGAATAGCCTCGATCTGCTTGGGTCCCAGAGATCCAAGGTACACCTGGCATCCGTAACAGACGAAGCAGATAGCGGTTTTGTACGGTTTCTCCCCTCGGTACATATCCTTGGCTATGGAAAGAGAAACTCTTGCCGAGTCCACCGTAGATTCCGGTGTCGCTTTGATGATATCCGCGAACTCCTCCTCGCCAACCTCCGCCACAAAGATCAGTGAGTCGTTGTCGCCGACCCGAACTGGATCGCGCACAATCTTCTGAGTCCCCAGACGGTTGATCCCGAGACAATAGCTTCCCGCGACCGGGTACGTCTTGCCATCGCCAATATCTTCACCCAAGCCGCGGATAATTTCCTTGATGTAGCCAAATGGGGGTTTCCAGTTCAGTGAGTAGATCACGTTATCCCGCGATTCCGTAATGCGGTACGGGCCGCTGACTGATGTCATTCCGTGGCTTACGCCCACGCCGCACGCCTTATCGACGACAGCCAGGATCGCACCGTCTTCGATCAGTCCTCGATTGGTGAACAGACAGGGCCTCTGAATCATGGTATGTGGTCCCGCCCCGCCCCCTATATAGTTCACCTCCAAGCCGAACACGTTGAACAAGGATGCTACCAGCGTGTTATTCCGTGTCGCCATCCCGTCGACAATGACGAACATTGTCTTCGCGCCCCATCCTCGAATAAGCGTGTCGTCAAGCACGTCATCGAAATCAGGTACGTCACTGCTCAGATTTTCCACGATCTGGATACGCGGCGTCGTCGACAAACCCGCCACAATGGTTCCCCGCTCCAGGATGTCGCGTCCATAGATGATACCAGGAAACACTCCCCCAAATACTGGAACCGGCAGGTTGGACAGGATCAGATCAACATCCTCTTTCCGAAAATCGTTCCCCTCGCTGGCCAGGATCAGAATGCCCTTGGCACCTCCGTCAATCGCCCCACTCAGTGCACTTTGAAGCCCGTCTACCGACCCTTGCCTATCAATCTGAATATACATATCCTTCCCTCCCTCCAAGTCGCCGCGCAAGAGACACAACCCTTCTTCTGCGACCCACCCATGAAGCGCAACTTGGAAATACCAAGCATGGAACAGGCATCTAATTACAGTTAATTCTATGGGCACTTCCATTGAACGTCAACAAACACGCGAATTTGCCTTGCCGCCAACGTTCCTTCTGGGTATGGTTTACCCCATTGATGAAAAAGGAGCCTGCATGAGTACGAAACTCTTGAACTCGAAAGACGATCCGCGTATTGACCCCGTGGGCTACCTTCGCAAATACTACGCCGCGCACCCGCCCGTCTGCCGATTTGTCGCCAAGACGTTGGCGGAGACGAAGAAGTGGCAGAAAAAGACGGCACATCTCCTGAGCCAAGCCCTTGGGTTCCAGGACGAACCCGCCGCTGCCCCAAGCGTGGAGGTAGTCGAGGAAGTCGACCGCACGGACCATATCCGCCGCAAGATTACCATCCAGACCATGCCCGGAAAGCGCATGCCGGTGTACCTGCTTTTCCCGAAGAACGCGCCAAAGGGCAAGCAGCCTGCCGTGGTGGCGTTTCATGGCCACGGCTATGGCGTGAAGGACATCGGCGGATTGTGGGACCCTGGCGCTCAACGATTCACGCCCGACGGTTATCACAAGGATTTTGCTCTCGAACTCGTTCGGGCGGGATTCATCGTGGCGGCCCCGGAGATCATGGCGTTCGGGGAACACATCCCGCAGCAGGCTCAAACAGGCGGACTTTATGCCGCCCCCTGCCATTTCTTGTCCACCTGGGCCATGATGCTCGGCGGATCGCTCATCGGGCTTCGGGTGCTGGAGGCCAAGCGGCTTATCGATTATTTGCAGACACTCAAGGAAATCGATGCCGCCCGGATCGGCGCCATGGGTATCTCCGGCGGCGGAATGCACACCTTCTACAGCACATGCCTGGATCCCCGCATCAAGGCATGCGTAATCAGCGGGTATTTCTGTTCCTGGTTCGACAGTATCCTGGCTATGAACCACTGTATCTGCAATTTTCTGCCGAACGTACTGAAGATCGGAGACTTGCCGGATCTGGCTGGGCTTCTTGCCCCACGTCCCGTCCTCATCGAGGCGGGTACAAAGGACGACATCTTCCCCATCCAGGCCACGCGGCGCGACGTCGGAAAACTCCGCGACATCTACCGCCTTTGGAATGCCAGAGACAAGGTCGAACTCGACGAGTTTGAAGGCCGTCACCAGATTTCCGGCCGCCGCGCGTACGAGTTTCTCAAACAGTACGTTTGATACACCTCACGGCGAACTCAGAATTGTCAGACCCAGCGGACCCAAGGTCGTCTTCTTCGCGGCCGCGATTTCCACCGGCTCAGGATTGAGGTTCAGGAGAAACGTCACCGGCTTATTCGCAGGGTCGAGTACCGTATAATTTACCACACCGTGCTTCGGTTCGACCGCCGGCTTGACCCGAGAGGCAATCTTGCCGCTTAGCTCACACAACTCGCATCTCTCGCTCAGCCGAATCACTTTCGCTCCGCCCGTCTCCGCCTTGGCCAATATTTCATTGAACGATTGTCCCAGCTTTGCCTCGGGAGGAACCACGATTGTTCGATATGCCTTCATATGCTCCGCGGTGACCCCATCCGGGGGTATCACGTCAAATGCCACGCCGGAGTAGCTGCAGAGTTTGTAGGCGTCCATGGTGCGATATCCACTATCCACCAGCATTACATCCGGTTTGAACCGTTGAAACAGGCTGATCGTTCGCCCGGATCGCTGCAGGTCCAATCCCGTCTGACCCAGAGCATGCACCGCCCACGGCTGCGTGAAAATGCACTCCGCTTCGTTCTCAAGGCCTCGTCCCCACACCCACACGTAGCTGGCATCCAGACCGAGAATGGCCCGCCACCACGTCACCGCACGAATGTACTCGGGCGTCACAATCTGGTTGTAGAAGATGATATGATGCTCCGAATCGACGATGGGTTTGTCTGGAGCCAGGGATCGGAACTCCTGCGTGATGAAAGCAGTGTCCCAGGCGTCGATGACGAGTTTGTCGAGAGGATTGTTCATCCGTGGATAGCAGTCCGCGCCACTGGCGGTGAGAATACGCGATAAGCCCCGGCGATCAACGCCGAGGACATGACGCCAACCACCATGAATTTTCCCGTAAATTGGTCGTTTTGCATCGGATTTGTGAATCTCATCGACAAACCATCGGTAGAACCGGTTCAGACGGTGCTCCTGGAATCGGTAGCGATCTTTTACGGCGCCCGGCGACTGAATCGGGCACTCTGCCTCGCTGAAATCTTTGAAGTCTGTCGCCCATTGCGTGTTCAGCGCGACGATTGTTCCGTACTGATCCTTCAGCCACGCTCGAAAATCATCCGCGGAGAAGTCGCCCAGCATGGCGAACCACATTTCGTTCGTCACATCGTAGCTGATGAGATTGCCGAAGTCCCTGATCGCCGGAATAAGCGTCTTGACATGCTCGGAAAGGATGAACTTCAGGTCCGGGCTGTCGATATTCCACGGCATGAACGAATTGCGTTTGCGACGCAACTCGTTGGGATCCAGATTCGAAAACTTCGTATAGGCCCATTCGGGAATGTAATGCGGACTCAGCAACAGATCGACGGCCAGATTGCTTTCACCCGCTGCTTTGATGATACCCAGGATATTCTCGGGAACGGTCCGCTTGTTCTCTTCCGGAAGCGTCGCACTCGCGCCCGTCTCCATAGAGATTCCGTTGAACCCGAGCCGGCTGTAGCTCGGGAACTGATCTTGTCCCCACCATCCGCAACATCCCGTGATGTAGACAGGTTCCTCGCCAAAACAGAAATCGCCGCTCTTGGATGAGAGTCTTCGGTGATCAACTTCCGGCACGTCAGGCCACGGTTTGGCGCCCGCCTTCGCCTCCGCGATCTGCTTGTGAAGCTCATCGCAGAGTTGATCGAGGTACTCCAGTTGTCTGGCGGCCCGGACCCGCTTTCCTTCGTTGTACTCGTCCCTGGCGTAGCCTTGGAACATGGTGATCACCTCCAGCGTCGCCTGCGGGTACTTGAGTGATGATCCCTTGATGTTCAGACCGTCCAGTTCCTTCTTCAGGGCGGCGGTTCGCTCGCCCACCTTCGCTGCCCACTGGCCCAGATACGCATCCGCGTTATCGAACACAGCCGACAGTTCGTCCATGTAGAGTTCGAAGATGCCTTCATAGAGAAACTCGCCGCCCCGTCCGATGAGTTCGAAGCTGATCGTCTCGACCCCATCCAGCGTCCCGTTCTTCCCCGGCCAGAGGGGGACGAACTCTTCTTTTGCGACTTCGACGCGATAAAGGTCTCCCAACATGGCGGCTTGTCTGATCTTACCGTCCACGTCGGCTATCACGACGGTTCCATCCTTGTCCTGAATCGCCATTCGAAATTTTGGATTGTATGGAAACCGCACATCTTTGGTCGTGGCGGCGAAGAATTCCCATTTTGACGGCACACGGTCCAGGCCGACGTCCGTTCTGACGAAGAAGGCCGACCCGGGATCACTTTTGTCGACCGTGTAGTTCACACGCAGGCTGGCATAGCCTGTTTTGCGGTTGGTTTTGTCCAACGTCAGTTGCACCAGGTCGTTGCCTTTCCAGTGGTCGAGGCTTTCCATTCGATCGACGAAAACGACTCCCGACTGGCCGTACACCAAACCCGACATACACAGAAACAGCCCAACAATACTGAAATTCAATTGTTTCACTATATTCTCCTTCACTGCCATTCCTTTGCCTTGTACAGTTCTTTCGAGACGTCCAGCACGAAATAACCCAATTGCGCCTCTTTCCCTCGAATTCGCAGGAAGATTTTCCCATTCAAATATTTCTCCGGGATGTCAATCACCCGCCACGTCGGCCACGAGCGATCGGCCGCCAGCTTCTCATAGCCATGACCGTCCGCCGAAATCTCCACGTTCCATTCCTGACCCGCATTGGCGCCCACCTGCAGCGACATTCTCGCTTGTCGGCACCCAGCCAGATCGAACTGATACGTCCATTGACTTCCAAAAGAAATCGACGGACCACCATTTGGACCGTCTTTCAAATACCGCGACTCGACCCAACTATTCCCCGTGAACTCAACTGTCTGCCCCGGACTCACGCGGATCCGGTCTTTGTATCCGGCAAGCTTATTTTCGCCCGCGGTCCCTTTGACCCAGATCGGATAGGTCCCGAATTTCGCGCTGCGAGGGATGACTATCGGCACGGAGACTACAGCCGACCTTTCAGACGCCACGTCGTAGGCAATTTCCTTCGCCAGCTTCAGCGGAGGCGAGAGTAGTCGAACAGTTCCGCGTTGTGCTTTGGCGGAGCAATTGACCACGTTGAGTTTCAGCACATTCTCGCCGCGATTCACATACGCCAAATGCGTCTCGGGCGGAACGGCGATCTGTGCCCAGACGAATTTCTCCTGGTTCGCCTCGACTTTCATCCCAGCCCGGCGAATGATAGGCATGCCTTTGGTGAATCTGCCAATTTTTTCGCGGGGAATGGTCACGAACTGCGGCATAGGCGTGGCCTTGGTGGATATTGTCTCCTGGCCCTTCAAGGGGATCGTCACCGCTGCGGATTCGAGTGACGGCGACCACAGGACAAGCGTCATGGGCGCGTTTGAGTCAGCTGGGGCGAACAGCATCGCCCGGGCGCCGGCGAGAGGGATCTGTCCCGCGTAGTGTTTGCCTGACAGGTTCGTCACGACCGTCTTGTAGGCAAAGAACGCGGGCGTAGGCTGTCCGTCTAGGTCCAACAATCCGTACGATTCCCCCGGCCAGCTCTTGCCGTTGTACCAGAACATTCGCTCCACGCCGAGATGCTCCAGCGAACGGTAAAATGTCGCGGCGATCGTCAGCAGCCGCGCCTGGTCCTCCGGCTTGATCGACTCACTCCGTTGCCAACCGAATTCGTTCAGCCAGATCGGTTTGCCTTGATCGCCGTAGTGGTCCATGAGTTTGCGAAGACTTTCCAGCACGCTCGCGGACTGATAACCCTCGTCGAATATCACGCCCCACTGATACGGATGGCAGGCCATGATATCAAAATAGTCCCGCGCACCAAGTTCATAGCATCGCTCGGCAAAGGCGATGTCCACACCGGCCAAGCCGGGGAATATGACCAAGGCATTGGGATCCGCCCGTTTGACCGCACAGTAGCCGACCTTCACAAGTTCCGTCAGCTTGTCGCAGCCTCCGGCGAAGAAGGTTCCTCGTCCATTCGGCTCGTTCCATATCTCATATGCGGGAATCCGCCCCTTGAATCGGGTCGCCGCCGCCTTGACGAACCGGAAGTAGTCGAACAGATCCTTCGGAGGATACAACTGCTCACCCGTAGGACCACTGCTTGCCCAACGGGCGGTATAACAGAGAAGGGGCGAGGGCGTGAGTCCTTCCTTGCCTGCGTAGTATTTTGTGTATTCCGCCTCCGCCGCCTCCCAGACAAATTTATCCTTCGTCGGCTCAATGGTGTTCCAGTCCCCTAGCTGCGTTGCCCCTCCACCGCATCGACACCATCCCAATCCGATCTTGCCTATTCCCGGCCAGGGATTGACAACGCCGAAAGGGTTATCCCACGGAAATGCGGATTTCACTTCTCCCGCCGCCAGCAAGGGCAAGCCGAGCCACACAACCGCCAAGACCAATCTGCAAAACCAGAATTCTGTCGCCATATCTATCCTGTACTCCGACATTTCCTGCCTATCATTATTGTCCGAAAACCGCCTCATTATTTCACCATAATTCCACTTCAGACAATCCCCTTTGCGCCTGCTCAAAATCTATGGTGAGTGTATAATATTTCCATGACTCTCGATTTCGGTGTAACACCGCAAAAAGCCGACGCCCTTCGGGCGAGAATGGACGCCTGCCGACTGTACGAGCAGGACTTGGACGAATCGTTTGTCCGGTCCGGCGGTCCGGGCGGACAAAAGGTCAATCGCACATCCACGTGCGTCTATCTCAAACATCGCCCCACCGGCCTTGAAGTCAAAATGCAGCAGACCCGAAGCCAGCTCCTCAATCGCTACTACGCCAGAAAACGCATGTGTGAATTGCTTGAAGCCAAGTTCCTCGGAAATGCCAGTCCAGAATCACGCGTTCAAGAAAAGATCCGAAAACAAAAGGCTCGACGAAGACGACGCTCCCATTCAAGTTCAGATCAGCAGTCTCATCCTTCGGCAGATGAATAGACCGCCTCCGATCCTCACCCCAATCAAGAACCACAGTTCTTCCTATCCTGCCGCTCGCGGCTGGCCTTGGAGCACACCTTCCACGACCAGTTCGAGGAACTGGCGACTGCCGTCCTCCAGCAGGCCTGTCTTGTCGCGCACCGTCACCACGACCTGGCGTTCATCGGTCCCGAACTCTGCCGCCTTCGTTCGAAGGTGGCGGACCAGGTACTCCATCGCTTCTTTTTGGGCGTCGCCCAGATGGCCGAACTCTTTTCGCCCCAGCGGACTCATCATAATAAACGAGCCGACCTCGTCCGGGCGGATGGAAATCGTCTCGCGTACGACCACTTTGCCGCTGATCGCGCCGACCGCGTTGGCCACTTCCGCGTGCTCCGGAACCAGTACCTTCGCACCCAGAAGCTCTCCCGCCGCCGGCAGAAATGCCCCAGCCGGGGCGCCGATCCCCGCGACCGCCCGGTGCTCGGTAAACTGCATCGTGCAGTATCGATTCTCCTTCAGCCGCGACGTCACCATGGCGTCGAGCAACCCGTTGAGCATGGGGTGATCTTCCCTGGCAGGATCACCCAGTACGAGCGAGATCTCCCGGCGCACCACCTCATACGCCAGGCGTTTGACGACCTCCGCCTGAACCCGCTCCGCGAAACCTTCCGGGCTTTCACCCGTAAATCCGCCCAGTACCCTCGCCGCCAGCACGGCCGTGTGTGTGTCGAACTCCTCGAACGTCCCCAGCACGTGCAGCGCATCGGTCGGCGTGAACGCGCATCGGCGGATCACCGCCAACTGCTCCAATCTCGCCGTCGGAAGCAGCATGAACGAGACCGCACCAATCGCCGCCGCCAATCTGTGGCGCGACATGGGCCCTTTCGACAGAGCCTTTACCACTTTCGCTTCCGCATCGGACAGCCGGATTCCCGGCCGTAGTCCCACCAGGTCGAAGAACTCGATCGAAATGGGCATCAGCCGATCGAATCGCGTCGTTTCCGCCATCTCCGCCAGTTCCTCACTCACAAAGGAGTGAGCTTTGCCCAGGAACGAAAGCGGGATCACCCGTTCCGGTCCCACGGTCACTTTCGTGCCTCCCTCAAGCACCCGAACATAACTGTCGCCGCCCAATCCGGTGGTCAGAATGTCGGCTGCGCTCACGCTGGTCTGCCATGCCCCCACTGTCGCCCCTTCGCTGCACACGCTCACTCGTCCGCCTGAAACGATCGCCACATCCGTCGTCGTTCCGCCCATGTCCACCGCGATGATATCATCCTGGCCCGTCAGCACTCGCGCCCCAGCCGCGCTGGCGGCCGGTCCCGACAGAATCGTCTCGATCGCCCGCTCCCGCGCCGCCGACGTTTCGATCAGCGATCCGTCCCCGCGCACAATGAACATCGGCGCATGCAGATGATACCGCTTGAGCACTTGTTCCACCGCGCGAAGCAGATCGTCCACAACCGGCATCAGCCGCGCGTTCAGAACGGCGGTATACGCCCTCCGAATAAAGTTCAACTTGCTCGAAAGCTCATGTCCGCACACCACCGGCACATCCGCGAGACTCTGGATGATCGCTTTGACCGCCTGTTCGTGAACCGGATTATGCACGCCGCCGTACCCGCTGACGGCGAACGATTCCACGCCCTCAGCCAGCATCGCCCCAACCGCATCCTTCACCGCCTGTTCATCGATCGGTTCGGTCTCCACGCCGTCGATGCTCAGCCGTCCGGGGACGATTCGCGTCGGATGAACCTGAATCTCCTCCGCCGTCTTCCGATCCAGAGGCATCAGGATCAGCCCGACGTGGGCCCCGCGATTTTCCACGATGGCATTGGTCGCCAGGGTCGTCGACAGCGCAACGAGATTCACTTCACGAAATCGCGCATGGGGCAGATTCGCGATCGCCCCTTCCACGCCGATGGAAAGATCCTGATGCGTCGTCGGCGATTTCGCCTTCGACACCACCGCCCCCGTCGACAGATCGAGCAGCACTGCATCCGTGTAGGTCCCCCCCGCGTCAATACCCAACCCAAGACCCGAAGCACTCCTATCGGGCAAAACCTCGCCTTCCCCGGCAATCACGAATCGTCCCGCCTGGACTCCCGCCATCACCCGCCGCGCATTGAGCATATCCTCCTCCGACGGATGCGCCGGCACAGCGGAGAATATTCGATAATCGTTCGTCGCGATAACAAGATGATGCGCCGGTACGCATAGGAAACGTCCCTCATCATGAGGCCCATGCACCAGCGCCCGATCGAAATCCAGTCCGCCAGCCAATTCCTCGAACTGCCACCCCGATACCTCGGCAAGGCTCTCCACATAGCTCCGGTACTGCTGAACGTTGCCTAATCCGTTGTTGACCAGCGCCACCCGCTTGTAGTTCTTCCGCCAGCTCTGGAAGAACTCCGCGATGAAGTCCGCGTTTTCCGGCCCGAATTTGTTCGACCACTCCGGGTAGTTCGGATCATTGCATGCGCACCAGCCTTTCTTCAGTACGCTCGCCCGATACTGGTCCGGATGCGCCTTCTTCTCGAACCAACCCGGCGTCATGTAAAACGTGCCGGGCCACGTCTTGAACTGCCTGCGATATTCGTCCGACGACCCCAGAAAAAGCGCAATGCAGTCATGCACTCGCGGTAAAACCACGGGTGTTCCCCGCGACATCAGGCCAATGGCCCCACGCCCGCACATCCCGTATACGATCGCGATTCGCTCGTACTTCCCGTCGTCGCACGCGTCGATCGCCGCCTGAACCCGCACCTTCAGTTCCTTAGGCCGGCTGTGAAGTCCTGCGTCGAGCAGTTCGACCTCCATTGGTCCCAGGCCTTCCCGTTTAAGGGCTTCCAACTCCCGCTCGAACACACCGCACGCAATCACTTTTACAGGCTTGGCCATGTCTTCTCCGTCCAACCTATCACTACGTCCATCTTGAGCATGAAAACGCTCATTATAGCGATTTGGCCAAAAACGCAAAAGGGCACAGATGCCTGTGCCCCTTGCCGATATGCTGTAGACTATCAGATGCTTACAGTTTCACAAATCCCTTCAGTGCCCGCTTGTCTTCCGCCACGTCCAGGATCCGGCGGATCGTCAGCGATTCGGCGCGATCGATATTCGGCTTGCCGCTTTCGAACAAGTCCAGCACCGCCGCCGCCAGATCCACGAAGATCCGCGATCCATCAACCGCGATATACTTCGTTTCCTTCGCCGTAGTCACACTCGCGGCAAACGGCGTATTCGCATTGACATACACATTGATGACCGCGGTCCGGCCACCGGAGAAATTCACGAGCAACTGCGTTTCATTTCCCGTCCCGCGGCGCATCAGGCTCTCGGCTTTGGGTCCCATGCAACTGACGACCAATTCCGTAGGATGAATTCCGTATTCGCCGAACGACCGTCCACCGCCCCACGCCACCATGTGGCGAACCTTCGCCTTGCCCACTTCCTTCGCGTAGGTCTGAACATTGGTGTACCGCAGCGCCGACGTCGTCTGCATCTTCACTTTATATTTATCTGCCAGGGCAAAAATCTTCTTCGCGGTGGCCACATCCGGCGCGAAGGTCTTATCAACATACGTGGTCTTCTTGAACGGAAAGACCTTCTTGCACAGATCCAGATGCACCTCCGGGTTCGACGGGGCCAGGACCATGTAGTAGTCCACGTTCTCGTTCAGCTCCGCCATCGACTTGAAGTATGGAACCCCGTTCTTCTGGGCCCACTCCATGCCATCCTTCTCTTTCATCGCCGTGCAGCCGGCCACGGTGAATCCACGGTCTGCCAGTTCCTTGCGGAGAATTCCCAAATAGACGTTGGCATGAAAATTCTCCAGTGCATAGTCAACATACCCGATACGCTTGCCTTTCGCGGCCATAGTATTCTCCCTGAAAAAAGTTTTCGGATTGTTATACTCTTCGATTCTCCTTAAGTCCAGCACTTTGCGTTTCGATGGCTGGCGAGGCGCGGGGTTGGCTTCAGATTGAAGAAAGGGAAGTGCTTCCGAGGCGGGCGCAATAAATTGGTCAGCCCAGTTGGTTAGGACCTTTTTCAAAGTCCACGGTTTGATAACCGTTGTAGCCAGCTAAGCTGACCTTCTAAGTAAACTATAGACCGCCCAAACGGAGAGTCAAGTTTTTTCGCATTTTGCATAAAACCCCGCAGGTGAAGCCATTATGGCGGCATCAAATCCGAGAAAATCTTTCGTTTTCGACGCATTTTCCCCCACGCGAGGTGTGGCTGAGTGCATCGCATTGGGCCGTAACGAACAAGGACGAGCAGCGGCGAATTTGAAAGATTACTTTCTACTTGGACGCCGCATTTCGTTCGTTAACCACGATGAGAGTCACCGGATTGGACAGGATCGTGTTGACGCAGTGGGTCCGAAGTTCGGCCGGCATTTCCAGGTATTTGGCGTCCTGATTGGTCTTGATTGTCGTGTTATATATCCCGGCGGTGGGGACTTTGCCTTTGGCGGGCTTGAGCAGGCCGAGAAGAGGACGTTCCTTCTGCTCCGCGAGGGAGAAGGTGAGGTCACAGTTTTCGATCCGGCCGTTTGGACCAAGCTCCAGCAGGCAAGCCTTGCCGTCCATCGCGCCCTTCGTGCTGCCGTACAGCAACCCCGTCCGCTGCGCCTCGCCCACCAGTCCATATGTCACGCTCACCCGGCTGCCGATAAGCAAATCGTTGACCCGTGCGAACGTCGCCAGCCCCTCGATTGTCCCCGAATACGTCAGATTCGTCATCGACCCGTGGATATCGAACGCGCACGTGTTGTCGCCTTTACCGGCCCCGCTGCCCATGTACGTGTTGTGCATGGCCAGCGAATTGGCGCAGTGGCTTGTCACCACCGGCGCATGCTTGCCCTCTGCCATCAAAAAGCACTCGCCGCTGAAGGTAACCACGCCCAGCGAGTGAGGCAGGTTGAGCAGTTGGACGTGTGAGTTTTTGTAGTTGAACATGCCCTTGGCGTCCGGCGCGTCGGGCTTTTCACCATTGAACGCCCAGAGCACGACCGGGCGATTGGCGTTGATATATACGCTATGATACGTGTGCTCCTCGGCGGCGTAGTTCCAGATGCCGATCGAGCCCAGGCCGCCGTTCTGCTGCATCGCGTCGCACATGAAGATGGCGATATGGTAGACCTGATTCTGCGATTGCGGGCAGGCCTTGGGACAGCCGGTGAACAGCCCGACGGAACTGGGATTCTCTGCCCCGGCGGTGAGGGTTATGTTGTCGATTTCCAGCCACTGGCTGCCGCTGGTTTCGATGATCGCGTGATGATCCCCGGTGTCGCCGATCAGACGGGTCGTGGTGAAGGAATTGCCGACGATGCGCAGTCCGTCGCGGTGGATTGTGCCCGGTTCGCGGGTATTGGAGCAGTTGAGGGTCCTGGTCAGGCGATAGCGGCCTCGGCCAAGGTCGACGAGCATGACGTTCGAAGTGCAGGCGAAGTCGACCGCCTTCTGGAGCGCTTCGGTATCGTCGGCTTTGCCGTCGGCCCGGGCGCCAAACCATTGGGGCAGGACGGCCCGGATGTTCGGCTCGCCTGCAATCCGGCCTTTGCCCACAAAGATCGGCCTGGCACCTGCTTCGATCTCGCCGTTGATCGTAAGCGTCTTTTTTTCGGCCACCGAGAGCACGGCACCGTTTTGGAATCGCAGAGCAACGCCGGCGGGTATGGTTAAGTCGCTGCTGATCGGATATGTCGTGCTTCCAGGCAGCTCGATTGTGGCCGATTGATCGCCGATCTCGGTGAGAATTGCGGCCAACGATCCTTTCGCCTGTGGATTGGCGTGGTCGGTGATGGCTGACGATGTGGAGACTTGCCAAACGCCCCCAGACGACGCTGTTGATCCGACCAAAACGATGAACACCGAAAAGGATAGTATCTTCATGACAGCAGACATCGTATGTTCCTTATTGAATGGGCTAACTCAAGGGTTAGGATCGCTGAAAGGTCGGTCTTTGTATAATTTGAACAAGTAGTAATAGCGGTCGAGATCGGCCAGGGCGTTGAACCACTCCGCATGACCATCGACAAAAAGCAGATTACCTCCTGTGCTGTGGTAGGGACCGTAGTTGCCCATGGTTGACGGAGGGACAGGGAACTCGTACCACGTGAAATAGATAGCACCGCAGAACGTGTTATCCTTCCAGCACTCTGATAACAGTGTGGTGGTCTGAGGTTCAGGAACATTATCGACACGGACACTCGTGTAGGCAGACGGCGGCGATTGATAGTCCCCATTGTAGTTGATGATGAGTGGATTGATGGCATACGACCGGGCAGAAGGATTTTTGAGGTACTGTTGCACGGGCGGCCAATCTACCAGTTCCTCCGGCCTGGGAAAACTGTCCGACGGGCAATGCAATATCCCCGCCGTGCGATTCAGTACGTCAATCTTGAACGTACCGTAAAGAGTCCCAAGCCAGAGTTCATCCCACCGGGGCGGGATATGCACTCGCCCGGCGATCCCGCCGATTTCACCCTTGTTGGAGTCGGCCCAAAACCGGGCCCCTTGCCCCAATTGCCGCAGGTTGCTGAGACAGGTGACCCGTCGGGCATTTTCCCTCGCGGTCGACAGGGCCGGCAGCAGCAGAGCTACCAGCACGGCGATAATGGCGACGACGACGAGAAGCTCGATAAGGGTGAAGCAGGCTTTGGACTTTTGGCTCTGGGCATTGGGGGTGGAATAGGAGGGCGAAGCAAGCGGCGCCCCTACACAGACGGACCAGGAGGGCACGGCATGGGGTGCCCCTACGGAAGAGGAAGATGGTGCGTCGCGACGCACCCTACCATGCTCGATGAGGGCAGATGCCGATTTTGGATTTTGGAGCTTCGCCGGTCTGTATCGACTCATCATTATCTTCTCCTCAGATCATCGATCAGCAGTTTTTCCGTCTCCGCTCCGCCTCGTATTGCACGTGGTATATAGCTATTAAGCCCAATATATCACGTGCAATATAAAAGTCAATACATTACTGTCTTTCCTTTATGATGGGCTGAGACTATTCCACGATCCGCAATTCCTCGCGTTGGGTGAAGTGCAGGATGTCGGGCGAAATGGCATTCGGATGCGAAAGCGTGTAGAGGGTCTTTTCGCCGGCTTTTTCCCACTTCAGCTTGATCGGACCGAATGGGGTGGGCACCTCCCCCGCCACACACGGAATAACGTCTTTCACCGGATCGATGGTGAACGTTTTGAAGCCAGGCTCTACGGGTTTGACGCCAAGAAGGTATGCGTGATAGAAATAGATCGGAGTGGCCGACCAGCCGTGGCAGAGGGAGCCTGCGTTATCGAAATCCCAGCCGCCATTGAGGGTCTCCCAGAAACTCGTAGCCCCGTTATAGAGCATATTGCCCCAATCGCGGGCGATCTTGTCGAAAACCCACCGACCATATTTTTGCTTGTCCGTGAGCACCGCCTCGAATTTGTACAGCGACTGGCTCAGCGTCGTTTCCACGAGGCCGTTGGCGTCGCGGACGAGCCGATCTTTCAGCTGCGAGGCAATGTCGGCCGGCGCAGCGCCGGAGAGGATGGCCAGTGACTGCGTGAGTTCAGCGAAATGGTCGTCGCCGACGACGCCCCGGTAGGTCGCGTAGGCGGACTGTCCGGCATTCCAGAATAGAGGGTGGAACCGGGATCGAATCTGCTGGGCCGCGGATGTGTACGCTTTGGCGAAGTCCGATTCACCGCAGGCTTCGGCGAGTTTGGCGGACGCATCGAGGGCCAGACAGAAGAAGAGGTTCAGCGGCGCGTCAAAACGGACATCTCCCGATTTGACCTCACGATCCCAACTGGCCAGCCCTTCAGCCCAATCGTAGAAGTGCCAGTAGCGTTTTCCGGCTGGACATGGAAGAAGGCCGTCTTTCATGCGTGAGAGATGAACGGCCATCATCTTCTTGATATACGGCATCATCTTCCGGACAAACCGCATGTCGCCGCTGTGCATCCAATGGTCCTGAACGGCAAGGAACCAGACTATGGAAAACGACGGAATCGTTCGGTCGATAACGGCGGGAGCGCACATTTCCATGTACCCGTCGTCCTTGGCGGTTCGAGCCAGGAGGCTGAACGACTCAGCGGGAAAAGCATATTCACCGAAGGCGTGATACCCGGCCAGGGCTTGATTTCGTCCATCGTTGGCGTAAAGGGCCTGTTCGCGCCAGGGGCAATCCTCATAATGCTCATGCATGCACAGATGGAGCGTGCGCACGGCCGTCTGGAAGATCTTGTTCTGCAATTGGTCCGGCGACTGGAATTTTCCACGCGTCACGACCGGATATTCCGTCGGCTTGAGTCCCGCGTAGTAGAGGGTGAATTTATCCGTGACTCCGGTAATATGAAGCTCCAGATATCTTCCCGCCAGCCGCATGAAAGGATGGGTAAAGGTCTGGCGACCGTCCTTGCAGACGTAGCGTGTGGCAAAGTTTCGCTGGTCAACGTAGGCCCGGACACGACAATCGTCCAGATGCTCGCCCCAGCCGATATCGACAATGGCCCCGGCGTTCGTCTCAAGATCCAGATCGAGGAAACCCACTTCCTCACGGTGCATATCGATCAACAGATAGACGCCGCCGCTCGCGAAACACTCCGGCTTGACGGTAATCCCTTTCGTCGAAGGCATTCGCAGGTTGGTACATTCGACGAACACGTCACGAGAACGACGTTCCGAAAGAAAATCGGACTGCACAATGTGTCCGACGGTTTTGTCCGGATGATCGTCCCGCCGAAAAACACCTTGCGTACGGATTTCCGCGGGAACACGTTCTTTAATATCGATCTTCGGAATAGGTCTGGGGGAAAGGGTCCGATCGGCGGGCGCGGCCAGGATATTTCCGCTCTCCAGCGGTCGCCACTGGCCCGACGGCTGGGCGTCGAACTCGAACGTCAGACCCAATTGCCACGTGACAATCGGCATATCGCCGAACTTGTAACCCGGCATGCGACGGTAGGAGACACCGGCGCCGCTGACCACGGCTTTCGGGCTGATGTCGAGGGCATAGATCAGTCCGGGCGGGCCGGGGATGTAGCTGAAGAAATCCTTTCCCAGATAATGCACCGCGACGGTGAGGACGTTCTTTCCCTTCCGCAGCAGCGACCCGACCGGAAGCGTATCGAACGTCTTGGCCATGGGAAAGTCAGAAAACTGGCCGCAATTCACAAACGCATCGTTCAGCCAGACTGCGTAATTGGAGTCCGCGGAGATCAGAAGCTGCGCCTGCGGCGACAGTTCGGTCAGATCGAACTCATGGCGAAATTCCACATATTGGTTCAGGTCGGTCCCAAGATCCGCCGGCCAAATCCATCTTGCGCCCTTTTCCTCAAGCACTGATCGCATGGCTGTTCCTCTTTTCTGTAATCCGCGAAATTTAGCCCATGAGTGTATCCACTCCTTCCAACTGGGTCAACATGAAGATGGAACACCGTTGGAGACCGCCAGGGTGGTGGGTTGCAGATCGAACAGCTGTCATTTACGCATCCGACCGGACAAATCTAGGCGCACAATAGATATTTAAGGCTAAGGTCAGAAATTTAGGAGAGCATCTTGGATTTTCCTTGCACTGAATCGAAAAATCAAATAAACTGATGTTAATGAGGCGGATTCGACATGAGCAGCACGACGATTACGTATAACAGTAAGGCAGTCAAGCTGAGCCGCAAGATCCATGAGGATATTTGCCGCGGGGAATACTCCGCCGGTTCACTTTTGCCCGCCCAATATGAGTTGGCCCTTAAGTACCATGTGTCACGGGAGACGCTGCACCGATCCCTTTCCATTCTGCAGTCGGAAGGGAAGATCCAGATGGTCCAGGGGCGGATACTGGTTCCGTCGGCGCCAGTTGAGAAGGCCGTCTCGGACGGAGGTTCTTTGGCAGCAGCCCCCCCGCCGACCCGGTCCGAGCGGAAACTGACGATCGCGGCCGTCTGGGCCAGCGAGCCGGATATGTTCCTGATCGAGATGCGAAAGGGCATTCTTCAGTATGCCTCGGAAGCCGGTTTGACTTTCAAGGTTTTTCTCACGTCCGGCGGGCACGAAAAGACGCTGGCCATGTTGAGGAACATCGAGCAGTTTCAGATCGACGGCGTCATTATCTTACCTTTCGCCCATCCGGATTATGCGTCCGTTCTCAGGCAGCTCGTTGGAAAGAGATTCCCGCTCGTCTCGATTGACCGGCAAGTGGACTCCGTGGAGACCAGTTCGGTGGAGGCGGACAACGCCGCGGGAATGTACGAGGCTGTCCATTACTTGATCTCGAAATACGATTCGCCTGTCTACTATGTCACATCGCAAATCGAGCACTCGGTACATCGGGACCGCCTCGAAGGATATCGCCACGCGATGATCGATGCCGGGTACGGCCAGGCCGTGAACGACATGACGTGCATGATCGAGGTGAGCGATACGGACCCTGCCTATTGGCCGAAGGAACGGAAACACCTCGTGAGCGTCCCTATCGTAGAGAAGTTGCTGGACCAGGTCACTTCGCCGATCAACGTGGCGTGCCTGAATGATTACTTGGCCCAGGGCGTCTATGAAGCGGCCGCTCGACGACACATGGTGATTGGACGCGATATCCGCGTGACAGGCTTTTCCGATATTCCCCTGGCTCGGTTACTCACACCCGGACTGACCACCGTTCGCCAGCCGGGAAAACAAATGGGATACGAGGCTGCGAAATTACTCCACCAATTGACGGGCGGAAATGTCAAATCGCCCGTCCATGTGCATCTGCCCGTGGAATTGGCGGCCAGGGAATCGGCGTAGGAAGAATTGTTGATTGCCAATTGTTAATTGCTAATTGAAGGAGAAGGATATGATA
>CAZLZE010000048.1:0-35306 GCA_964563935.1 uncultured Phycisphaerae bacterium | reverse complement strand
AAGAAAGCGGCATAGCATGAAACGCTATTCCCATAATCACGCACGGTCATTTAGATCCGACTTGCAGTGCCCAATTGCGGGCGCAGGGAGTGAACATATGTTGCGAAGGACGAAACTACTGATCTTTGCCTGTGGGGTAGCAGGATTCGCAATCGTGGGAGTCCTGTTGCTTACGGGTCCCAGGGAAAGGAAGACGAGGATCGTTCCCGGAGCCACACCGGAAACGATGTGGATGATCGAACTGCAGAAGAAGACACCAACTTGTATTCGAATTGAACATCGCCATCGGGGATTCGGAGAGGTCACCGATCCGGGCAAGATCGCAAAGATTGTCAAGTCGCTGTTGAATTCCTACGAAAGGAAGTCCTCCGACTTCGAGAGGTACCAGTATGTTATCAATGTCCAATGGGTAGGCAGAAGCACTGAGGAGTTCTCGTTCCAACTCGATGTCAGTTCCTGGTATGGGGTGATGTACTGGGCTAACGGTGAATCAAGCGAACTGTATCGATTGGTATGCAAGGACGGAGATCTCAACTGGGCCTTCTTTGATCGCACCTGTATATATAAGTGACGTGCGGACTTCATTCAATAACATGACGAACTCCGGATCGAACCGTAAGATCAGACATGATTATCTGATCCAACAGCAGCAGATACACTGGAGGAAACAACATGGTGGGTGGAACGAGATTACAGCGGGGTACAAGGTGTTTGATGATTTCGTCGCGACGGCCGTTTGCCTTGGGCCGTCGGCGGCGAGGGGGCAGGGGGTATTCCTCGGATTAGGTTTGTATGACAGAACGGCTGGGACCCCGACGTTCGGCTGGTATTCGCCGCAGATCGGCAATCTTCAAACGGTCGGATCGGCAAATGGCGAATTCTCATACCTGTTTATGGATACGCACCCAAGTGGAACACTCTACGGAGCGGATGGAGACCGGCTGTACACAGTCAACCCAATGACGGGCGACGGAACGCTTGTGGCCACGTTCAAGGAGGGAACCACCCCCATCGAATGCAGCGGCCTGACCTTCGCGCCGGATGGGATGATGTATATTCACGAATATTCCAATCGAACGGGGGCATGGTGTCATAAACTGTTTACAGGAAATGCAAGCACGGGACAGTTGACCTATGTCGCCGATATTCACGGAGAGCGGTTTACGGGAGGCCTCTACGGAATCGAGTACGCCAACGGGGTTTTGTACGCCTGCTACCACCAGCGATTCTACTCCATCGACCCCGTCACCGGTCTTGCGACTCGACTTGCCGAACCGGTCAATGTCGGGGCGTGGGATCTGGACTTTGGTCCCGACGGAGTCATGTACGCATCCATTCCCAAGGACGGGTGCTATGGGGTATGGTGGGGGATCTTTACAGTCACTCTGCCCCACGCGCTGTTCACTCCCCTTGCAGAGTTTACCTCCTCGCAGAACAAGGAGACATGGGGCATTGCGTCTCAGAGCAGCAATCCGCCGCCCGTGATTGACCCCGAACCTGCGTACACGCAGGGGTTGAGCAATACGGTTTCGTGGAGTGCGGTTCTCGGAGCCGATGAGTATTACCTGGAGTGGGATACGACAGACGCGTTTTCCAATCCGGTGGGCAACAGCGGATGGACCGCGAACACGACTTTCACCGCAACGGGACTGGCCGACGCACAGATATACTATTACCGTGTGAAAGGAAGAAACACCGTCGGTGAAAGCGGCTGGTCGATCGCGGTGTTTTCCACGCAGGATAACGCTGCACCGACGGGCACGATCGTGATCGACGGTGGAGCGGAGTTCGCCCGCACGGTGGCCGTCACGCTGACCCTCTCGGCCACCGACGCCGTCAGCGGCGTTACGCAAATGCACTTGAGCAACGACAATGTGAACTGGAGCGAGTGGGAGAGCTACACCGCATCGCGGAGTTGGACCATCCCGGCAGGCGATGGGACCAAGACGGTGTACGTGCAGTACAAGGACGCGGTGGGAAACACCTCGGACACCGTCAGCGACACGATCACGCTGGATGAAATGCCTCCGGTCTTGCGCGCAGTTGTGCCGGACCGCGGATCGAACGTCGGATTGGTCTCGACGGTAACGGTAAACTTTTCCGAAGCCGTTACGGGCGTTGTGGCCGGTGATCTGACCGTCAACGGCACGATGGCCACTGCGGTCACGGGAAGCGGAACGGGACCGTATACGTTTACCGGGTTCACGACGCCCGCGGAAGGACCGGTGAGCATGTCGATGAGTCCCGGAACCATTCAGGATGCCGCGGGCAACGCCTTCGCGGGCGAAACCTGGAGCTGTACGTCGCATCCGTATCTGGCGATCTGTGGGCGGGTGAAGGGGTACGATATCGCTTTCGGGAGTTCCGGATGCATCTTTGGGATGAGAGTCCAGGCGGACAACGGAGGCGGCAGCGTGGTGGCCGATTCCCTGGACGGAACCTATGAACTTCACGTTCCCTTCGGCTGGTCAGAAACGGTCTCGGCCTGCAAGCCGTGCTGGTATAGCGTCCCCCTCGGCAGAAATCTCACCAATGTTACAAGCCCGCAAGGGAACGTGGACTTTACACTTGTCCCCAGTCTTTTCCGTGGAGACGCTAATGGCGATAATGAGGTGAATTTCTCGGATTATCTGGTTGTAAGCCAGAACTTCGGAGGCACGGGCAAGGAATGGAATGAGGGAGACTTCACGGCTGATGGAGTTGTCAATTTCAGCGATTACCTCCACCTGTCCCAGAACTACGAGACGACCGGGATTCATGTCAGCGGAACCGTGGAGTTGCAGAACTTCGGGGGAGACAAGACGACGATTCCGGTAACGATCAAATTTTCTGCCTCAAACGGTTACCGTCTCGTGAACCTGGACCAGAGCGGGCATTACTCTCTCGTGGCCAACCTTGCTGGTAACTATGATGTGACGGCCCAGGCATCGCATTGGCTGAGAAAGAAGCAGACAAGCGTCAGCATCAATGGCGACACCGTGATCAACTTCTCGCTGATCAATGGCGACGTCAATGGCGATAACGTCATCAATGCGACGGACGTAGGTATTGTGAACGATCCAGCCAACATGGGCAAGTCGTGGCCGAACGATCCGCCCGCGAATCCGAACGCGGATTTGGACGGAGATGGAGACGTCGACCCCAATGATGCGGCCATTCTGGATGCCGTACAATCGCAAATGCCTCTGCTGGGTGACTGAGTCGGACCGGCTCTTCAGCAGCCAGAAGGAAGACAATCCACGGTCCGCCGTCTTCAGCCGAAGACCGTAGACTGCGGACGGTAGACGGCTTTTCGTTTTCATCGGTGTCCAAATCCGTCCGGTCCCATAAACAGCCCGATTTTACTCCCATCCGTGTCCATCGGTGTGCATCTGTGGCGGAGAACAGCTATCAGCCTTCAGCCATCGGGGAAGACGACAGCCGAGGGCGGCAGTCCTACACGCTAACCCATTGTTCCACGTTAATGTAAAAGCTCTCAGACGTCAGCTATCAGCTTTCAGCCAAGGCCAAACGCCCAATGCCTATAGCCTGTCTTGATTCGTGTCCATTGGTGCCATTCGTATCTAAATCCGTCCGGTCTGATAATAAGCCTGATTTCCAGCGGGAAAGGCCATCACGTCCGAATAATCGCGTTACTTTATCGCAAAGCAGCAATGAAATGTCACAAAGTGGCAATGAAACGTGGCAAAGCAGCACTGAAGTATGGCAAAGCAGCGATGAATCGTCACGAAGTGGCAATGCTCTATCGCAAAGCAGCAATGAAACGTCACAAAGTTGCGCTGCGGAATCGCGAAGTTGAAATCAAATGTCGCAAAGTTGCGCTGCTGAGGCACGAAGCAGCAATGAAACATCACAAAGTTGATCTGCTGAATCGCGAAGCAGCAATGAAACGTCGCAAAGTTGATCTGCTTTATCGCAAAGTAGCAATAAAATGGACAAAGCAGCGCTGCTTTGCCTCAAAGTTGACGTGAAATGCTTCAAAGCAGCAATGAAATATGACAAAGTTGGCGTGAAATGGGACAAAGTTGACGTGAAATATGACGAAGCAGCGCTGCTTTATCACGAAGTTGATCGACTTTACCTCGGGGAAGATCAACTTTGCCTCCAGGCAGCTCTGCTTTGTTACAGAGTAGATCACATGTGCCGTCCTGTTGTTCCACATAATGGCGGCTGAAAGCCGCTTTCTCGCGCTGACGCCAAGACGGTAGCATCCCGCTAACCCGTTATTCGACTTTGATGGCGGCTGAAAGCCGCTTTTTCGCGCTGACGCCAAGATGGTATCATCCGGCTAACCCGTTATTCGACTTTGATGTAAAAGCCAGGAGAGCAGGGCCAGGACGATCAATCCGAACATCGCGCACGGGCCGGTCGGTGGCGTCTCTTCTTCAGTAGTTGTCTCCACAGGCGGAGCGGGCGGCGGTGTGGTCGTCGGGTCCAGCGTCTGAGCGGGACTGATCTGAACGGTCAGGGCGTCGGAGACTATCGCGTTCCCCTTGGCGTCGATCACCGCAGCCGCCAATGTGCGTCTGCCCGCGGGAATGTCCGACCACGTAATACTGTATGGGCTGCAGGTCGCATATCCCAGCACGCAATCGCCCTCGTAGAACTCAACCCGACTGACGGCAGTCCCCGCCTGGACCAGATTGGCGGTAATGGTGATCGTATCGCCAGCCGTCAGCGTGGCTCCATGAACGGGACTGGTAATCGTGATCGTCGGCAAGTCGGGAACGGGCGTGACCGTGATGATCACCTTCGCGGACGCCTCCAGGCCGTGCGGATCGACGATACAATACGTGAACTCGTCCGTGCCCAGAAATCCCGGCTCGGGCAGGTACGATATTTTGGCGTCAAAGACGCTGAGGACGCCATGGCTCGGCTGATTTGCCTTTTTGAGCGTAATCGCTTCGCCATCGGGGTCCTCGTCGTTGCCGAGAATGTTCATATCGATCGCGGTGTTGATGATTGTCGTCACCATATCATTCCGAGCCACCGGCGGACTGTTCACCTCGATGTGCACGGGCGATGAGATGGAGCAATCACCGTTACTATCCGTCACTTTGGCCGTCAATACATGGCTTCCCGCGGGAACTTTTTTCCAGGTGTAGCCGAACGGGCTCTGCGTCACTGTCGCCAGTACCTTTTCCCCGCAGAAATAATCCACCTTGACCACCTCGGCATTCCTGGCCCCGGTCCTGACCGTAATGCGAACATCCTTCCCCGCCGTAACCATCGCTCCGTCGCTCGGACTGGAAATGATGACAAACGGCGGACCCGGTATCGCGCGGACCGTCACCGTCACAAACCCAAAGCCGCGCCCGCCGCACGAATCCTTGACCACGTAGACGAACGGATCGACACCGACAAAATTCGCTCGCGGTTCGTATCGAATCTTTCCGTCGTCCGTCATCATCGTTCGGCCGCAGGGAGGCTGACTGACACTCTCGATGCACAACGTGTCGTTGTCGGGATCGGTATCGTTCTTCAGAACGTCAATATCGATCCGCGTGTTCTGGTCGATGATCACGTTGTCGCTGTGCGCCACCGGCGGGCAATGCACAAGGATCGTCACGGGCGCTGAGATCGCCACCTCGCCCTGCTTATCGACAGCCTTGGCCCGGAGCGTGTACTTGCCCGGCCGCACTCTCGGCCAGACTATCCGAAATGGGCTGACGGTCGAACTTCCGATCAGAAATTCATCCTGATAAAAGTCCACCCGGATCACCGGTCCTTCTTTGTCGGAGACAGCCGCACAGATGGGAATGTTCGTCCCCTCGAGAAATATCGCGCCATTCTTGGGGTCCGTAATCTCCACCGTGGGCGGGCAATCGGGCGGCGGGTTGACGGTAATGGTCACGGGTTTCGAGACGCCCATATCACCAGCCTTGTTCACCGCCCGGGCGGTTAGAGAATGAATTCCGGGCGCGGGACACAGCCAGACAAAGTCGAACGGAGGCTGATACGAAAAGCCCAGCAGCGTTCCGCCGTCATAAAACCCTACCTTCACCACCGGCGTGCCCTGATCGCTCACGTGAACAGCGACGCGGATGTTCTGCCCGGAACCGAAGACCGCGCCTTCGGCGGGACACGTGATCGTGACCTGGGGAATGTCGCAGTCGGACGGCTTTAGCTCGATCCACACCTTCGCCTTCGCCGTCAGGCCACATGAATTGGTGATCGTATAGATAAAGTAATCCGTGCCGTAGAAATCCAGGTCCGGCGTGAACAGGATCGTTCGGCCACGGATGAGCGCTGATCCGTGCTCCGGCTTGGTCACGCTTGAGATGCAGATCTCGTTTCCGTCCGGATCGTAGTCGTTGTCCAGAACATCGATCGTCAACGGCTCATTCTGCTTGCCGACGGCCATATCATCGACAGCTACAGGAAAATGATTAACCCAGATCTCCACCGGCGCACTGACGCAGACCACCCCCTTGTCATCGTATGCCCGAACTCTCAGCGTCCAGGTTCCTCCCGATACACACTTCCAGACAAACGTGCACGGACACGTGTTGGCCGTGCCGATCAGAAGTTCATCCGCGTAGAACTCCACACGCCGGATCACACCATCCCGATCATAACCGTCTGCCTTGATCGTGACGTCCTGGCCCTCCGTGTATGTCGCGCCCGACATCGGCTCGGCGATCCACACAACCGGCGGGTTGTTGATGACCTCGCTGACCGTCAGATTGATGGTGTTCGATACGGCGACAAGCCCATCGTCGTCCCGGGCCACCGCTTTGACCTCGAACGTCCCGGTTTCCAACGCCTGCCACGAAAACGTCGTTTGCGTTCCGGGAACAACGGCCAGAAATTCGCCGTTCAAATAAAACGTGATCTCCTCCACCACACCGTCCGAATCAGCTGCATCCACAACGAACTCCACAAGTTCGCCCTGATTCACATACCAATGCTCCGGCGGAGACGTAATCGCGATTGTCGGCGGCTGTTCGACCGGTGCAACGGTAACCGTCACCATTCCCACTGCCATTCCCCGCTTATCGTCCGATATGGTATACGTAAAACTGTCCGTACCGACAAAACCCGGAATCGGGGTATATGTGATTGTGTTGTCCTCATTGATCACGAGATTTCCATACAGCCCCCGATTCACTCCGACCACCGATAAGGGATCGCCGTCCGGGTCCGAATCGTTGTCAAGGACGTTGATGTCCACAAAACCATTCTCCGGCGCCTCCGCCGTATCGTTCTGGGCCACCGGAATCTGATTGCTTGCGGCGCACAGACCAGAGTTGAGAATCGAAAAGAATAATGACAGGGTAAAAATAAACAGGCACATGAATTTTGCTGACATGGCTTGATCCCCCTCCTCCAAACAGCCTTTCCCCAAGTCGGCTGGTTAAGCAACTATTCTATTTTCCTTTTCCGAAATGTACAAGTGAAATTCACATCCTCGCATTTTCCGGCATATCCTCTGCATCCACAATGACGATTCTCGACCGTCACTGACGGGAGAAAATCGTATCATTTCCTCATTCTTTTGTCGCCCAACCAGGAGACTCTCGAAGCAGCATTTTTCAATTCATCACGACCATCATTTCCGCCGATACTTGAATCACGGCCCCTTCGATACGCACCGGCGAACGACAAATCAGGAGAACCCGTTTGAGTGAGATGAGGATATGAATATCCGACACATAATGTCTCAGCCGTCGTCGTCGCCGATCAATCCAGCCTCCCCTGCGGATGTGGACCATGCGATGGATCAGACGCCCGATCAAACATCGCATGAAACAAACACAACAATTTCCCTGGTTCCTCCGGGACCTCCCGTGGACCCGGACCCCTCCGCAGGGGTTTGAAATCCAAATCCAGCACCTACTGAGGGCTGGATTAAGATATATACAACAACATGTCAGCCATCCTCATCACGAGCAGACTGATAACCCGTCCCTGCTTTGTGCTACGGTCGGCTTGTCCGACCTTGTCCTCAACGACCATCGGAAACGGGACCCCGAGGTACTAACGGTCGCTCCCCTTCATCTTCCCCACCAGTTCTTTCGCCATATAACTGCTCCGCACAAACGGACTGGCCGCGAACGCCAGAAACGGTAGATTCGCCTTCGCCCACGCCGTCAATTCGTCGAACCACTCCGGCGGCAAATACCGCTGCGTGGGAATATGACTCGACGACGGCGCCAAATACTGACCCACCGTCACAATCTGACAACCCGCCTCCGCCAGATCCTTCAAGCTCTGCCGAATTTCGTCATCCGTCTCGCCAAGCCCTACCATCAACCCCGATTTGACATAAAGCGTCGAAAAATGCGTCCGCACATAATTCAACACCGCCAGCGAGCGCCGATAGTCCGCCTGCGGGCGAATCTGTGGCGTCAGGTGCTCCACCATCTCCAAATTGTGATTAAAAACAAGCGGCTTCGCGCGGGCTACCGTATCCAAACACTCCGACCTTGCGTGAAAGTCCGGCGTCAACACCTCGATCGCCGATTCCGGCAGTGCCGCCTGCACAGTCACGATCGTCCTGGCGAAATGCTCCGCCCCTTCGTCCGGCAGGTCATCCCGCGTCACCGACGTGATCACCACGTACTTCAGATTCATCCCCTTCGCCGCCTTCGCCACCCGCTCGGGTTCGTCCGCCTCCAGCGGTCCGGGCGTCCCCTTGTCCACCGCGCAGAACCGGCACCGACGGCTGCACGTATTTCCCATGATCATAAACGTGGCCGTCCCCGCCGACCAGCACTGACCCAGATTCGGACACTGCGCCGATCGACACACCGTGTTCAGATGAAGCTCGCCCAACAATTGCTCCACATGCACATAATCTTGTCCGTGCGGCAAAGGCCGTTTAAGCCACGCTGGTAATCGCCGCCTCGGCTTGTTACAATTTTCATTTTCAGTCATCATGGATACATCATATTCAATTATGCCGGATACGTCAAAAACAGTTTGCGCCTCAAGCCATCGGTCGTGGACCCTTCTGACGCTCTTTTCCGCCGGACTCTTCATTGTCTGGCTCGCCGTCGGCGGGTATCGATGGGAAGGATACCCTTGCTTCGTCTGGAAGACCGGCCTCGCCGTTCGCTTCGCGTTCCTCACCGCGATGATGGCCGTACTCATCTATTATTGGTATCTCCTCTTTCGCGTGGTGATCGACCCGACAAGGTTCACGCACCGGGCAATCGTGCTGACAATCGTCAGCTTCACCCTGCTCCGCATCATCCTCGGCAGCGCCCTGCCGCTCCTGGGCGATGAAGCCTACCACTGGCTCTGGCCCGGACGCCTCGATTGGTGCTATTACGATCACGGCGGACTCCTCGGCTGGCTGTGCTACCCCTTCTGGATCGTCAGCAAATCCGTCTTCTTCGCCCGCCTCGGACCGATCATCATGGGAACGATAACCGCCGTCCTCACCTGGTTCATCGCCCGGTGGATCACGAACGATGAAAAAATCGCCAACCGCGCCTTGGCCGCACTGCTCGTCCTGCCCGTCGCGATGATCGGAACGACCATCCTCTTTACCGATACGCCTCTCGCCATCATTTGGCTGGCCGCCCTGTGGGTCTATCTCATCGCCGTCAAAAACAAATCGCTCCGCTGGTGGCTGCTTCTCGGCCTGATTCTGGGATTAGGCCTGAATACCAAGTTCCTCATCTTCGGACTCATCGGCATGCTCCTGATTCACATGCTGATCGATCCCCAAGCCCGCGCGGTGTTCAAGACTCCAGGCCCCTATCTCGCCGCCATCGTCGCGATTCCCATGCTCTTCCCTCTGATCTACTGGAACGCCACCCACGACTGGCAGACATTCACGTTCAACTTCGTCAAACGCGGTTCCTCGCTCAGACTTCGACCATGGGGACTTGTTGCGTTTTCCATCCAGCAGATCATCCTCATCGGGCCCCTGCTCTACGTCTGGAATATTGTCTATCCGGGCTGGTGGAGCATTCGGAAGTTCACCCGGGGCCTTCACCCCGCCCTGCCGCTGGTCCTGACGGGATACGTGATCTTCATGCTGTACGGAGGCCTCAAACTCTTCCGTCCGGTCAATACCTCAGCCATGAACTGGACGCCCCCGCTCTTCCCGCTCATCCTCATCGTCCTCGCCTGGGGCGCCGCCGAATCCAAGTGGGCACGACGCGGACTCATCGGCTCCGTCTTCGTCAGCATCTTCTTCGCCTACGCCCTCGTCGGCGGACTGATCGGCGAATTCTTCGTCGGACCTGATCCGATCCGAAACGCTGTCGCGAACCGATTCCGGGAACAGCGAGTACGCCACTACCTCGCCGATTTCTTTGGCTGGTATCCTGTCGGAAAAGAGCTGGACCTGCTGCACCAGAGATACAGCGCCTCCGCCCCGATCTTCATCCTCGCCCGAACCTATATGCACGCCGCCCAACTTACCCAGTACACCTCCACCGTGCCCCTGGTCCTCAGCATGGGCACCGACGCGATGTATGGCCGATGCTTCGACTACTGGAATGAACCCGAAAAACAAAAGGGCAAGGACTGCCTCTTCGTCGCCAACCATGAAGCCTCGACCAAAATTCAGACCATCCTCAAAAACGCCTTCGAGTCCGTCCGCGAACTGAACCCCTCCGAACGAATTTACGTGGACGAAACCAACAAACTCTTCCACATCTACTACTGCCGCCAAGCAAAGTACTTCCCCGGCGCTCTCGACCTCGGCGGCACCGAAGTCCAAAATTGATGCGGCTGTATTCCGCTCTCTCGCCTTTTTCCCTTCATTTCCGCGCAGGTGGAAATCCAGGATCGTCCCACCGGACGATAGATAATCTCCCCGTTTAGCCGTCGTCGCAACGACGACGTCCCCCCGTCTTCTTTCTTTTCCCTCCCAAGCTGAAAGCTGATAGCTGACAACTGACAGCTCATCTTACTAATTCTTTACAGCCTCTAACACAATGAAAAATACGTTGTATACTTGAGTCCGTTCTTTGCAGGGGGGAACTGACCATGAAACCATTACTGGATGACGAACTATGGGAACTGATCCAACCGTTGTTGCCGGTCAAACAACGCCGGTTTCGGTACCCGGGCCACAGACCCGTGGACAACCAACGGTGTCTGATCGGAATCCTCTTTGTCCTGCGGACGGGCCTGCCGTGGGAGTTTCTGCCCCAGGAGATGGGCTGCGGGAGCGGGATGACCTGCTGGCGACGGCTGCGAGACTGGCAGGCGGCGGGGGGCTGGGCGATGATCCACGCCGTGCTGTTGGCCCGGTTGCAGGGCGCCGATCGGATCGACTGGTCCCGGGCGCTGGTCGACAGCGGATCGGTCCGGGCGGTTTTGGGGGCAAAAGACCGGCCCGAACCCGGTGGACCGCAGGAAAAAGGCACCACGCACCACCTGCTCGTGTCCGGCAACGGCACGACATCACGCAGCTCTTGATCTTGGTGAACCGCATTCCGTCGGTGGCGGGGAAGGTGGGTCGGCCGCGGCGTCGGCCCGAGAAGCTCTAGGGCGACCGCGCCTACGATTCCGAACCGTGCCGTCAGCTTCTGCGTCGGTGGGGCATCGAGCCGGTGCTGGTCCAGCGGTACACCGAACACGGAAGCGGCCTGGGCGTGTTTCGCTGGTTCATCGAGCGGACATTGGCGTGGGTGTACCAGTTTCACCGGCTGCGGACTCGTTACGAACGGCGAGCCGACATCCACGAGGCATTCCTGAGCATCGGGTGTATTATGATCTGTTGGCACTATTTGAAATCTTCATTTTGATAGAGGCTCTTAGAATTCCTGCCGTTAATACCGCATCAAGATCCCACTGAAGGACGTAGTCAAGTTCCGAGTGCGGACCAGTCCCCGCGAGACAGTCACCTTCCAGAACGTGTCTCTGATGTTGGGAAAACGGACAGACGCCAGAGCCATCATTCCATTGTCGTTCGAATCGCAAAACACAGAGTGACCACGTTGCAGCCGGTATTTTTGGTACGCATCTGGTGCGCTGGGCGGCATTGCCGCGGGCGGTGGCTTAGCCACTATTTGATCGGTATAAGCCTATGAATGACGGTTTATCCTTGCACGAAAGCCTCATTTTGTGTATACTGGCTTAGGTTAGTGGCTTATCTTATAAAATGAGGGCTCGATATGGCGGAGATGGTGGCGAGAACGGGATATCTGCAGGTGCAGGACGCGGTCCGGCAGCGAATCGTCAATGGCCAATGGCGGCGTGGCGACAAGATACCGTCGGAGCGGGAACTGGAAAAGGAGTTTCAGATCAGCCGGCTGACGATCAGCAAGGGATTGGCTCAGCTCGTGGCGGAGGGAATGCTGGTTCGGAAACGAGGCCAGGGGACGTTTGTGTCGGATATGGATCCCGCGGCGGGAAGGAAGAGCAAGCTGGTCACGTACATTTCACCGCTGGGCGCCGATGCCCGCAAGGATACGGTGCGGCATGGCATACTGGAGGGAATGTACGAAGTGTTGTCGAAACACGGACTTCACGTTGGGGTGGATTTTTATCGAACGCCGGAGGAAATGATCCCCCTGCTGCGACAGGACGACGAGAACCACGCGGGATTTGTCATCTGGCCCCAGCCTGGGGATGCGATCGAGGCGGAAATACAACGGCTGAGGAACAATGGAGTCGCCTTCGTCCTGGTGGACGCTTTCCCGGAAAATCTGGAGACGGATTTTGTCGTCAACGACAACGTGGAAGGCGGACGGATGGCCATTAATTACCTGGCGGAGCGGGGACACCGCCAGATCGGATACATCACGCTGCCGATCGACCGAACGAGCTTGCGCGACCGGCAGGCAGGGTTCCTGCAAGGCCTGATCTCCCAGAACCTGCCGTTTTCACCGGGAAATATGGTTGCGCTTCGGTCTCCGGGGTCGGAGTCGCGGAGCGAAGTGGGTTGCGCGGTGGATAGGCTTCTGTCGGCCAACCCGTCGTTGACGGCGATCTTGTTCTCGACGGACGACCTGGCGTTGACGGCGATTCAGCATCTTCGAGGCAAGGGCATTCGCGTACCGGAGGATATCTCCATCGTCGGGTACGACGGAATCGATCGATCGGAGTACGGTCCGGTTCCGCTGACAACCGTCACCGTAGATTTCTTCGAGATGGGCAAAACGGCGGCGGAGATTTTATGGGAACGATTGACAGGAAACGGGAGTCCCCGGCCGGCGCAGGTGTTTGTGAAACCGAGGCTGGTGGAACGGGAAAGCGTGGGAAGAAGTGACCAGTAGCCAGAATCCAGTAGGGAGAAGAAAACATGAAGACAAAGAGCTTTACACTGATTGAGCTGTTGGTGGTTGTGGCCATTATTGCCGTGTTGATCGCGATGCTTCTGCCGGCGATCGGACAGGCGAGGGAAAAGGCAAGGCAGGTCCAGTGCTCGAGCAATGCCAAGCAGCTTGCGACCGGGGTCCTGATGTATGCCGAGGACTATCGCGGTTCGTTCGCCGTGATTGATCAGGGCCAGCCGGGAAACGCATTCTGGGGCGATATTTCCTCGTTCGCCCGGTATGTGCTGTGCATCGGGATGCAGTGGAAGAACAACATCGGGCAGCTTTCGTTCACGAATAGTGACGGACGGTACGTTCCCCTATTCGCCTGCCCTTCCTCGGAGGGCGGAGGCATGTACGGCGGCGGGTCGTACAACGTCAATGCCGCCACGGTCTATCCCTATCCGGGTCTGGCTCAATTCTGGGGCGGTACGGCGGGAGAAGAAGTGATGGGCAGCCTGGCCAAGATTGCCCGGCCCGCAGAGACGTGGATGTGGCTTGACGGCGACAAGAACTATCCCGGCGGGCCTTGGAATGAAAATGCCGGGTTTTACCCGTTTCCCTGGAAGGCCACCTGGCAATTCCGGCACTCCAACGGAATCAACGTCGCCCACTACGATGGGCACGTGTCGCACTACTTCTACGGGGATGTCGACGGCGGGCGCGGTGATCTGAACGTGTGGCTGAAGAAATGGGTGAGCGGGTTGTGAGAGAAGAAGTCGAAGGAAGTTCGTAGTTCGGAGTTCATAGTTCATAGTTCGTAGTTCATAGTTCGTAGTGCGTAGTGCGTGGTGCGGGAAGAGGAGAAGATGGTGGGCCGAGGCCCACCCTACGAGAGAAGACGCGCTCTGAGTGCGTGTGCCACAGGAAAGGACCAAGATGCGAAATTGTGTACATGGAATACTGTTGATGGTGTGTCTGGTATCCCCAGCCTGGGGACAGGACGTGCGAATCTATTGCGATCAGAAGGTCGAACGGATCAAGCCGGGACTGGCGGGCGTGGCGCAAGGCGGGAATGCGGACAGCTACCTCAAGCCGCAGGTGGTCGAATCGCTGCGGGGTCTGAAGATCAAGACCGTGCGACTGGAGGCGGTCACCTGCAACCAGAACTACACGCTGTATGATCCGGCGACGAAGGCGTATAGCTGGGCGAACCTGGATCGCGAGATTGAAGCCATCCAGGCGAGCGGCGCGGAGATTGTTTTCGACCTTTTCTGCACGCCGCACTGGCTGTCGTCCGACCCGGAGGGCAAGCGCGGACCGTGGTTCTATGCGGGAGCGCGAGATCTCAAGGCATGGTCGCAGTATGTTCGGCAGATCGTCAAGCACGTGAATGTGGACAAGAAATATGGGATCAGATATTTCGAGGTCTGGAACGAGCCGTCGGGGGCCTGGTTTTTCACGGACTGGAAGCTGGGCAAGGAGCACTTCTGGGAGTTGTATGGCGTAACGGCGAAGGCGATCAAGTCGGCGGATCCAGCCGCACTGGTTGGAGGCTTCGCGGATAATATGAACTATCCCAATGAGTACAAGGATTTCTTCGAGTACGCCAAGGCGCGAGGAATTCCGATCGATTTTCTGACGCTGCACTGGTACGCCGAGTGGACGCCGGACGGCAAGAAGCGGCCGGAACTATATTACATGCTGTCGCAATCGATCCGCCGGCTGCACCGGGCGCATTTCGGGAAAGACGTTCCGATGATTATCACCGAGTGGAATCTGGACGCGGAATATGTGAATTCCACCTTCATTCAGCAAGCGGCGTTCATGGGCAGTTCGCTGTACTGGCTTCAGGAAAGCCCGATTCAGCGGGCCTGCTTCTTCCGGGTGGAGGATTACAAGGGAATGCATCGGTCGGTCCTGAACGACCAATTCGAATGGTTGGCACCGGCGAGGGTACTTGCGATGTTTACGATGCTGCCGGAGCATCGGATCAGCGTCTGTGATGAGCCGGCGGGAGTAACGGTGCTGGCGGGCCGAGATTCGCGGCGGGTGGCGGCGATGGTGAGTCGATACGATCACGCGAACCCTGCATGCAAGATAGCCCCCAAAATGACCTTCCTGCATCATGAGCACAAAGGGCCGTATACGATCACGGTCTATCAGGAAGATGCGAAGACCGCAGGCAAGCCGGGCAAGCTTGTGCCGACATCGGTGGCAAAAGGAACGGCCGATGGACAAGCCCCGATCACCGCTACGCTTGAGCTGGAGAATTTCAGCGTGGGATTGGTGGTAGTCGATTTGTTGCCGGAACGATAACAGGAGACGAATATGCGACGGGAAATGGGATTTACGCTCATTGAGCTGTTGGTGGTTGTGGCGATCATCGCGGTGCTGGTGGCGTTACTGTTGCCGGCACTGGCGAGCGCCCGGGAATCGGCAAGGCTGGTGGTATGCCAGTCGAATCTTCGACAGATTCAGATCGGGCTTCAGGGCTACCGGGATGAGAATACCGATCACCTGCCGGTCGTGACCAATCCGCCGTCCATCGCGGACACCGACTATTGGTGCGACTGGGTCGGCCATCTGCAGCGCACGGGACTGGTGAAGGATTTTCGCGTTTTTCGCTGCCCGTCGGACATCCAGACGCGTAACGTTCGTGTCCTGGGAACCGGCGACTTGACGATCTCCTACGGGATCAACGAATACCTGAGCCATGAGTATCCGGTTGATAATTGGTGCCCGCCGGTGTCCAAAATTCCCGATGAATTCCGCAAGGCCATGCCCGTCGTGGCCGACGCGTGCTACGCGATGATTTCCGGATGGGATGTTCAGTGGCAGACGCGCGTGGCCAATGCCAATTTCTTCTTTACCGCCTTCGGCGGCGCAGGTCCGGACCCGTCGCTGCAACGGCACGCCCGGGGCAGCGTGCTCCTGTTCGTGGACGATCACATGGAGGTCATGAGCCAATTGGACGTCATGGATCGCTCGAAAGTCCACTACAGCGTGTTCTGGTGGTAGAAGAAGAATTTTAGATTTTGGATTTTAGATTGGGGAGTTGGAGGTAACGACGTGCGGTTGATCTCATTGCTCTTGTGCATATTGCTGATGTCCGCCGTGAGTGAGGCGAGTAGTCCTGATGTTTCACCTCAACGTGAAGGAACGGCTGCGATAAATGTCCTTCAGCAGACTTCCTTCGTCACATTCACCGCCAAGAGTGATCGTGGGACGGTCAGCTATCGGGTCAAGCCGCAGGAGGGATTGGCGTCCATCGAGGGCAAGTACGGCGACGGACGGTGGATACCGCTCGGAAAGGGTTTTCAGATCGCCGTGGTCGATGTCGGTCCGGTGTGGGAGCCTGTCCGCTCGGCAGTTCAGGGCCACACATGGACAGGGATCTACCGGCAACAGAAGAGCGGATTAACCTTGACGGTGAAAGCGGATCTTTCGGGGGGCACGCTCCGGGTCCGGCTGAGTACCGATCGTGGGACGCCATTGAACATCGAGATGCCTGCGCCGGAGGGAGCAGCGAATGTGGATGTACCCTATCTTCTCGGATACGACGGCTCCATCAAGTACCTGCCAAAAGACAAGCTGTTTTTCTCCTGCCTCGTCGATTGGACGAAGACGAATAGTTCCGTGCCCGTTCCCCGAATTTCGTACCAGGCAAATCTTGCGAAAAAGACGGCACCGGTGAGTGATCTTATCGCCTTCACCCTGAGCGACGATATTGATTGCGTGCTGCCGTCGATTCCCAACCCTGTATCCCCCTATCGAAAGGAAATCGCCGGCAGAATGATCGTCGAAATCTGGTGGTACGGCAATTTCGACCGGATCGGCGACATGCTCGACCTCTACCATGCGTACGGGATGGACCAGATCCTAGCCATCGTGCATCGCTGGCAGCGGTACGGGTATGACACGAAGTTTCCCGATATTTTTCCGCCCGATCCGCAGCGCGGAGGGCTGGAAACCCTGCGCGATGTGATCAAGCGGGCAACCGGTTATGGCCAGCGGGTGGCGCTGCATGAAAATTACGTGGACGTATATCCCGATGCGCCGTCGTGGAACGAAGCGGACCTGATGCGTCTGGCGAACGGGGATTTCCAGGCGGCCTGGGCGAACGCCAGGCATTGCAGTCCGTCGCGAATGAAGGCCCACGCCGAGAAGGTCATGCCGGTGATCAAACGAGAACTGGGAACAAACGCATGTTTCCTGGATGTCCATAGCGCCCAGGCTCCGTGGTTTCGCACGGACTTCCGCGCCGATGTTCCCTACTCGGGCCAGATGAAAGGAACACGTCTTTTCACCAACGAGCTTTGGGCATACGCTCGCAAGGTCTACGACGGACCGGTACTGGGAGAAGGAAGCTATGATTGGGTCCATTCCGGATGTCTTGACGGCGTGGAGGCGCAGGTTGGCGGAAAAGGCGCCAGATTCTTCGTCGACTTTGTCCTGCAAAAGGTGCGTCCACAGGTGATCAATCATGGCGTGGGATATTACGAGCGATGGAGCCTCGGTTACGACAAGGGCGATTGGATGCTCCAGGCGCCCGACCCGACGGACATGGACGACTATCGGATCACCGAGATCGCGTACGGACATGCGGCGAACATCGGAGGCCAGGTGAACCGGATCATCGAACTGGCGGCCAAGGAATACTACATGGTTCGCCCGTTGACCCAGCATCAAGTGGATGCTCATGTGGCGGAGATCATGTACCACGACGGGACGGCGTGGCTGACGCCGAGCCAGGCGATCCTGCGAAAATCGGATGAGGTGCGGCGAGTGAGGGTCACGTACGATAATGGGCTTGTTATCCACGTCAATCGCAGCGGTGCGCCTTGGTCCATCGACAAGGACACCGCCATCGGACCCATCGGCATTGTCGCCAGGGGCAAAGGCATCACCGCCTTCACGAATAATCCCCAAGGATTCTGGTACGACTACTACGGCGACGGCGAGAGTTATTACCTGGACCCGCGAAACAGCGACTGGAACATCGACCACCTCGGCCAGGTCTGGGCCAAGGAAACCGTGCGGGTGAATGACGGCGAGCGGATAATCGCCCAGGGACCGATCGAAACGAACACGGCAGTCTCGCTGACAAAAGTGAAGGACGGATGGCGGCTGCGATTCTTCCCGCAGGGCCGAGCGGGTAAAGTACGGATAAATATCGCGCAGATCGATTCATCGATCGCCAAGGCAGTGGCACTGGATCGGGAAGGACGTGAACTGTCGGAAACAGGGGATGTTGTTACCGCCAAGGATGGCGTGATGATCGTCAAACACATGGATGGGCGAGTGTGGTCGTACATCTTGCGGTCAAACCGCTGAGCACCAACTATTCTCTACTCCGGGGGATCGTTAGGCCAGTTGCCTCGGGGTTGTCTGCCGGGGGCTGGGGCTGTATGCGAGAGAAAGGCCAGAAGAGCGGCGAGCGCGAGCAGGCCCAGGGCGATGGCATTGAAAAGGAACATCCGATTGCGTGACTGAACGCTCAGGTGAGCGCCGCTGAAAGCCAGATTCACAGCCGCAATCACGATCACGTCGAGAGCAATGAAGATGTAAGCGAATGCACGAAGCATGTCGGCATTATAAGAGCAGACGGCGGAACGTGGCAAGGAAACACTTCAGGAGACGCAAAAGACAAGAACAGGCAGAATAACCACCAGGAAAATGACCGTATTGACAACAAAGAGCACACTCGCGAGCTTGGGATCGAGGTCAAAGAGGTTGGCGATGAGTACCGTAAAGATGGCCGTCGGCATGAAGGATTGGATATAGATGACATTTCGGGCGACAGTCGGAAGCGGACCGAAAAGATACTGAGAAAGAACAATCAGAAGAACGGCCAGAAGCGGAGTTACGGCAAATTTCACAACGGCCAAGGATACGTGCAGAATCTTCTGCTGGGCCAGATGGCTGAAGTGGATCTGCAGCCCGACGGTGGCGAAACTGGCAAGCACCGAGCCGATAATCAGAATATCGAGCACATGAAAGGTCTCGACGGGAGTCGGCACGGGCGTCTTGAGAAGGTTCAGGATCAAACCGGCGACCGATCCCAGCACGGGCAGCGAGCGCAGATCGAAAAAGGTGCGCAAGATAAACCGCGTCGTCAGCCGGGAATTCGGATCGCCGTATCGCCGGGCAAGCGGATAGTAGAAACCGACATACGGAACGGCCCAACTGGCGGCGAAGAGATTGGCATACCCAAGTCCGACATCGCTGAAGAGGCAGTAACATACGAAGCCACCCATGGTGAAGCCGATATTGGAGATTCCGGACGCAACGATGAACGTACCGGCAGATTTGGCGTCCAGGCCGTGAAGACGCGTAAAGAGAGCCCCGAATGGCGCCAGGGCCACGGGCAAAAGTGTGCCGAGCAGCGGAAGCGCGACCAGCGACCACTGCAAAGGCAGTTTCCAAAGGACCAGGCACGACGCGGGCGTCCATCCGACAATCACAAGATAGAACATCAGCGGTCCGGCCCAGCGTTCGTCAAGCCAGTGCTTCCTTCGGGCAATATAACCGACGGCGGTGGCCAAGGTGATTCCACTGACGATCAAAATGAATCGGGTTACAACGCTCATGGGGTTGAACTGTTACCATAAACCGGGAAACGGATCAAGCGGCATCTTCCCACATCCGGTTTTAACTTGCCAGTGGTTCGGATCGCATTTATACTGATTGTTTTGGCGAAAAACGTGGTTTCTTTAAGGAAAGAATAAGGCCGACGGTGGGCAAACAGATCGTCATATTAGGATCGACCGGCTCGATTGGAAAGCGGACGCTGGACGTGATTCAGGGACTGGGCGAGGGGTGGCGGGTGGCTGGACTTGCCGCCGGCTCGAATTGGCAGATCCTGGCGGAACAGGCCAAACGGTTTCGTCCGAAACACGTGGTCATCTCCAATCCGAAGCATTATGAACACCTGAAACAAGCTCTCCACGATCTTCCCATCACGGTGTCGGCGGGCACATCGGCGGTTGCAGATCTGGCGACCTTGCCGGAGGCCGACTTTGTCCTGTGCGCGATTGTCGGAGCCCAGAGCCTTCTTTCGGTACTTCAGGCCATCGACGCGGGAAAGACCGTGGGCTTGGCCAGCAAAGAGGCCCTGGTCCTGGCCGGCGATCAGGTCATGTCCCGGGCGCGGGCGAAAGGAGTGCAGGTCCTCCCGGTGGACAGCGAACACAGCGCCGTTTTCCAGGCTTTGAACGCGGGACGTCGCGAGGACGTGCGGCGGATCATCCTGACCGCCAGCGGCGGTCCCTTCCGAAACTGGTCGAAGCAGAGCATCCAGTCTGCGACTCTGGCACAGGCCTTGGCGCATCCGACGTGGTCGATGGGCAAGAAGATCACGATCGACTCCGCTACCATGATGAATAAAGCGCTGGAGATTATCGAAGCTCGATACTTGTTTGACGTCTCCGCGGATAGAATTGGAGTACTGATTCACCCGGAATCGATCATTCATTCGCTGGTCGAGTTCTGTGACGGATCGGTGATCGGGCAGCTATCGGTACCGGATATGGCGATTCCAATCCAGCTGGCCCTGACTTGGCCGGAACGAAGACCCTGTATCGGTCGCGGTCTGAATCTGGCTCAGCTGGGACGATTGAATTTCGCGGAGCCTGATTTCGAAAAATTTCCCGCCCTTCGACTTGCGTACCAGGTCGCGGAAAAAGGCGGGACCGCCGGCGCGGTACTCAATGCCGCCAATGAACAGGCGGTAGAGATATTTATCAAGGATCAGATGCAATTTGGCGAAATAGTGGAAATAATTGAGCGCGTATTGGCCGACCATACGTGGGTGGCCAAACCGACCCTGGAGGATTTGCTCCAGGCGGATCAATGGGCAAGAAATGAGGTAAATCGATGCTTGCAGAAATAGTCGCTTCGGGTATTTGGTCGGAGATCCTGGGTTATCTTAAGGACGCGTGGTTCATCCTGCTCGTCCTGATCGGTTTTTCCGTCATTATTTTTGTCCATGAATTGGGGCATTTCCTGATGGCCAAACTGGTCGGCATCCGGGTCGAGACATTCGCGATCGGATTCGGTCCGCGACTGATCGGATTCAAGCGTGGCGAGACCGATTACTGCATCCGCATTCTCCCTCTGGGCGGATATGTCAAGATGATGGGCCAGGAGGACTTCGCCCTCGATCAGGAACGCGTGGAAGCGACGAAGATCGATCCGGGCTCGTTCCTGGCCAAGACGCCCGGACAACGGGCGTTGGTCGTCAGCGGTGGCGTGGTGATGAATGTGCTCTTCGCCGCCCTGGGATTCATTCTCGTGTTCATGCACGGCCTGGAGTTCCCCGCTCCCATCACTGGCGGTGTGATCCCGGGAAGTCCGGCGGCCGCTGCTGGCCTTCAGCCGGGCGATAGGATCCTCACCGTCAATGGTGAAAAGATCCTCAACTTCAACGAACTTCAGTTGGCTGTATTGACCAGCAACCCGAACGCGGGCGTTGACCTGGAACTCGAGCGAGACGGAAAGATTGTTCGCACCCAGGTCAAACCCCTGGAGAACCGGAAGGAAGAACTGCTGCAGATCGGGGTCGCCCAAGCCGCCACGCTAAAGGTGGCCGACCCGGGAATGGCTGGACCCGACGGCAGCAATCTGAAGGAAAACGATATCATCGTCCGCGTGGACTCCAAGACCCCCAAGTACTATGACGATGTGGAACAGGCTTTGGTAAAAGCGGCGGGCAAGCCGGTGGAACTCACCGTGGAACGGACCGTGGATGGAAAAACCCAGCAGGTCAAGGTCCAGAAACGAGCCTACCTCATTCTCTTCCCCGAGCAGAAGGAGCAGCCGGCGGAAACCAGCATGCCCTCCGCTCACCGCATTTCGGATATTCCCCAGGAGAACGCGGCCCTGCTCGGCCTGGTGCCCCGGCGAAAGTTCATCTCCGCCCCCGATTCCCAAGTCAACCCATCGGCAAACGCCGATTTCGTCCAGCCCGGCGATATCGTCTATCGGGTCGGCGATATCCAGAACCCGACGTGGAAAGAAATTCGCGATTTCCTCTATCAGTTCCGAAATACGCAGGCGGAACTGGAGGTCATCCGCGGAGGAGCGGTTCGAAAAGTCAAACTCGACGTTCCGTGGAAAGAGGCGAAATTCGAGTATCTGCTCGGACAACTGGGGTTCGATGACATGAATCCGGTCGTATCGAATGTTCTGCCCGACAGTCCGTCTGGGAAGACGGGAATTCCGCGAAATGCAAAGATCGTGTCCTGCAACGACAAGAAGATCGATACCTGGTTCGATATGGTTGACTGCCTGAAGGCGAACGCGGGACAGGCGGTCAAGCTGACTTACCAAGCCAACGACAAGACCTCAACGGCAATCATGGATATTCCCGAAGGAAGCAAATGGGAGGAAAACGTCGCCTATGCCATCGACTTCTGGGACTTTCCCGAGTTGACCACCATCAAGGCCAAGTATCCGCACCAGGCATTCGCCCTGGGTATTCGCCAGACATGGTACGTCATCAAATCCGTCTATGTGACGATCCAGCGGGTGGCGTTCACGCGGACCATCGGCGTTCGTCAGCTCAGCGGTCCCATCTACATCATTCATCGCGGAAAAGAAGTGGCGGAAGCGGGATTCCACAAGCTCCTGTATTACATGGCCCTGATTTCCGCCAACCTGGCGGTGATCAACTTCCTGCCCATCCCGGTGGTCGACGGTGGACTCATGCTGATCCTGCTGCTGGAAAAGATCCGCGGCAGGTCGATGTCCGGCCGCTCAACCGCGATCTGGCAGGGCGTGGGACTAAGCCTGATCATCGCCCTGTTCATCTTCGTGACGTACAACGACATAGCCAAAATCATTCGCGGAAACTGATCTTCTCCAGAACTGAAAACTGACAGCAGATAGCTGACAGCTCTTTCTTCCGGAGGATGCATATGTCAAAGGAACATCTTCTCAGTTGGCCCAATCGGCTGACCATGCTGAGGATCATCCTCGTCGGTCCCTTCGTTGTCGCATTGCTGAACCTTCAGTCTACCGACTGGTACTGGCCATGGAGTCGGTACTTCGCAGCCGCCATCTTCCTGACGACTGTCCTTTCCGACGGATTGGACGGCTACCTGGCGAGAAAGTGGCATCAGGAAACACCGCTGGGGCGGTTTCTCGATCCCGTCGCCGACAAGCTCCTCATCACCTGCGGCGTCATCCTTCTGGGCTTGGGAAATACCTGCGTAATCCAGGCAAAGGGAATTTGCTTTCAATTCCCCAACTGGGTGGTCGTGGCGGCCATCGGAAAAGACGTCTTTGTCGTCATCGGTTTTCTTCTCATCTTCATCGTGACGGGCCAGATCTTCATCAAACCCACATGGTCGGGCAAATCCACCACAGTCTCACAGATGATCCTTATTCTCGTCACACTGCTGGGACCGGACATCGCCTCCGCGGGAACGATCGGCGAGGGGCTGGCGTTCTATCTGACGCGAACGCTGTGGTTTGTCACAGCCATCCTGGCCATGATTACCTGTTGGGATTATTTTCAGGCGGGATTGAGATTCGTCCATCAACAGCAAGCACAAGGTGCTCGCCACGACAACTCCACGGAGGAAGACTAGTCGGCGGATTGGCGGTTCTTGGCGTAGGCGTGAAGATAAGCCGCCATCAGCATGTGCCGCAACTGATCGGTGTTTACGCTCTCGAGGTATTCCTGTGTAAAGTCAAACTTGAACGTACCGGGAAAACTCAGAAGGGTACAGATCAGTTCCTCCCGTGTGAGTTCGGCAATCTTATGTATTGGGATATCTGCCACGTTATTCATCGTCTCAATTCTTGCCCTTAAAACCTGTTCAACCACTAACGTATTGATTACCATTCAGGTTATCGGCTAGCTGAACACGCAGGTTAGTTAAAAGATGGTTAAATTTCCGCTCACACTTGAACGGAGGAGTCGGCCAAATGAACGAACTCATCATTGAGCAAGGCGACATCACCACATGGCAGGTAGACGCCATTGTCAATGCAGCCAATAACGATTTGATCCTCGGCGGCGGTGTGGCCGGTGCCATCGCCCGCAAAGGCGGACCCGCCATCCAGGAGGAATGCAACAAGCTGGGTCCCATAAACGTCGGTCAAGCCGCCATCACCACGGGCGGAAATCTTCCCGCCAAATACGTTATTCACGCCGCCAGCATGCGCCTGGGCGGAAGAACCACGGCGGAGGCACTGGCCAATTCAGTACAGGCCTGCCTGAACATCGCCGTGGCGCACAATCTCAGGTCCATCGCCTTCCCCGCCATCGGCACCGGGATCGCCGGATTTCCCGTGGATCAGTGCGCGAAGATTCTCATATCGCTGATTCTGAAGCATCTGAAGGGACAGACCTCCCTGGAGAAGATTTTTATTGTTCTTTATGATTCATCTACTTATGGTACGTTTGTCGAGACATACAATAGCGAGAAGACCAAGGGAGACAACTGGTAATATTTTTCAAAAATTAAAAATTTCCGTTGGACCTCTTGAAAATACGGTGGTAGTATGCTATGATTATCTTGTCCGAATGAGCATAACAGCTAAGAATAGGTGATAGTAAAAATTATGCGACCGTGGGTCAGTCCTCCCCTCTTCGGATACAGTGTCCCCCCCGCACTGTATCACCCCGCGGTCGCATTTATTTTTTTACTGAATCCAGTCCACTTTTCCCGCAAAAGCAACGTTAGATGTAAGTCATCATTTCCCTAACCGCAGATAAGGCAAGGGAGGCAATTGAGGCCAAGTTGCCGGAACCACATACTCCCGTTTGCCCGGTCCAACCTTAACGACTCGCATGTTATTTTTCATTCGGCCTCGTTCATACACAATTGGATGCGGCTCAACAGGTTTCTTGGGCGTGGTCGGGGCTTTTTTTCTCAACAAGATCGCGAAGAAAGGCTCCCCGAAGTCGCTGGGACGAAATCGCCAGCCCGCCTCGGTAATACGAACGTCAATCTCCTTGTCCTGCACACTTTTCAGTGGCGTGAAATCCGCCTGTGGAACGATTTCAAGTGCAGGATTTTCCACAGGCCAGCGTTCGGGCTCGAGGCTATCGCCGAATCTCTCCAACAGTTCCTGAATCAGAAGTTCGTCTTCGAACGGCGACATTGCGCACGTGGAGTAAAGGAGCAATCCTCCGGGCCTCAGCGCATGAACGGCCGCAACCGCAAGCGACAGTTGTCGTTGGGCCAGCATTCTGGTCTGGCGAGGCGTCCATTCCTTGCGCCGTTGCGGCTGAGTCAGAATATGGGCTTCACCCGAACAGGGCGCATCGAGGATGATCAGGGGCAACTCATTGGCGACGAATTGACAGAGCAAGCCGCCGTCGATCCCCAATAGCGGAAGCCCCTCGGCACCATAGAGCTTCAATACCGATGTCAATCTCAATCGCCGGGCGCCGGCGGGCTCGTTGACGATCACCGGTTTGCTCTGGTTCATCCGGTCGTAGCAGTGCAAAGCCTTCCCGCCCGGCGAGGCGCAGACATCCAGCACATAAGAAGCCTCCTCCAGAGGCAAAAACTTAATCACCAGGTAGCTGGGAATCGATTGGAGATAAAACTTCCCCTCGTTAAACGCCATGCTCTGGGCAAGCCGGCCCGCCAGTTCATTGGAAATCAATATCGCGTCGTCAAAAATGACCTTCGGCGCCGTCTCGCTCCCCGCTGACCCGCTCATCGCCATCCGAAATTCACCCGCCAGCCGTTCTAACCCCGCCAGGTCAAAACGCGACGGAATCACCCTCGCCACCTTAACCTCGGACCCAGCCAGCAACGCCTGAATCTGGCGATCCGCTTCCGATCCCAACATCGACCGATAAAAATCCGCAAAGCCCGACGGCAAACTGATTTTTGTTCCTTCTTTCATACCCTATATCCTGCCCGCCCATATCCGTATTACAAGTAAAAAAGTGCAAAGGAAAATTTGCGATCTTATATAAGCCAAATTGATTTCTTCTCTATTGATTTTTTCATCATTTAGTGATATACTACACATCATTGAGTGTTATATCACTCGATATAAAGCACATCCGGAGAATTCGCCAAAACGCGGGTAAGAAGGAAAAGATAATGACCGCAAATCTTAAGTCCCAGGCATACAACCACATACGAAAACAGATGATGCAGCCGGGAATCGCGGAGGGTGGTTTGTTGTCACCCCGCCAAATCGCCAAATCCATCGGGATGAGCTACACCCCCGTTCGCGAAGCCATTATTCAACTGGAAACGGAGGGGCTGTTGGAAAAAGTCGGAAATCGGGGGGTGCGGGTTCGAAATCCAAGTCCGGAGGAACTGCTTCCCATCTTTGAACTTCGGCTGGTCATGGAAACCGGGGCGGCCGAGCTGGCGGCGGAAAAAATCACGGGTCCGGAATTTGTCCGGCTCAAGCAAAACATCCAAAAACACCTTACCGTCCTCAAAAACCTTCGCAACCAGGGCCGACGGGGCGAAATCAGCGAAACCTTCTATAACCAGATCGACGATGAGCTCCTGATGCTCAACTTTGAATTTCACCTGACCATCCTGAACGCCACCCACAACGCGCAAATTATCAAAAATACCGGCGACCTGCGTATCCTGACCCGCTCCGTCGGAATGCGAATCCATTTTCCGGGCCAGGATTATATGGATCAATACGTTCGCGATTTTCGGTATCACGTCCGAATTTACCGGGCCATCGCCCGCCGCGACGCCGACGCCGCGCGGGAGTGGGTCAGAAAACACCTGAAAAACGCGATTCAATATTCCTTGGCCATCCATAGGGCCATTCAGGGCACCTTATCCGGGGAACGGCAAAACAAGTTCTTCTATCCCGAAACTTTGCTCGAATCGATGCAGACGATCGAAAACCGTCTCGCAAAGCCGCCCCGTTCCGAGAGTTGATACCGATGGATGGTCCATCGGTTTGGTTCGGTTATAGAAAGGAGATCTGTATGACAAAACGTGTGGGTTTAATGACAGCCGTCCTGATGCTCGGGCTTGCGGGCCTGACCTCGGCGGCAACCTGGAACCTGGCGGACGACTTTTCGACGGCCAACGGGAATCCGAACGGCGCATGGACGTATGGATGGTATCAGGACGGGACAGCCAATTTCACCCAGTACCCTACGCCCGCGAGCGGATCGCAAAACGGATCGACGTATGCAGATTGGGAAGGCCCCGCGGGAAATCAATGGCAGGGGTTTGTCTTGAAAAACCAGGGGCCATACCCGATGACCGATTGGGGTTATTATGAGCCCGGTCAGGTCATTCTGCATCCAAGTATTACCACCGACCTCGGTGCGGAGATCGGTCATTCCGCTAACGTTCGCTGGACAGCTCCCCGGGATATGACGGTGGATATCAACGCCCTCTTTACCGGACAGGCTTATGCTGGTGCCGGTACGACAACCTACTGTTATGTAATTAAAAACTATGGCGCGATTGCGACGGGTGGCATTGAAGGATTTTTCGGAACCGCGGTGAATAATTATGCCGATCGATTTGGAACCAGTTTCGTGGCTTATTCGGGCCAGCTTACCTTACAAGCGGGTGATTTTATCGACTTTGCCGTCGGTTACGATTCCAACCCGTTTGATGACGTGGAAGGAACCTACAATTCCGATTCGACCGGCCTGGCCGTGACGATCACGGAAGTCCCCGAACCGGCAACGATGGGCCTCTTGATGCTCGGCGGACTGCTGCTGCGAAGAAAAAACTAAGCAGCGTCTGATTTTGCCCTGTTTGTAAAAAAACGTGTGAAAGGTGTGTCAAACCGTCAAGTAAGAACAACACCTTCCACACGTTTCTTTTTTTATCTTACAGCCGGGGCCAAAAAAGGGGAAGAACAACTTCCGTATCATTGCGAGAAGTGAATGTTTTTGCGGAAAAAAGGTGAGATTATTCGATATACCCCAAGGCTTTTAATCGTTTGCGGACGAGTTCGATCTCCTGAGGCGACAACCCTTTTCCTCCCTCGGCCTCTGTCTGCAGTGCGCCCCCACTGGCCACATCGCGAAGCACATGAACGATAAACTCAGTCACGGAACCGAACCCGGTATCCTTGATCATATCCTGAAGGTTGGCGTAGAGCTCCTTGGGGATCTTGATGGTCACCTTTTCCTTGCCGGTTCCATTCATGCCTGGCCCTTTGTTGTCACTCGTCGTCGGATGTGGAGGATGACGAATTGCTTTCTTCACTGATCGCTTCGATTTCCTCCTGGGTTAAAGACGTCAGCCCGGCTCCTATCATGGAGTCGTACGTCGCGATGAAGAAATTTGTGTGGTCCACATCGTCAATCTTCGTCAAGAGAAGATACGGGTTCATCCCGATATCCGGCGCCCCGCACCCGACCAAAGCGGCGAAGAGAATGGGAACAATCAGGGTCAAAATCGCGGCTGAAATCTTGTTATGCTGGTCTCTTGTCATTGCGTTTTCTCCATCTTGCTCACTATGGCTGCAGATCCCCTCGGTAGACAACCGCGCTCACCTGGTATCGGTTGGTATCTGTGAAGCTGGTATGAATAACGAATTCCACAGTATCGCCGCAGTTGAAATGCTGGCGAACATTCAGCGCTCCCGGAAGTTCCGACGCCGGGATGAGCACGGGCAGTCCGTCCACCGTCACGAACACCTGTCCGATCGGAATCGGGACCTGGTTCGTACTGTCGCTGCCGGCGTTCAGAAGAGGTACGAAAAGGCTCAACACCGGATTGTTCGCCGAGTTGCAGTTCTCGACCAGTTTACCCACCGTCTGGGTCGGAGCCAACACAACCTCAAGACCCTCATCCACCTGGGCCCGCTTGATCGTGACCATGATCTTGGCGGGGTATGTGGTTTGATTGACGGCTTTGAGAACGAGAAACTGAGGCAGGTCCGGAGCCACCTGACGATCCGCGGTACCAACCTGCAATCCCGTGTCCGCCAGGAAGCTGGCATTGAAAAGCTGATCGGGGGCGCAGGACGTGCCCAGTGACATTAGTCCCGCCATCGCGACCAGAAAGACAACTTTATATGTGGCCATCATTTTCATATGTTGCGATTCTCCTTTTCCACTCACGGAATCCTGCGTTTCGGCGTCACCTGAGAGGGAAGATCACCCGCGAACTGGGCCGCCATCTGGACCAGAATATCAAAGGCCTGGTCGATCCCTTCCATATTCGGCACCGTCAGCGGAATGATGATGTATCCCTTGGGATATACGTATTCTTCAAAGAAGAAGGAGTGGGCGGGGTCGAAGATCCATCGGCCATACCGTACATTCGAGTTCGCCGGCGAATTCGGATCGTTCGGGTCGATGTGGTAATACTGCTCGCTCAGGCTGTTCAAGTCTGTGTACGTGATCTCGTCATCGAAGTCCACAAGATCAATCGTCTGGTTCCCCGTTCGCTGATCCAGCAATCCGACCACGATGATATCGCCGCACTTGAAGTGCTTGGTCTGCTGGAGGTGGAAGGGCGGCATCTGGACGGCTGAGAGTGCCTCAAAATCCGTCGTTGTCATCTTGGTCGCAGGCACGCTCAGATCCGACGGCGTGCGGACAATGTAAGATGTGGTGTAGCTGATGTCCACGCTCTGTTGGTTACCCAGATCGACGGTTTCCTCCTGACCTACAAAACGCGTTCGATACACGGTGCCACTAAACCAGATTTCCCGAACACCGCAGTCAAGCACCACAATTGTCCGGTATGACGGATCAAAGTTCGCCTTGGATGGATCCCGTTTGTCGACCGGAACGGCTTTGAGGGGTTTGGTCGTAACCGTCTGCTGATTACCCTGGGCATCGATGTAGTAAATTGTAAAGACCGCGGTCTCCTGATGGCGGGCCTCTTCACTGAGATTTTCCAGAACAAGGTTGATCGGCCCGGCGCCTTGGAGCGTATTGAGCGACGTTATGCCGAGCGGCTGAAACTCGTTCAGGAAATCGTGATTGAAGAAATCAAACGGTGCGCATCCTCCGAGGACAAGTCCTAGAAGGCAGCATAATCCCATTGCAAGAAAAGGGTTGGATTTCATCCTGGTCATTCGTTCGCTCCTAGCAACTCGGTTCGTCCAGTCACGCGGGCCTGCCTCTTCGGTTATATTTTACCGGAGGCAGAGAGTGAGTGCAAGCATTTAACTGCCTAGCAGTACCGACCTTAGGATTATAATCAGAGCAACGAAAGTCCACAAGGGAAAAACAGGTCTAATACGAAGTTGATTTAGTTCCGCCGTACCTCTTGGACCCCAAACCATGCCCGACCGGGTCATCAAGGGGACAACAGGAGCGATGGCACAATTAGCCCCTACGTCCGAACTGAGTGGACTTGATATAAAAAGGATTTTCGGACCTGTCCTGAACCATATCCCTGTGTCGGGCTTGCGGAGTTACGGCGAGGCTCTCCCACCTGTCGTTCCCGTAAGTCCCTTCCGCAACAGTACTTCGCAAAACATTGAGCCGACCAAAGGAAGAAACAGGGCAGAGAAGACGGCGGGTTAAGAAACCCACCCCACCGGGGCATCCAACTGAAGAACGGTATGCTACATACCCCTATTGTCGCTACTGAGTTTTCGTCGGAGGAACCATATTACAGTCAGGCCCAAGGCAATCGAGAGAATAATTCCGAACCATACAATTTTACGTGAGTTCTGATGGACGTTACCCCTCATACTAACAGGGGGCGAGGAAACGGCAGAGACGTTTTCGACCACGACCCGAAATCCATTGCTGCCATCACCTTCTCCTGGTCCTCCAAAAGATCGAGAAGCACATCTTGCCAGCATGATGTCCGATTGCCAGTTTCCACCCCGGCACACATATCCTAATGATTTCTTGGTCCTGATATCTCCGCCGCTCTGCACGTCGTCCATGTAGGGATCTTGTGTCCATTCTCCCTCGTTACCAATCATGTCGTAAAGGCCGAACTTGTTGGGCAAGTACCGACCCACTGGAGCAACGAAGTCATGTCCATCTTCAGTATTGAAGTGCTCAACTCGTCCAGGCCAACTTCGGTTATACGACCGGTCAGCAATATTTCCATATTTGCCTGCCTCTTGTTCTGAATCACCCCAATAGAATCTGCCTTGGGTTCCGGCACGGCAGGCGTATTCCCATTCATATTCATGCGGAAGTCGTACAGTCATACCGGTTTTCTTGCTCAACCACTTACAGAACTCTATAGCTTCGTTCCAGCTTACAGTCACGGGATAGTCATCCCGGTCCCACTTTCGTCCTTCATAAGGGAGAAAAACCCAGTTTGGGCGAAAACAACGGAACTGCTTGCAGGTTATTTCATACCTGCCCATATAGAATCCCTTGGTTATGTTCTTAACACTTCGGGATTCACCCTTAGGTCGCATTGGTCGTCCTTCACTCTTGATTCGCGATAAAACTGAAGGTGCGTAGCCTATTTCATCATCAGGACTACCCATTGTGAATGTACCCGCAGGAATGTACACGAGATCCAATGACACATCCCCACAGAGAGTAATTGTCCTCAGGGCTATGGATGCTGTTGTAGTCACGGGTACTGTTGGAGTTGTGGGCGCTGCTGTAGGAGTACGCTCCAGTTCCCGCACAGCGCGATCGGCGTACAGATCACTGAGAAGCTGCCTTCCTTGTTTTGATGGCCCTTGAACTTCCAGATCAATATCTTTGTTAATGACTTGATCCTCTGGCTCAATCTTTATCTGAAATAGTTCATCCGGAAGCTCTGTATTGATACGAACGGAACTATCATTCACTCTGTAAGACTTCTTTCGCGTCAACCTTCCTTCATGGCGAACTTCTTCGTACAAATCCAAGGGTACATAGACTGCGGTCCCGTCAGCGTCATACTTTTTGATCGTCCTTACTTCACCCCACCCATGGGTCTCCGGCCACTGGCCGTGCCCCTTCCATCTTAGTTCATAGCGTATCGGCAAGTACCCGTCATTAACGGAATACCATAGTATGAGTGGAGTAGACTCCTTTGTTCCATCCGGAAGTGTTGTCGGGATCTCAACCGTAACCTTGATACATTTCCTGCTGCTCCATTCAACGTTATCTTCAACTGCAACGACCCTACCTCTTGATTCCGGCATTCTGTCGAGAACTGTTGACAGTCCTTCATCGACCACCGTCCAGGGGTCCGGAGTTCCTGGGCGGACACCACTCTCTTCCGTCGATCCTGTTATCACAAGTCCCGGGCTGTCTGCATCCTTGGTCCGCTTTTTTCTCTGGGTTCCATTGCGCACATAGGCTACGGCAGGACCTTCCCTGAACGTCTCTCGACAACACTCCTGTGCCCCTTTGAAGGCAAAACGGCCGCTCTTGGAAATGGTGGGTTTGGCGCCTTCCACGATGGCCGTCCCTTTATCTTCTGGATATGTAAATTCGAACATGTACGAACAATCGAAAGAACGCAGGACGCATCTATTAGCTCTATTTGCTTCTGCGATAAGGGCTATAGTGTCTCGGTTGTCATTACTCCGCTCTGTTGTGCTAGAGCTGGCTATTGCCATCCCAACCAGCCAGCATGTTATCCAACTTGTGCGAGATATAAGGTCCATTGTTCCACCTCTTGTGCCAAATATATAATGCCTGCGTTGCCCCTGAAGCTAAGGACAGTAGCCGAGCTAAGCTGAAGCTCGGCTACCACACAATGGAGCAAGCCATTCTACATGGGGTTACACATTGATGATGTCCGCGTTCCCGACCAGCCCGTTTGAACAGGACAATCCGAAAAACCAGCGGCCCACACCTCGCCACAGCCTTGGCTGCTAATCACTGGCATAACTGTTCTCTGAACCTGGCACTGCTGTGATGATGACGGAGATGCTGTCTCCGGAAAAATGAAGTCTCGAATATAGTAGATAATACAAGTCTGGGAACAAGGGCCTGCCCACGCACTACAGTCATTCGCATAGGCAAACACGGATTCGGTGGAGGTACCCAAGGTGGCTACACAAAGGCCTATCAAAAGCATCAAAGAAACCCGTTTATTTCGTGCATCGCGCATTTGCTGACTCCTTAAAATAACGACCATTCTTACCAATGAGGCAATTCAGACCATCTCTGATGCTACACTCTAGGCGGTGGGCGGGCCAGCCAATTCAATCTCTCATATCTAGACATCTTCAGCATCCTGCATGCACTTTCAGCCGCCAGATCTCCATTATTCAATGCCGAATGACAATTATCTCTACCTTTTTCGAAAACTTTTCCGGCTCGAGAACAGATATCTCCATTTCCGACTTAAGAACTCGTTTCTTCGCTTCCTCAGTGCTAAGTGCATTCGGGTCCAATGATACCTCAATGTCAATTCTTTGAGGGCTAACCGACACGTTTTGAGCAACGATCCAGCGGTCAGGACATATTGTCTGGCCCAACTTGATTTTTGCATCCGTTTTGGCGGTCGTGATTTTGACTCGTCTTGCTTCCAACCCACTGGCAGTTGAGTCTCTGTACAACAGTACCGAAGGTTCTATACTTATGGTGCCTTTGAACTCCCCTGTAATATGAATCGTCATTATTGGGAACTTCGGATGATTCGTTCGCAAGCGAATCCATTCGTTAAATGGACCAACGGGCGTTGAGGGCAGGAGGCAAGTATCAAGGCGAAATATGTGAGTTTCCCCGCCGGCAGGACACCTAAAAAGGATGTCATAGAAGCACGTCTGCAAATGCGTGCTGGTTTCAATATTCGTGATATTCAACCGTTTACTCCAAAAATCGGCGATTATGATCGAATTCCTGGAGTCTCCTTGAGACTTCAAGAGATCATCCCGTGATACTTCGACCCTTATCGCTGTCGGAGAAACATTCACGTCTTCGCGTCCTGCCCGCCAGAGTACTGTTATGGTAATTTCCTTTCTCGCAGGATCATTTGTCGTAAATAGTAATTTCTGAATCTGGCTCCCCTTCTGCTTGCCGATCGGATCGATCAGAAGATGAATATCTTCACTTCGGCCCGCGAGTACAGTTTTGGGGTATTTCTCCACGCTCACACATCCACAGGTAGATCCTCGCAAATCGAGATTAAGCGAGTCATTTCCTCGATTGCTGATAGTGATTACCTTCCGTTGCACCTTATCGGTCTGCAACAACCCCAGGTCAATATTGTCCTGTTCAAGAGCAACTCTTGGTGAGGCATCTGCCAGTGATACGGCAAGGACAAGGGTAACCAATGCTGTAACATGCGAAGCCCTTGTCACGGGTGTTGTGCTTTTGTGTGTCACATAATACCACCTTAAATCATGCATTTTGGGTGACCCCTTCTTCACAATGTGCCATTTGGTGAAGCACAATACCGTCTCGAAATCTACTGGATTTTATCAACTTCATTACTATCGCGTCAACAAGCTCTAGTAGGTCCGGTGCCCCAGATCGCCATGCTCTCCGAACAATACCGTTCTCCAATAAGAATAGCACCGGTGTTGCTGCGAACCATGATACATGATTATCAAGTCGCCCGTGGATCTCATCCGAAGGGTTGCGTGATGAAATAAGCTGGTCAGAGTAAGGTGGCATGTCGATTAAAGCAATGTGAGTTATGATTTTATTTGCTCGTAAGTTCTTGGAGAGCTTTTGTAGTACCTGAATCGCCTCTCGGCACCTAACGCACTCGTGATGGTACAGGAGGACCAGCCATTTGCCTTGGGTCAAATTCTCAGTTATATCGACGTATCTTAACAGAGGGCACCTCTTTCCAATCCACTTCTCCGGTTCCAGGACGACGATCTCACCGTCTCCAGTCAGATCGCCGTCGGAGTCGAGAACGGCAGGCTGGTAATTGGCCATGGTCCAGCCGCCGGAAACGGCCACGGCAAGAACGAATGCTCCCAGACCCGCAAGCCTTCCCCAGCCGGGTCGCATGGGATGGGTATCGATCCTTCCAGGACGAAACGCCAGCATCGCCAGAACAGCACAGATGTCGAACGCGAGCGTGTACCACGGACTGATCTCCACTTTCCCGAAGCATCCGCAGGAAGCCTCGCCGGAAAGACCCTTGTACAGCGTGACGCACGAAAACCCGACGAAGCAGACCAACGTCACCAGCCAGACGAGGCGTTTGTAGAGGCCGCTGAGGAGAAAGATGCCCAAAGCCAGTTCGAATTCGACCTGGCCGATCAGGAACCATCGGGAGGTGAACAATCCCTTCTCCAGCGTCGGCTCGGTCGCCAGTTGGTAGCCCT